>CAYPLB010000004.1:0-116262 GCA_964411565.1 Candidatus Woesearchaeota archaeon
CCAGGACCAACACCAACTCCGGGACCAACACCAAATCCAGGACCAACACCAACTCCGGGACCAACACCAACTCCAGGACCGACACCGACTCCAACTCCGGGACCTACACCAACACCAGGAAAACCTCCAGGATATATAGGACCAGGAAGACAAATTAATGTTGTTGAAGAATTAACTGAATTAGATGAACAATTAAAATTAATAAAAGCAGAATTAAGTAAAATGAGAATTCCTGCAAAAAGAGCATTCTTCTCAAGAAAAATTAGTGTTGCAACTTTCTTAGATAGATTAATGACATCAAATGAATTACAAAAATATTTTAGAATTTATAGAAGAATAAGTGAAGTAGTAAGTATTATGAATAATAATTCTGAAATTGAAAATAAAATTGGAAGAGATTTGTATTATGAGTTCTTTGAAAGTTCTGCAAAGTTACAAAATTTAATTAAAGGACTTGAGGGTTTGCAAAATAGTAGAGAAGTTAAAAGAAGATTCAAAGTTATAGTAAATGCATTCTTAAAAGTTGCTAGGATGAAAAAAGGTCCACTAGTAGAGGATTTCAAAAAAGTTCATAGATTAGAGCAATCTAGGATGAGAACTTTAAATGCAAATATTGTTATTAGAAGAGTTGAATATTTAGAATGGTTCTTATCAAATGCAGCTAGAATAGATGATGAATTAAGAATGGATGGTGGATCAGGTTTTACTTTTAGTATGGTAGCAATGAGAGAATTTTTAGGTCAAAAAGCAGTAGTAGCATTTGAATTCTATGTAGAATTACAGAAAATGAAGAAAATTATTAGGAAAGTTGTGAAAAAAATTGAAGAATGAGTTAAATTATTCTTAACCTCATATTATATAAATCTTTTAAATATTATACATATATGCAAATCTCAGACCTAATAAAGCAGGTCAAACCTTATTTAGGAGGTAAAGAAATTTCTCTAATTAAGAGAGCATATGATTTTGCAGAAAGAGCACATGAAGGTCAAAAAAGAGCTACTGGTGAAAATTATATTGAACATCCATTAAATACAGCTATTAGATTGACTGATTTAAAATTAGATTCTCAAACAATTTCAGCTGGACTTCTACATGATGTTATTGAAGATACAGAAGTAACTAAAGAAGATTTAGAAAAAGAATTTGGAAAAAATATTGCTAATATGGTTGAAGGTGTGACTAAAATTACACAACTGAAAAATATGTCTAAAGAAGAAAGACATGCAGAATCAATAAGAAAAGTTATCCTTGCATCAATAAAAGATATTAGAGTTATTCTGATTAAACTTGCTGATCGAGCACATAATATGTCAACCATTGATGTTTTTAGAGAAGAAAAAAGAAGAAGAATTGCAAGTGATGCTTTGGATATTTATGCACCAATTGCACACAAACTAGGTATTGCAAAAATAAAATGGGAGTTAGAAGAAAGTGCATTTAGACAATTGAATCCTAAATCATTTATAGAAATCCAAGAAAAATTAAAATTAGGACAAAAATATAGAGAAAAAGAAGTTGATAAAATTAAACAAATTTTAAATAAAGAAATTAAAACAAGTAAAATACCTTACAAACTTTTTGGTAGACCAAAACATATCTATAGTATTCATAGAAAAATGAAAAGAAAAAATCTTTCATTTGAAGATATTTATGATCTAAGAGCTATTAGAATTATTACAAAAGAAATTAGACATTGTTATGAAATCTTAGGAATTATTCATAACCTATGGACACCAATACCAAGAGAGTTTGATGATTATATTGCTAACCCTAAATCTAATGGATATCAATCTTTGCATACAATTGTAATTGGACCTACAAGAAGGCCTGTAGAAATACAAATTAGAACTGATGATATGCATAAAGTTGCAGAAGTAGGAATTGCTGCACACTGGAAGTATAAAGGAATAAAAGCTGATCAAAAATTTGATAAAAAATTAAATTGGATGATGCAAGTTGATGAGTGGCAAAAAGAATCTGATGATGCTAAAGAGTTTATGAATCTCCTACATATTGATTTCTTTGAAGATGAAATTTTTACTTTTACACCAAGAGGAAGAGTTATTGAGTTGCCAAAAGGAGCAACAATCTTAGATTTTGCATTCTCTGTACACTCAGAGTTAGGAGAAAAATGTATTGCTGCAAAAGTAAATGGACATTTTGTACCTTTAAGATGGAAATTAGCAAATGGAGATCTTGTTGAAATTATTACTTCTAAAACACAGAAACCGTCAAGAGATTGGTTAAAAATAGTACATACTTCAAAAGCAAGAACAAAAATTAAACAGTATATTAGAGCAACACAAAATATTCCTGTGAAAAGTTTTAATAAAACAAAAGATGTTAAGAAAGAACTTGAAGCTTGGATTATTGATGTAGATAATATGATTAAACCTGAAATAAAATTATCTAAATGTTGTAGACCAATACCAGGAGATGATATAATTGGTTATTCAACAAAAACTCAAAAAGTTTCTATACATAAAATTGGTTGCCCATATCTGAAAGGATTGAAAGGATTTGGTAGAAGAAAAAGAGTAAATGTAAGATGGATGGATAATATTGAAAGTATTGTAGAAATAAAAGTAGATGCTCTGGAAAGAATTGGTTTGGTTGCTGAAATTTTAAATAATTTGTTGGCAATTAATACTCCAATAAAATCTGCGCATGCGAAACCTTTAGGTAAAGAAATGACAGAATGTAGTTTTAGCATGGAAACAGGAAGTATAGACCATTTGCAACATGTGATTAAAAGAATTAAAAATATTGAAGGTGTGAAACATGTGTATATTGGGAATTTGAGTAAGTGATTTTAGAAAAAAACAGTTTCTATAATTTTATGTCCCCAGTAACCAATACCATAACCAACAACATATTCTATTGGTGCTGCAACAGCTCCTAATAAAGCACCTTTTGAAGCTACTCCCATTTTAGAATCATACGGTTCTCTTAATAAAACTCTACCAAGACTTGTACCACCAACATTTGAAGCCAAAAGATAAGTAAAAGGAATATCAAGATCAATTCCTTTTGCATTCATAGAACCTTTAAATGCACCTAAACTAAAACAAGCTGCATGAGGTATTACAACTAAAGAAGTTCCTAAAATTATATTTCCTAAATCATTATTATTTTCCATAAAATGGAAATTTTAGAAGTGATATATAAAGGTTTGGTTTAGATAGATTTATAATCTTAGAAAAACAATAAAAAGATATGAAAGTTAAATTAATTATTTTGTTTATAATATTATTAAGTATTGTTGCATGTTCAAATTTAGAAGTTTCTATAGAAGGATGTTCTGATAAAGCTCAAATGATAATTGAAGAATTAGGTTGGGAAAGTATAAAAGAATGTTCAGATGAAGAATATATAGTTGATGGAGTTGAATTACATTATGTTTTAGTTAAAAGTGGTGAAGGAATGGATTGTCCTTCTGGTTGTATTTATGAAACTGAAGAAATGTTGTTTATTGGAGATTATTATGAAGACTTTAATGGAATAGATCATTTAGATGGACATTTTGGATCAAGTGTTAATGATATGTGTAAACCGGAACTATTTGATTATGAAAAGAATTTAATTAATACAGGAGAATATTATATTTGGGAATTAAGTTTTGATTATCAAGAAAATGAATATTGTTCAATTGAAGGTGTAGCTTTATACGATTCCTATACAAATACTTATGATTTCTCAGAAATGGATTATGAAATTTATATCCCATTAGATTGTGATTCAGAATTGTTGAGAGGATATTTGTGTGGTAATGGATGTGAAACTGAAGAAGAAGAATTTGATAGATGTTATAAATATATGGCTGAAGTTGAAGAAGATGTAAGCTATTGTGAAATTACTGTAGATGAAACATATAAAGAAGATTGTTATGTGCAATTAATTTATGCTACAGAAGATGAAAGTCTTTGTCAAGATTATATTGTTACGCCTGTTTTAATGGCTTGTGATAGTGTGTTTAGTGAGGAAAATCATGATATAAAATATAGTTATAGATATTATGGAGAATGTTTAGAGTCAGGTGGAGAATGGGATTTTGATGCAGAAGGTTCACCTAATAATTTTTGTATTTGTCCAGAAGGTTATAGTTCTGAAGGTATTGAATGTATTTTAGAAAGTCAGTAAGCAAGAGTTCTAGTTCTGTGGTAAGGTCTGTCTAAAATTTATTTCTTACAAGATTTCAAATATTTTGTGGGATTCAATAAACCTTTAGGTTTTTTACCTGCATACCATTTTGTAGTTTTCTTAGGAAGTTTACTGTGATATTCAAAATGAAGCATAGTGTGTTTTGGTTTGTTTGCAAATATTCTTCCAACCTTAGCAATCTTTTGTCCAGCTTTTACCTTTTTTCCAATTTTTAATTTGGGTTTTTGAATTTCACAATAAAGAGCATAGTTCCCATCTTTATGTTGAATAGCAATAGCATAAGTTTTTTCATATTTGTAATGTTTGTCTAATTTTGGATAAGTAAATAAAAAAATATTTTTTACTATACCCTCCTCAATAGAATGAATGTCTGAAGAAAAAGGAGCAAGGATATCAACTCCAGCATGAAATCTGTTATCTTTGTGGTTTCTAGCAAAACCTCTTTTATGTTTAGGTTTAGGTATTAATTTTTTTACTTTGGGTAAAGGCCAGAACTTTTTCATAGTATTCTTGTATGGTTTGGAGTTTTATAAAAGTTATTAGAATAATAAATAAAAAATAAAAAAAATTTAAGCTAATTGTGCATCAATAATTCCTGCAATGGTGTCAAAAGATTGTGCACCAACAACTAACTCGTCTCCAACCAAGAAACTAGGAGTTCCAGTAATTCCTAATGAAGAAGCTGCAGCCATGTCTTCTGTAACTGAAGCTGTTTTCTCACCAGATTCTAAACATGAATTGAATGTATCCATATCTAAACCTAATTCTTCAGCAAGAGTTACAAAATATTCTGAACTAATACTATCTTGGTTTTCGAATAATGCGTCATGATATTCCCAGAACAAACCTTGATCAAATGCACACTCAGATGCTTCAGCAGCTTCTTGAGCATTTGCGTGGAATGACAAAGGATAATTTTTGAAAACTAAATTAACTCTGTCACCATATTCTTCCATGATAAGTTCCATTGTCCAATATCCTCTTTCACAATAAGGACATTCAAAGTCTGAGAATTCAATAATTGTTAATTCAGGATTTTCTGCACCTTTACTAGGATCACCAGATGTATCAAAGTCTGCTACAATACCAGTAGTTGAATCATCTACAGTATCATCAGTAGTGTCATCTGTTGTATCATCTACAACTTCTGATGTTTCCATTTCAATTGCAGTAGGGAATAAAACTTCACCATCTAAAGTTACATAAGAAGTATAATCTTCAGTTAACCCATTTGAATAAGTAATTTCCAAATCTAATTTGTAAAGTCCATTTTCTTCAGTTACAGAAACTAATTCTGCTTCACCTAAGCCACCAGCTAAAAGTTCAGTATTAATATAACTTACAGCAGTACTTGCTACTTCAGAAGAATCAGCAGAAGCACTGACACCTGAAAAGCTTGGAAGGCCATAGGAGTATAGTCCAATAATTATAATTAAAAGTAATATATATGTCATATATTTCCAAGTTTTTAGTCTAACCATTATAAATCCTCCATGTATTTAATAGTATTTTTCCAAATAGTTTATTTAAAGATTTATATCCTTCGATATAACCCCTTATAAGATTAACTTTGTCTATATAAATCCTTATAAATCTTATGTATTATTTGAAAAGAATGGCTTTTTTTGATAAATGGAGAGGGAAGACTTTGTATTTTCCAGGTTGTTCTGCAAAATTCTTACAAAAAGATATTCAAAGAAGACATGAACAGTTGTTAACTGTACTTGGAATTGAGTATGTAAAGTTAAAAGAATTAGAAGTTTGTTGTGGTGCTCCAGCTTTAGAGTTAGGATTTAAAGATGATTTTAAAAATTTGAAGTCAAAAAATTCAAGTAGTTTTAAAAATCAAAAAGTTACAAAAATAATTTGTTCTTGCCAAAAATGTTATACAATGTTTAAAAAATATTATGAAGATGTTGAAATTGTGCACATATCTGAAATCATTTTAGATAATATTGAAAAATTAGAGAAAAATTTAGAAGGAGAAGAAGTTACTTTTTATGATGCTTGTAATCCTGAAAAGTATCAAGAACTTTATGATAATCCTAGAAAAATTTTAAATGAAATTAGAGTTCGAGTTGAAGAATTAGAATTCAATAAAGAGAAAAGTTTGTGCTGTGGGAAAAGTTTAGAATGTGTGTCTGAAGGAGTGGCACAAAAAATGGCAGATGAAGTTTTGAAAAGTGTGAAAACAGATAAACTGGTTTGTATGTCACCTGATTGTTATATGTTTTTGAAGAAAAATAATAGAAGAGGAGTTAAAGTTTTAGAATTCTCAGAGGTGTTGTTATGAAGTTAGCAGATATTTTTCCAAAGAATAGAATGTCGTTGAATGAAATTGATAAAACAATATATGCAAGAGATGCTTCTGAGTATGAAGGAGTTTGTAAAGCTGTAGTTTGGCCGAAAACATTTGAAGAAGTGCATCAGTTAGTGCATTATGCTAGACGAGCAAGTGATATCTTAACAGTGAGGGGAGCAGGAACTAGTAACTTTGGAGGATGTGTACCAGCAAATTCTATTGTAGTAGATATGTCTAAAATGAATCAAATTGTTGAAGTTGGAAGTGATTATGTTGTTGTCGAAGCAGGAATGGTTTTAGATGATTTGAATAAAGAATTGAAAAAAATGAAAAAGTTTTTCCCTATAGTACCTTTAGAATCTGAAGTTTGTACCATTGGAGGAATGTTGGCAACTAATTGTTTAGGGTTGGAAACTTATTATGGGAAAATGCAAGATTGGATTTTGGAAATTAAAGCTGTAGATGGAACTGCAAAAGTTTTGGATCTAGGAACAGGAGGAGCTAGATCATTTATTGGAACTGAAGGAATAATGGGAATTGTTTGTAGAGTGAAGTTGAAAGTTTTGACAAAACCTATGATAAAAACTGTGTCAATTTTTAAGTTTAATACTCTAAGAGCATTGTTTGAGAAAATAAAAGAAATGGAAAATGATCAAAATGTTTTAGAAATTTATTATTTAGATGAATTCTGTTCAAATTTAATTGAACTTGGTGGAGAAATGCATTTGATTGTTGAATATAAAGATGAATCTGGCCTGATAAATAATAGAGATGAAATAAATAAAATAAATGAAATGAAAAGAAGTTTACAACATATTTTAGTGAATAGAAGATATGGATTAAAAGAAGATGTGAAAGTTTCTATGGAAAATATGTCTAAATTTTTGTACTGGTTGAGAAAAAATAATGTGCCAAGCTTTGGATATTTGAAAATGGGAATTATACATCCTTGTTTTAGAGATTATTCAAAGTTGCCTGAAGAAATGTATCAAATTGTGAAAAGATTAAATGGAGAATTAAAAGGAGATTATCCAATGGGAATAAAAAAGAAAATGCATATTCCTAAAAAAGTTCAAGAACAGTTGGAAGTTTTGAAAAATCAGTATGATCCAGCAAGAATATTTAACAGAGGTGTTTTAATTGATTAAATGTATAGAATGTGGATTGTGTAAAGAAGTCTGTCCAGTATTTAGAGTGCTGAAAAGAGAAAGTGTTTCCCCAAGAGGATTTGCAATTCTGCAAAATAAAGAAGTGTATAATAAAATGTTTTACATGTGTTCTCTGTGTAATAATTGTAAAGTTGTTTGTCCGTATAAAGTTGATTTGAAATTGTTAGAAACTAGAGAAGAAGTTTGTAAAGAATCAGGAGCTACAGATAAAATGAAAGAAATTATTGAGAATTTGAGGAAGAAAGGGAATCCTTATGGTGTGTGAAATTATTTGTAATTGAATTTTTTATTATATTTTTTGTGATTAAATATATTTAAAATAAAAATAAGAATCTCAGAATTATTACCTTCAATTGTATATATTAATCTCCACCCATCAATAAGATTTAATTTCCAAACATTGTTTACACCAAACTTAAAAATATAATCTTTAGGAATTTTATTTTTAGAAATGTGTATACCATATTCTGGATCTTTCTTAAGAAAATTAATTTTTTGTTTAACAGAATTTAAAATAATGATATTAAGTTTATTATATTCTTTTTTTGCATCAGTAGATAATATAATCCTAATATCTTTATCTTTCCATTTCATATCTCAGTGCCTTCTTCAATTGCTTTATGCAATTTAGGGCTAGGATTGTGTATCCAAAGAATTCCCTTTCTACCATCAAGAATCTTTCCACTATCCTCTAAATATTCAAGAATTAAATTAAGAGTTTGATGCATAATTTTTTTTGGAAGCATTTTCTTTAACTCTTCTCTTGAAATGAGATCATTTGCATTTTTTATTGTGTTCTCTACCATAATGATGGTCTTTAAGTTAGGATAATGTATTATTTTTGTCAATTCCATTTTTACCTATATAATCTTATATATATAGTTGTATGAACTTATATATAAATCTTATGTTTTATTCCCATTTAACTTCTTCAATATTTACCTCCTTCTCACAAATTCCATTTTTCTTTAGCTCAGATTTCGCTTTCTTTAAAGTTGTTTCTTTGTAATAATGTATATCATAAAGACCTGCAGATCTTTCCCAATTATTAGCTTCTAATTTAAGAATAATTTGACTGACCCATTTTAATCTATCAAATAATTTTTTTCCAAGTTCTTCAAAATCCTTAGCTTTAGCCTTTTCTAAGTCCATTTCCCATTCAGGTTTTCCAAAAAGATGTATCCATATTTCTATCATTTTTATCACCATAAATGTTTTGAGAAATTCAAATTAAAAAAGGTTAGTTAAGATTTTTTGAAAATTTTTCAAAAATTACTTTAAAACTTCACCTGTTTTTCTAGACCAAAGTACCAAATCAAGTTCGTTCATAGGAATATTTATCTCTTTGGACCAAATTTTCATCTTTTCTTCAATCTCTAAATATCTTTTTCTGTTCAAGGATTTAGGAAGTTCATCAATAACTCTAAATTCATGTAAAGATCTCAAAATATGTTTATCTAAAATAGCATAATCTGAAAAACCAATATTTCTGAGAAAATGAGAAGATTCTTTGTAACCCAAACCTTTGATATTTTTTACTAAATATTCTCTGTCAAATTTTATTGGAACATTTCTAGCATAAAAGATGTATTCAGATCTTCTGTTATAAAATCTGCAACTTAATTCTTTTAATCTTTTATTTAATTCTTCATAGCTAGATTCAATTAGAATATTATCTGCACCTTCAACAACTCTTGAAGCCATTTTTGAAGAAGTGTTTGCAGCCAGTATACAAAAGCAGAGTTCAAAAAAGATCTCTCTATCAGTTTTCTTTGCTTTGAATTCAGAAAGCCTCTCATCAATTGTTTTCTTGTTTTTCTGAAAATGAGAGTATAGCTCGTTTAACTTCTTGGATGACTTCATCTAAAGGTTTTCCTGTAGTTTTAATGTAAATATCATAATGATTTTTATCGTCAATATCAACATTGTATAATTTTTGGTACTTTTTTCTGTCTACTTCCCATCTCTCTTTATTTCTTTCAGCTAATTCTTCTGGTGAAGATGCTGGAGCTTCTGAACTCCTTTGATCATTGAAAATTCTTTTAGCAGCTTCTTCATAAGTTACATCCAAAAAAATCTTAATCGCATCTGGAATAAAATTAAATGCTAATTTGCTGTCAAATATAAAATTGTCTTCATCTTCACCAATCTTTTTAGTTCTTGAATCAACTTGATGGTCAATGTCATCAGGTCTTATTTTCATGAAATCCTCAATAGTGTAACCTCTTTCCTTTGCAAGCTCACGCATCAAATCACCTGTAGAATAATGTTTTAAATTTAAGTCTTTAGCTATAGCCTTTGCTACAACAGATTTTCCAGAACCAATTCTACCACATAATGTAATTTTCATAAGTATAAATAATTAATAATAATATAAAAGGATTATTCTTTTACCTTCTTTTCAAGCCTAATTCTGTTGGTCATTCCAAAAGCATATTTAGAGATTATTTTCTTTGCTTCAAGATTCTTCAATAATCTATGAACCTTAACCTTAGAAAATTTAGACTCAATAACCAAATCTCTTTGAGTCATGTAGCCATTGTTGTTTTCCAAAACTTCAATTACTTTCTTTTCATCTGGTAGTAAAACATCAGAATCTACTTTGTTTTCATGCTTCTCTTCAACCTTTTTTTCAGTCTCTTTTACTGCTTCAGTTACTATAACTTTCTGACTAGATCTCATTAAAGCAACACCTGCAAGGAAACTTGTGATGCTTCCAAAAGCAGAAATAATTGCCAAAAAACCAGATAACCAAGTTAACATAATTAGAGCTCCATCTTGAGGAAGTAATCTCTTGAATAAAAATATTTGACCACCATTTATGTAAGTAATTAAGAAAAATACAAAGAGTAAAACTGAAATTCCAAAGTAAATAAAACAGAGAATCATTACAATGTTTTTGAATGTGGTTTCAAGTTGTTTCATCGTTTTACGGCTTATTACAGCAGTTTTCAAGGACCTATTATATGCTGTTTCTGCTTTTGAAAGTTTAGATCCAAAGCTTTTAAGGTTTGTGGATCTACGGAGGTATGAAAAAATGAAAAAAATATGGGCAATATTGTTGCTGGCTCTAGTTGTATTAAGTACAACAGGTGTAATGGCAGCAGAAGAGACTAGTACAGAAGGAATAGAAGTAGTAGTTGAAGAAGAAACAAGAGAAAATAAATTTCCACTTCATCCAGTAAAATGGGTCATTGAACAACTAATGGATAAGTATGAACTTAGTGAAGATGATAGTATTGGAGATCTATTAGAAGCTATTGAAAATGAAATTGAAGATAGACAAGAAGATCTAATGGAAATGCTAGGAGTAGAAACTGAAGATGAACTTGAAGAAGCTTTGAAAACTCAAAAAATTGAAAGAATCAAAGAAGTTTTAGATTTGGATGAGGACCTAAGTGATCAAGAAGTCCTGGAAATTGCTAAAGAAACAAGACAAGAAGAAGTTAGAGAATTACTTGGATTAGATGAAGATGCAAGTAAAGATGAAGTGAAAGAAGCAATGGATGAATGGAAACAAGAGAATCACTGGTTATTACCAAAATTGAAGCATAGATTCAGATTCATGTTCCCTTAGATCTTTCCCCAAAAAGGATTAAGGTAAAGTCTAGGATATCTTTGGTTTAGATGTCCTAGGCACTTTTTTTATTTTTAGATAGATTTATAAAGGAATTCTAGAAAAAAAAGTTTATGTATGAAGGAGATCTAGTGGAAAAATATTCAGAAGGAGAGTTATTAGATAGATCTCTAGAAGAAATTCTTAGATTAGAAAGAGAAGGTATTATCACAAAAACTAATGCTAGGAGAATGGAAACTTTAGTGAATCATTCTTCATATGGACAAGTTTATGCAGTATCAATTTTAGATCCTAATTTAAGAGATAGATTGGAACATAATAAGGTTTTAAGAAATGATGCTGAAGAATATGGAATTGATCTAGAAAGATGGCATGCAGGAATTGAAGATACACCTTTGAGATTGAAATTAGAAAAAGAAGCTAAATTAAAAAAAGATAAAATTCATTCATATCTAATAGAAGCATTTGAAATAATTGATGATTTTAAAGAAAAAAGTTATATGGCATTTGAATATTTTACTGAAGAATATACTCATCTAAATTATGAAAGATTAGTTCAAAAATATTGGGAAAAAGATTATATTGAATTTGTAAATGATTTATTTGGTTATGCTTTATCAGAAGAATCTGAAGAAAGATATATAGAAGTTTTAGAAGAATTAGAAGGAACAATAGAATTTGCTCATGATTATTTTTTTATGGATGATAGTGAAAGAAAAGCAATAATTGATCAAATTCTTCCATCATTAGTAGAAAGTGATAGAGATATATTTGAAAAAGATTTAGAATCAAAAGTAGAAAAAAGACTTAATGAAGTAAATTTATTATCATGTTATAACAATTGGCAAAATACAGAAAAAATTGAATATGAAGGTAAATTAAAAGATACATTAACATCTCTGAGAGAACTTATGGACCCTCATTCTATTAAAAATAAATTTTTTAAGAGATTATTTAATACTTTTGAAAATGGAAATGGTGAAGCAGTTTTAAATGATTATACTTATGTAACTGTTCAAGATTTTGATACTATGAAAATACATAATTTAAGAAGTCATGTTTCAGAAATTGAAGATCCTAATTTAATTTCTACAAGAATAAAAAATGTTGCAGAAGCAGAATATAGTTGTCAAGTTGAAGAATTATTAGCAAGAGATGTAAGTTTTGGAAATAATGGAGGATGTTGTATCGCTGTAAATATTCTTAATGAAGATAATGGAGATGAAATAGGAAATGAAGATTCTGTTCCATTTTATCAATTGGATCAAGGAACAATAATTGTTGGAATTTATCAAAAAGCTGTTTTATCAAAAAGCAATAATATTTTGAATAGGAAAAAAAGAAGAGTTGGAATGTTATTAGTCCATGCTGGAGCAAATTTAGAAAATAGAGCTGTTCAAGCAGTAAACTCATTAGAGTTGTCAAGTTCAATGAACCCATTATCAAAAAAATCTTTAGAAAAATTAACAAAACATTGTTTAAGATATGTAGACCAATTAGGATTAGAATCTGGTTTTGAAGGTTTAGCAATGGGAAATCACAACTATAATACAGCTTTTAATTATTTACCAGAGAATCTGAAATTTAGATCATTATTAAAAGATAAAAAAAAGAAAGATGAAATAATGAAATTACCGGATCATGTTTCTGAAGGTGAACAAAAATGGTATTCTGAAATCTTTGATGAAAAAGGGAATTCAAAAGAAAATACAATTATTTGGATAAGAAAACCTGGTGAAAAAAATATTTTAAAATAATTATTCTAATAGACTAGCATAACCAATTAATCTAAATCTATGGCCCAATAATCTTGAAATTGTAATCTTGTCATTCTTTGAAGCACAAATAGGTAACTTTAATTTTGCTTTGAAAAAAGTTTTCTTTATGTCAGTAACCATACCAACAGTAGCTGAAGAATTTACATTAAGCATTAACATTTCACCCTTCTTAATAGGATTTACTTTTAATTCTTTTTCAGAACCAACAACTCTCTTCAATAAATTTTGTTTCAGTTTAATTTCATAATGAACAGGAGGTAATTTATCAGGATGACCAATAACATTCCCAGAAAGAGAATCAGATTTAACTAAAGAAGGATCTAAGGAAGTTAACAATGCAATGGAACCACCAGGATGTGCTTCAGTTAAATCATCTGAGCCACTTTTAATACTTGTAATATTTGTTATAACAGGTACCCATTTTACTTTTCCTTCTTTCTCAACCTTTCTACCAGGCCTAATTTCAATTTTATCTCCAACTTTTAATATTCCTTGTTTTATAGAACCACCAAGAACTCCACCAAGAATTTTATTAATAGTACAACCAGGTTTGTTAATATCAAAAGTTCTAGCTGTGAACATAATAGGATCTTTATTAGGATCTCTCTTTGGAGTTTTAAAATTATCCTGTATAGTCTCAAGTAAAAGATCTATATTAACATTTAATTTTGCTGAAATAGGAATAACTGGAGCTTTTTCTGCAATAGTTCCCTTTACAAATTCTTTAATTTGATTATAATTTTTTGTAGCTTCTTCTTGAGAAACTAAGTCAACTTTATTTTGGACAATAATGATATCTTTTATTCCTGCAATCTCTAAAGCCATTAAGTGTTCCTTTGTTTGAGGTTGAGGACATTGTTCATCAGCAGCAACTAATAAAAGAGCTGCATCCATAATTGCACTACCTGAAAGCATAGTAGCCATTAAAGTCTCGTGACCAGGAGCATCTACAAAAGAAATTGATCTAAGAAATTTACCCTTTTCTTTTGAACCTTCAATAGAATCTTGAACATGATATTTTTTTAATTTGGGAAAATGATAAATTGAAGTGTTAGCATAGCCAAGTCTAATAGTAATACCTTTCTTGACCTCTTCAGAATGAGTATCTGTCCATTGACCAGAAAGCCTTTGAGTTATTGTTGTCTTACCATGATCAACATGACCTACTAATCCAATACTAATCTCAGGTTGTACAACTTTCTTATTTACCATAGATTAACAAAATTTTGTTTGTTTATAAAATTAACCTAATGAGTAAATACTGCAATCTATCTAAGAAAATAAAGAAAACTATTTTACCTTGCCTTAACTGTGCTTCCCTGTCACTGTAATAAGGTCACCATCTTCGTGTATTTCAACCTCTTCTAAGTCGTTAATTACAATATCATTTCCAGGTAAAAGATAATGAACATTTAATCCTTCAATCTTTACCTTGTGTTTTCTATCGAATTCTACAACTTTTGTTGGACCATCTACACTTAAATGGGGGTCATTGGTGTTGAAAAAACTAATAAAGCAAGGCCTATGG
The DNA here is from genome assembly GCA_964411565.1 of Candidatus Woesearchaeota archaeon. Classification (GTDB taxonomy): domain Archaea; phylum Nanobdellota; class Nanobdellia; order SCGC-AAA011-G17; family GW2011-AR17; genus BS150m-G60. Next base: position 14,519 of record CAYPLB010000004.1, read on the forward strand.
TTATAATCCTCAGGATCTAACCTTTTCTTTCTTGCAATTAATACACTCTTAGTTTTGTGTTTCATCTTAGACCTCTAATTAAATTTACTCAGCTTTTGGCTCTTCTTCTTTTGGAGCGAATAACTCGTCTAAAGTTTTAGAACCATATTTGGTAATTATAAGATTAATTTGAGTTATATTTTTTGAGATTGTGTTTCCACAAACAGTTTTTCTAACCTTCAAACCAGCTCTATTTGTTCTCATAGCGACGCCACGAGATAATAAAAGTTTTTTTCTTTGAGAATTATTAATATCTTTTTTCATAGCAAAACCAGCAAAATCTGTTCCACCACGAATTTCTAATTCATATCCTTCTAAACCAAGAAATTCACCACTAAGCTTTTCTCCAATTTTTTTACCTATAACTGAATCATCTTCTAAAGCCTTTTGGAAGGTTTTTCCTGATTTTGAATCATTTATTACAAATTTTAACTCTGCCATAATACTAGTTTGTTTTTCTCTTATTTATAAAGTTTTTGGAAGGGTTGTAAGTTATACTGATAAGTAGTATTCAACTAGAGAGTTAATTAATTTCAAGAGGATCGTAAGTCCGAGGAGTTTTTGCAATAAATCCACTTATTTTTCCCATCTCATCAAAAGTAAAATCAACATCTAAACCAGTAGTTTCAATAAAAATATCTAAGGTCTTTTCTAGACCTAATTCTTGAGCTATTGAAGAAGAAGCTTCATGAATATATCCAGTTATATCATTAGGCATTTTTACATTTGAATATAATAATCTTAACATTGATTCGGGATCATTATCAGGGATTTCAAAACCTAGATCTTTTGCAGCCATTTCAAAACCAACTCTTGGACAATACCCCATATCATTATGATAATACATAATTAAATTAAAAGGAACCTTCATGTTTTCATGAAACTTTTCTTTGGAATATTTTGTAGCATAAAGTGTGCTTGTAGTAGCAACAAGTGATTCAAAAAAAAGAAAACCTGAAAAAAGAATCCCCAGGCTTGTTTGTAAACTAAAAAAATCAGAATCATTAGGAGAAACAGCTGTTGAAATTACACTAGCTGTTATGCTTGTTGATAATCCTAATGAATATCTTGAAATTTTATTATTCCAAACAGATCTTAATGTATCTTTTACTGTAAACATAAAAAAAGAAATTTATAAAAGATTTATAAATATTTTGGAAAATCAAACACCCCACAAATGGTTTTCTTTCCTTTTAAGTTCAGCTAATTCTTTAAGAACTAAAATATCATCAGGAGTTAAGAATCTCTTTAATCTTTTCAAACTTCTAAAATTGTTTTCATTCATATCAACATAAAATATCTCACCTTCATGAATTTGTCTGCCAGCAGTTGGACCTATAATTGAAACAGCTATTTGTTTTCCCTTCTCTGCTTCTTTCAAAGTATCTTTATCTAATTGTACAGTTTTTACATTACCAACATGATCACCATTATCTTTAATCAAGTCTACTCCAGGCCTTAATGTTCCAGCAAGAATTTCTACACCAACAACACAAGGATTATTTTGTCTAAAAGTACAACCTTGTAAATATTTCATCTTTGCAGGTTTGATTAAACCTTCAAGTTCCTTTTCTTCTTCTTTCTTTCTTAGTTCTTCTCTCCAAGCTTCTAAGTCGTCAATAAGTTGGTAGATAATATTATGAGATATTATTTTTACTTCATCATTATCAGATTTTACATTGAAACAAAGTATAACTCGATTAGTAGGATCTTCATCGGAAACTGCAGAAGTGATGTCTTTTTTTGTAACTAAACCAACAGAAGCTTTTTTGATAGGAATCTCTTTATCTTGTAACATACCTATAACAGCTTCTAAAGAACCAAGAGAATCAGCTTTGATAACAATACCAGACTTTTCAGTTTCAATTAGAACTTCGTCAACCTCTTCTTGAATTTTTTTTCTTAATTCTTCTTCATCATTATTAATAACAAAAAAAGGCATACCAGATACAACATCTTTTACACCAACTGCAGAAAGTTTTACACCAGCAGCAGCAACAACTTCTTTTACAGGTTTAAATTTATTTTTTTCATCAGGCTCGAATAAACCTTTAACTTTTGTAACAACAGGTTCAATAACTCCACCAATAATAATAGGATCATTAACCTTAATTGTACCTTCATAAATAATTGCATTGATTGTTGTACCTAAACCTTGCTCTTCTTTTACTTCCAAAACAGTTCCTTTAGCAGGACCAGTTAAATCGGTATCAAGATTTTTTTCTAAGAACTTTTGGGCCAAGCCCATTAAAACCATTAAAAGCTCAGGAACACCTAAACCTTGTTTTGCAGAACAAGGAACCATAGCAATAGTACTTGTGTAATCATCAACTCTATCAAACCTTTCAGTTTGAAAACCCTCTTCATGTAATTTCCCAACAATTTCATAAAGTTTAGTTTCAATATGTTGTTGAATTTTTGGAGATTGTTTTGCAATCATATTAAGAACCATTTTTTCATTTGTTTCTTGCCAACCAGGAACAACATCTAATTTGTTTAAAGCAATCAAAAAAGGAGTTTTATATTTTTTTAAGATTTGAATACATTCAATAGTTTGAGGTTTTATACCTTCATTTATGTCAACAACCAAAATTGCAATATCTGCTAAATTTCCACCTCTCTTTCTCATATTTGAAAAAGCAGCATGACCAGGTGTGTCAATGAAAACTAATCCAGGAAGATTGATGTTTTTGTCTTTAAGCAAATCTCCACAAATTTTTTGAATAGTATTTAACGAAATTGAAGATGAAGAAATCATTTGAGTGATAGCTCCAGCCTCAGATTTTATAACAGCAGTCCTTCTAATAGTATCTAAAGTTTGAGTTTTTCCTGAATCCACATTACCCATTACAACTACTAAAGGTTGACGTATCATAAGAGAATGAGAGAAAAATGTATTATATAAAAGTTTCTTATTGTTGGGAAATATATTTTAAAAAAATATATAAAGGATTATACCTTATGGAGTTTTAATAAAAAGGAGGTTGATATTTATGGCAAAGAAAAAAGGAGGCAAGGCAAAACTAGGTAAATGGTCTTTTTTAGCTGGTGTATTACTAGCTTTAGTATTTGGTTTTGTTACAGCATATGCTTGGGTTGCTTGGGTGTTAGTTGTTCTAGGTTTAGTTATTGGACTACTTAATATTGAAGAAAAAGAAGTTAGTGCTTTCCTTATGGCTGGTACAGTTCTTGCTTTGATGGGATACTTAGGTGGACAAAGTTTAAGTTCAATTATGTACTTGAGCACAATTTTTAACAACTTGTTAGCATTGTTCGTTCCAGCAACAATTGTAGTAGCACTTAAGTCTGTATTTGCATTAGCAAAAGACTAATTTTTTTTATTTTTTTAATTATTTTTAATCAGAATTTAAAGTTCAAAACCATCTTTTAATTTTTCAAAGAAACCTTTCTCAATTTTTAATTTTTCTTTATTTTCTTTTGCAAAATCTTTCATTAGTTTTTTCATTTTTGCATTAAGTTTTGTAGGAGTCTTTACACAAATTCTTACATATTGATCTCCGATACCATAACCATTAACATTTTCTACACCCTCTCCTTTTAATTTCATTAATGTGCCTGATTGAGTTCCAGAAGGAATTTTCATTTTTACTTTACCTCTAATTGTTGGGACTTGTACTGTGTCACCTAAAGCAGCTTGTGAAAATGAAATAGGATAATCTAAATGAATGTTGTCATCTTTTCTTTCAAACATTTCATCAGGAGTTACATAAATCTCTACAAATAAATCTCCAGCAGGACCACCATTATGTCCAGCTTCACCTTCACCAGTTAATCTTAAAGTTTGTCCATCACTAATACCAGGAGGGACTTTTACTGAAATTGAAGAAGTATTTCTAACTTTACCTTGACCTTTACATTCTTTACAAGTATGTTTTACAGTTTTACCATCACCATGACAAGATGAACAAGTTGCTGTTTGTGCAAACATACCAAATGGAGTTCGGATACTTTTTCTTATTTGTCCTGTTCCTTTACAAGTTGAACAATTGATTTCTCCTTTTCCACCTAAACCACTACAAGAATCACAAAGTTCAGATCTTGTAACTTTAATTTTTTTCTCAGTACCAAAAACAGATTCCTTGAAAGATAATTCTAATTCTACTTTTAAACTTTGACCTTTTCTTCTAACATTTCTAGACCTTTGTCCACCAAAACCAAAAACAGATTCAAAAATGTCTGAAATATCTCCAAAGTCTCTCGACTGGAAACCTTCAAAACCATGAGAATGTTGTTGTGCACCTGCAGAACCAAATCTATCATAATTTGACCTTTTTGTTTCATCACTTAAAGCAGAATATGCTTCATTAATTTCTTTAAATTTTTCTGCAGACTTAGAATCATTTTTATTTAAATCAGGATGATATTTCTTTGCAAGTTTTTTATAAGCTTTTTTTATTTCTTCTTTACTTGCATTTTTTGATACACCTAAAGTTTTATAATAATCTGTCATTGATATGTTCTTCCTCTTCTTTTTTTACAAGTAGGACATCCTCTACCACAACAAAAAGTTGTTTCAGTTTTATAAGTTGTTGTTTTACTACTATACATTTAATAGTCCCTCTAATGCTTTTCTTGCAAAATATTCAAAATATCGATTAGTATGAAAATCTTGAAATGCTTTCATTTGTTCATTATCTATAGGACTGTATAAACTTAAATCTTCATGTTTTTTATATTCTTGTTTAAGTTGTATCTTTTCAAAAGGTTTTTCTTTAAAATATGAATCTAATACAGGTGTACTAGCATGTTGATAATCTAAAATTCTTCTAGGAGTTTCTTTAATTGTGTCTTCTCTTAAAATATCTCCAATACTTTTGTAAGACCTATCCATATATTGAACCTCCATAAGATGAAGAAGGTAAAGCATAAATTGTATCTAAACCAGGATTTTGATAAGTAGTACTTTGAAGACTATAAGAACCAGTAACTAAATCAATAGTTGAAACATATCCGTTACTTGTCCCGTATCCAAGCATATCTGTTAATCCCATTTTAATAATAAAATAAAAAAGAGTTTTTAACTCTTCTCTTCTTTCTCAAACTCTGCATCTACAACATTTTCTTCCTTTTTCTCTTCAGGTTTTTCTTGAGTTTGTTGTTGTGCTTGAGCAGCTTCTTGGTAAATTTTTGTACCAATTTCCTGTAAAGACTTATTGATGGTTTCTATTTGTTTCTTAATCTTTTCAGTGTCATCAGTTTTAACTACTTCTTTTAATTCATTTATTTCTTTCTCAACTTTTTCTTTTGTAGCTTTATCAACCTTGTCTTTATGCTCATCTAACATTTTTTCTGAAGAGTAAATGATTGTATCTGCTTGATTCTTTACTTCAATAGATTCTTTCTTTTTTGTATCAGCTTCAGCATACTTTTCTGCATCTTTTACTGCTTTATCAATATCTGAGTCACTCATTCCAGAACCACCAGTAACAGTAATTTTTTGTTCTTTACCAGTACCTAAATCTTTTGCGGATACATGTACAATTCCATTTGCATCAATATCAAAACTTACTTCAATTTGAGGAACTCCTCTTGGTGCAGGCGGAATACCAACAAGATCAAATCTTCCCAAAGATTTGTTATCAGTAGCCATTGCTCTCTCACCTTGTAAAACATTAATTGTTACAGCAGGTTGATTGTCAGCAGCAGTACTGAAAACTTGAGATTTTTTTACAGGAATAGTTGTATTTCTCTCGATTAACTTTGTAGAAACAGAACCTAATGTTTCAATACCTAAACTTAAAGGAGTCACATCTAAAAGTAATACATCTTTTACTTCTCCACCTAAGATACCTCCTTGTAAGGATGCACCTAAAGCCACAGCTTCATCAGGATTCAAAGTTTTTTCTCCATCCCTATTTAGTAAACTTTTTACTTTTTCTTGTACCGCAGGGATTCTTGTTGAACCTCCAACTAATAGAACATTATGAATCTCAGTTGGATTTAATTCTGCATCTTTCAATGCCTGCTTAACAGGATTAACTGTTCTTTCAATTAAATCTTTTGTAAGTTCATTGAACTTTGTTCTTGTTAATTCTTCCTCTAAATGCAACGGCCCTGAAGCATTTGCGGTGATGTACGGTAGGCTAATAGTAGTTTGCATCGAAGTTGATAATTCAATCTTAGCTTTTTCTGCAGATTCTTTTAATCTTTGTAAAGCTGTTAAATCATCTTTCAAATTAATTCCATTTTTCTTTTTGAAAGTATCAACTAAGAAATCAATAATTTTATCGTCGAAATCATCTCCACCAAGCTTGTTGTCTCCAGATGTTGACTTAACTTCTAAAACTCCATCTCCTAATTCTAAGATAGAAACATCAAAAGTCCCACCACCTAAGTCGAAAACTAAAACAGTGTGTGCTTCTCCTTTGTCTAAACCATAAGCTAAAGCTGCTGCAGTTGGCTCGTTAATAATTCTTTCAACTTCAAAACCAGCAATTTTACCTGCATCCTTTGTTGCTTGTCTTTGTGCATCATTAAAGTAAGCAGGAACTGTAATAACAGCTTTGGTAACTTTTTGTCCTAAATAAGATTCAGCATCTTTTTTGATTTTTCTTAAAATCATTGCAGAAACTTCTTGAGGTGTGTATTCTTTATCGTCGATTTTAACATTTTCAGTTGTACCAATTAATCTTTTGATACTTCTGATTGTATGTTTAGGATTTGCAACTGCTTGTCTTTTTGCAATTTCACCAACAATAATTTCATCTCCTTTAACAGAAATAACACTTGGAACTGTTCTTCCACCTTCTGCTGAAGAAATAATAGATGGTTTTCCACCTTCTAAAACTGCGACTGCTGAATTTGTTGTACCCAAATCTATACCTATAATTTTACTCATTTTTCTTTTCTCCTTTAATATTATCTTTTACTCCAACTACAACTTTTGAAGGTCTCATTACAAAATCATTTCTTTTGTAACCCTTTTGAATTACATCAGCGATTTTGTCCTTCTCTGTATTTGGATCTGTAGCAATTGCCTCATGAAATTGAGGATCGAAAACTACATTTTCAATTTCTTGAACAGACTCTTCTTCGAAGATTTTTTGGAATTGTTTGTAAATTAATTCAATACCTTCGTCAAGTTTTGGTGCTCTATCGAAATTGTCTTTTATGTCTAAAAATTTCAAGAGTGTGATTTCTTTTGTAAGCTCTTTTATCTGATTTTTCTCTTTTTCAACTCTAGTTCTGTAATTTATGAACTCTGCTTGTAATCTCTGTAATTGTTCTAAAAGATTTTGCTCTTCTTTTTGAATTTCCTCTCCCTTTTGAGCTTCTTTTTTCTTTTTTTCCTTTTTCATTTTTTAGTTCTTGTTGACTTTAACTCAACAAGGTTGGGTTTGAATAAGTAGAACTTGTATATAAAGCTTGTGGTTTTGAGGAACTTTTATATAGTATAATAAGATTTCTCAAAATATGAAAAATTATAAAACAAGAGTCGATTTTGGATTTACTTTTTCTAATCAAGAATATATTAATACATTAAGAACTACAGCTAAAGAATTAGGATGGAAAGAATTTGAAGAGTCTGGATTTTTAAGTTTTAGTAAATTCTTTATACAAGAAATTAGATTCCCAATTGGAAAAGATTTGTATAGAAGAAGATTACATGCAACTCATAAAAATAAAAATAGAGAATATATTCATTTCATGGAAAGAGCTTATCAAAGACTATTAGATGTCCCATTTTTAGAAATTAAAGTTGGAGAAATTCAAAATAGAGAAATAGGAGAACATGTTGATGTATACTTTTCTGAAGTTTATAATTCATTTATGAAACTTTGGGAAATGAGTAAGATATTTAATGGAAATAAAGGACCTTTGTTAGATCACTATAATAGAATAATGTTAGACATTGAAAAAGAAGATGAATTATATGAAGAAGATTATGAAGATTATTGGCAATTACCTGAAGCATTTAATTATGGAAGAGTTAAAAATGCAGAAGCTGATTTTCTTGTTGAAGCTGTAAGAACTTGTTATGGAAGAGGACAAGTTTATGATTCTCAAGAAATTATTTCAAAATTAGAAAATGATGAAATGACATTTAGATGGAAATTAGTTGAAGATTTTTGGACTTGGATATTAGAAAGTAATAAATATAAAGCAGATAAAGATAGAAAAATTTTAGAACTAAATATTGAAGGACAAAAACATAAATTAGAATCTTTACAAATGATGGAATGGGCAATTAGTGAAGGATTATTTATGAGAGATTATATGCAAGCAAGACCAAAATTAATTACAGAAAGAGTTTAAGTTTCTTTTAATTCACAAGAAGTCCAAGAAGATAATTGTTCAAAATTTTGATAACCAAGCTTTCTCTCATACTCTTCACCATCAATTTCTAAAATCCAAGTAGGTGTAGCAGAAATGTCCATTTTATTACAAAGCTCTTTATCATAACCTTCAGAAGTAGGATGACATTCTACAACATTAAGTAATTCATAAGAATCACCAAAAAGAGTTTCTTGATATGCACAAGCACCACATTGAGAAGAAGAATAAATTACCAATCCAGAATTTGTAACACATTGAGCAAAATTATCATAATTCTGTTCAGCCTGCACAGTGTTAAAAAATAAGAAAGGTAAAAGATTAATTATTATAATAATTGTAAAGATTGATTTTAATTGTTTTAAATCTAAAAGTCTTATCTTTGATTTTTGAGAATTAAGTAATTTTGCCGAAAGAATAATTACAATGAAAGAAATTATATGGACAACAGTACATAAAGGACATATTGCTTTCAAAATAAATTCTGCAAAAATAAAAAATATCGAAGATAATACACCTAGTATAGACCAAAGAAATAAAGGAACTAAAAAAGTTCTTTTTCTTATTGATTTTATTGCTAAGAAAGATAAAAAGAAAGACCAAAATATTCCAAGCAAAGCTGCAGGAACATTAAAAATTTCTGAAAAGGAACTAGAGTTAACATAAGAACAAGAAATAGATTCGTCATAGTCACAGAAAGATCCAAGTTCAGGGAAATAGTGATTATTTAATAAGTAAGCTGAAGTAATTAAAGCAATTATTCCAAGGATTGCAATGAGAATTAATAATTTCTTTCTTTTAGCTTTATCCATTAAATTTTAAATAAATTAAGATATTATAAAGATAACTGTAAGAGAACGATACTTTTAAAAATAAGTTATTTTTTTCAAGAAATATGTTAGAAGTAATTGAGAGAATAGACCCTAGAACTTTATGTTGGAGTGAACCAGAAATTACTAATGTAGATTGGAGAGCTTATACAAATGCTATAGCTAAAACAGGTTTACTATACCATAGAAATGCAACAACAGCAAGTGGTAGAATGAGATATGTATTAGGAGAAATGCCAAATGAAAAAGGTGAACATATTCTTGAAATTGGTTGCTCAAGTGGAAGAACAACAATAGAATTATTGAGAACATATAATTCAAAAGTTGTTGCAATTGAAATTGGACCAGATATAGCTAGGAGAGCTATTCAAAATTTAGAAGAATTTGGTGATAGAGTAGAAATAGTTGTAGGTGATGGATATTATCCTTATGAAACTTTAGGGAAAAAATGAAACAAGTACCAAAATTTGGTTTAACCTTTGCAATGCATAATTTAGGATTTGCAGCTAAACATATGAACCTGACACAAGTTAGAGAAATTTTAGCAAATATAGGACAAGTTGTTGAAGAAGAAGGAAAAGTATATATTTCTGGACCAAATAGAGAATATGTTTTATTGAGAAAAGAAAGAGGAAAATTAACATTTCAAGAAGGAGTTATTTATAGTTCTTTTTTTCCAGAGGTTCAAGGAAATAGATTAAGTAGAAGATTAACAAAAGAAAAAAAACATTTTTTTTATTCTGAATTGAGAAATATTGTTAATGTTACTTAGATAGTTTTTAATATTTGGAGATTATTATAGAGTTGATGAATGAAAAAAATTTAATTGAAGTTATAAAAATCTTAAGAAAAGAATCTAAGAATTGGGATGTACCAGTTGTTAGTTTAGTTTCTGAAACACATAAAGACTCATTTAGTGTTTTGATTTCTACAGTAATAAGTTTGAGAACAAAAGATGAAGTTACTTTGAAATCTTTTAAGAGATTGTTTAGTAAAGCAAAAAATGTTGAAGAAATGTTGAAGTTGAAAGAAGAAGAAATTGCTTCTTTAATTTATCCAGCAGGATTTTATAAAATAAAAGGGAAGAATATTAAGAAAATCTGTGAAATTTTAGTTTCTAAATATGAAGGCAAAGTTCCAAATTCTATGGAGAAATTATTAGAGTTGCCAAATGTAGGAAGGAAAACAGCAAATTTAGTAATTAGTGAAGGTTTTGGTGGAGATGGAGTTTGTATTGATACGCACAACCACAGAATTTTGAATAGATTAGGATTTGTAAAAACAAAAACTCCAGATGAAACTGAATTTGAAGTGAGAAAAAAGTTGAATAAGAAATATTGGAGAGAATTAAATTATCTTTTAGTGGGCTATGGACAACATATTTGTAGACCAATATCACCATACTGTTCTAAATGTCAAATAAAGAAAAAATGTAAAAAGAGAGGTGTTGAAGTCTCTAGATAATATTTAGGAAATTTGATTTATAAAAGTTATGAACTTATAATATGTTTCCCCAGATTACAGGAATCTCTTCAGACTCAATAGTATAATCATCATAGAAAACTTGAAAATATAATTCAGATTCTAATTCTTCACCAGGAGATTCTAAAGTGATTAAAATTTCTTGAGTCTCCCCAGCAAGAATACTAAAATCTTCTTCAGGTTCAATTGCCCCATCTAAGTCAGATTTTAATAAAACTTTTTTTACAAAAGCAGCCTCCTCTCCAACATTATATAAGAAAAATGAAAATTCAATGTTTTCATTTACATCTAAGGAATCTAAGTCAGTAGTAGTAGGAAAATTTTGGAATTCTATGTTAGCATCAGTGTTTACAAAATTATCAGAATAAGTAAATGCAAATGTAAGAACTGTTATAATGAATAAAACTATTGCAGTAAATCTCGTCCAAGTCTGCCACTTCATAAAATAATATGAGTAAATAGTTTATTTAAAGTTTTCCAAGAATTCTTCTTCCATAAAATGTAATTCTCCAGGAACAATTAGACATTGAGGATATTTGTTTAAAGGTTTAAGTTCTTTAGCTTTTGAATAAATTATTGTAGAATATTTTGAACCTAACTGAGAACAAACAATTACTTTTTTCTCTGGATCTAAACCTTGAGAAATTAATCTTTCAATTGCATCTGAAGCTTCCATGAATTTATTTTCTTTTGGTGTTAAATCTAAAAGACATAAAGTATGTAAAGGAAAATTATCTTTGATAACTTTTATTGGAACTTCTGATTCATGAAAAGAAATTGAAGTGGTTTTTCCAAATTTGTATAAAGATAAACCAGTTACACCTATAGCATTTAAAACTGAAGCATTGTTAATAATGTTGATTTCTACTTTTGCATCAATAGCATCCTGATATAAAGAAATATGAGTTGTTGCTGAAAATACATCTCCAATGATTAACAAAGAAACATTTTGAGTTTTTGATTTTTCAATCATTTCTTTGCCATCTTCAACAAATTCTCTCTCGACAAGAATAACTTTTTTACCATAAAAAATTTCTAAATCTTCTAAAGAACATTGTAATTTAGAAGTATAATTTTCTAAGTAAATGAAGTCTGAAGATTTAATTAAATCTAACCCTTTTACTGAAACATCCTTTTCATCATTTAAACCAATACCTATAATATTTAACATAGAGTTTTGAGGAAATAAGTCATTTATAAAAGTTTTTATTCAGAAAAATCAAATAAACTTCTTCTTTTGTTTGCATATGCTTTCCTTATTTCTTCTTCACATTTTTCAGCTATTAAGTTTAAAGCCTGTTCATCTTGGAATAAGTCTACAGAAGTATTTATTTCTACAAGTTTGGGTACAGGAACTCCAAAAAAATTGTAAATGTCAGCAAAATTTCTTCTGTAATTTTCAAAATATGCTGATAAGTTTTTTATGTATTCAGGATCAATTGATTTTTCTCCAGGATCGTTTCTCTTATTATTTCTTTCAATTAAAATATTATCATCATCTACAAATAAAAAGAATACAATCTCAGGAATTGGAATTATTCCTTTTTCTATTGCTCTTCTTAAAAGCATATCATAAACACCAGTTGCAGTTTCATCAAAAAATCTTTGACCTTCATTTTTTAAAGATCTTGAATGCTCAACAAAAGTTTGTCTTGCTTCAATAACATGACGATTACCAACAACAATACCTCTAACTTTGGAAATAATACTACTCAATACAGAACGAAAACATAAAGTACCTAGTTCAAAAAATTCTGTTGTATCTTCCATATTTTTATAGAAAGAAGCTAAAACATCTTGATCATGATTAACAGCTTCTGAAAGAATGTGAACTTTTGCATTGGGACCAGCAATTTTAGGCAGATTTCCTCGCTTTTCTAAAATTTCAATAATTGTATCTTTTCCTGTACACATATGACCTGAAAATACTACATAAATATTATCACCTTTATCTTTCATTTCCAATAAATAGAAGTTTTGTTTGAAAAAGGTTGTTATTGTAGAATATGAACTTTGTAACAGTTTATTAGGTCAATCAAAAGCTTTTTATACTAGCATTAATTTATAGTGGAGGTAAGAGATAAGAGAAGGAGTTGAAAACAATTCTCAATAAGATGAAATTAAAAGCACTTTTACCAAGTTTAAGGGAAAAGAAAAGATATGTAGGCTTTGTTGTTGAATCTAAAGATAATTTAGATCTAAAACAAGTACAAGAAGCGATAGAAGCGAGTATGAAAGAATTAGTCGGTAATTTAGGAATTGCAAATGCAGGATTATTATTTCTTAAGGATTGGAAAAATAATAGAGGAATAATAAGAATTAGCACTAAAAATGTAGATCAATTAAAAGCAAGTCTGGCTTTGATCAAGGAAATAAATGGAAAAAAAGTTATAGTCAAAAGCCTGGGAGTTTCAGGTGTTGTTGATAAGTTAAGAAAATTATATTTTATGGAGGGATAAAAAAATGCAAGAAGGAACACATCAAATGATGGGATATGACAGGGCAAGCACAATGTTTAGTCCTGATGGAAGATTATTACAAGTAGAATATGCTAAAGAAGCCGTAAGACAAGGATCAACTGCAGTTGGGATTGTATGTTGTGATGGAGTAGTTCTTATTACAGATAAAAGAGTAGCTGATAATTTAGTTATTGCAGAATCTGTTGAAAAGATTTTCCAAGTGGATGGACATATTGCTGCAACAGCAACAGGATATGTAATGGATGGAAGAATTTTAATTAGAAGAGCACAAGTTATTGCACAACAAAATCAAGTAACTTATAATACAAAAATAGAAACAGGAATGTTAGTGAAAGAAATTTCAGATATAAAACAATCATTTACACAATTTGGTGGAGCAAGACCATTTGGAGTTTCAATTCTATTTGCTGGTGTTGATGATAAACCACAATTGTATGTTACTGAACCAACAGGAATATTTTTTGAGTATAGAGCAACAGCTGTAGGAGAAGGAGCAGATAGTGTGAAAACATTGTTAAGAAAAGAATACAAAGAAGGTATGTCAATGGAAGAAGGAATTAAACTTGGTGTTAAAGCACTGAAGAAAGTTCTTGGAAAAGAATTTGATGTTAAAAGATTAGATGGAGCTCTTATTGATTTAAATGATAAAAAATTCAAAAGGTTAGAGAGGAAAAGATTAAGAGGATAAAATGGTAAGAGTCGATGAAGCTGTAATTGCAAGATTAAAGAAAGAAGGTAAAACTTTTGAAGTTTTAGTCGATTGTGATAAAGCTATTGAATTTAGAGAAGGAAAAATTGAAAGTTTAGAAGAGGTTCTAGCAACAAGAGAAATATTTAGTGATGTAAAACAAAGTGAAAGAGCTACAGATATTGATATCAAAAAAGCTTTTCATACAGATGTGTTTAATGAAATTGCTGCGCAAATAATTAAGAAAGGTGAAGTACAGTTAACAACAGAACATAAAAATAAATTAAGAGAAGAAAAAAAGAAAAAAATAGTTGAAATGATTCACAAGAATGCAATAAATCCGCAAAGTGATGTACCTCATCCAAGAGAAAGAATAGAGAATGCTATGAAAGAAGCGAAAGTAAGGATTGATGAGTTTAAATCAGCAGAGGATCAAATGCAAGAAGTAATCAGTCAATTAAGATCTTTACTTCCATTAAAGATCGAAACAAGAGAAATTGAAATTTTAATACCTGGACAATATGCAGGTTCATCTTATGGAATCTTAAAAAGACTAGGTAAAATGTTAAAAGATGATTGGTTAGATAACGGAAGTTTGAAAGTTGTATTAGAAATTCCAGCAGGAATTCAAGAAGAACTAGAAAATGAAGTTAGCAAATTGACAAAAGGTGATTTTGATTTAAAAATATTGAAAAAGATATAGGAGAATAAATAGAAAATGAGTAAAATATTAGTAGAAGCAAAAGAAGTAGTTATCCCAGGCGAGATATTAGCTGAAGGGATGGACTATCTTCCAGGCAAAGGTGCCTTTAGAGAAGAAAACAAAGTAATCGCATCACGAGTTGGTCTTGTGTATGTGAATGGAAGTATAATCAATATAGTTCCATTAAGTGGAAGATATATTCCAAAAAAAGACGATACAGTTATTGGATATGTTAGAGATATGACATATAGTAGTTGGTTTGTAAATGTAGGTTATGCATATGATGCAAGTCTTTCATTAAAGGATGCAAGTTCTAGTTATATTGAAAGAGGAGCAAGTTTGAGTGACTTCTTCGCAATAGGAGATGCAATATTAACAAAAATTACAAATGTGACAAAAGATAACAATATAGACTTAAGTATGGTTGGACCTGGTTTGAGAAAACTGAAAGGTGGTAAAATTATTGAAATTACCCCAGCAAAAGTTCCAAGACTTGTAGGAAAGCAAGGAAGTATGATATCTATGATTAAAGATAAGACTGGATGTTCTATCTTTGCTGGACAGAATGGAAGAGTTTGGATAAAGGGCCAAAGTACAGATGCTGAAAGGATTGCTACAGAAGCAGTTTTACTTGTCGAAGAGAAAGCACATATAAGAGGATTAACAGATTATATGAAGAAATATCTAGAAGACAAATGTAAAGATCTAAAAGTCGTAAAGAAAGTTAGTAAGGAGATTAAAAAATGAAATATACAAAGAGATTTGATGGTCGAAAGTTTGATGAAATGAGACCAATGGAAGCAGAAGTAGGTGTTGTAAAAAATGCAGTAGGATCTGCTAAATTTAAAATTGGAAAAACAATTGCAATTGCTGCAGTTTATGGACCAAAAGATTTGTTTCCAAAGTTTTTACAAAATCCTAAATCTGGAGTACTAAGATGTCATTATAATATGATGGCTTTTTCAGGAGCTGGAGATAGAGTAAGACCAGGAACAAGTAGAAGAAGTAAAGAAATTAGTATGGTAATGGAAAAATCATTGTTACCAGTTTTAGACTTACAAGATTTTCCAAAGAGTGTAGTAGATGTTCATGTTGAATTAATTCAAACAGATGCAGGAACAAGATGTGCAGCTATCTGTGCAGCTTCATTAGCATTAGCTGATGCAGGTTTTGAAATGAAAGATTTAGTATGTGCAATCTCAGCTGGATTAGTTGGAGATGAAGTTGTAATTGATCTTGATAAAGAAGAAGAAGATTTTGGTGGAGGAGCAGTAGACATTCCAATGGCTATAGTTCCAAGAACTGGAGAAATAACATTACTTCAACTTGATGGAGATATTACAAAAGAAGACCTAAAAAGATGTGTAGATTTTGCAGTAAAAGGATGTAAACAAATTCATGAGGTACAAAAAGCAGCCTTGAAAGCAAAATATACGGAGGCAAAAAAATGATAACAGATGAATATGTAAGATCAATAGCAAAAATCGGAAAAAGATTAGATGGAAGAGCTTTTGATAAGTATAGAGATATATCAATTGAATATGGAATTTCAAAAAAGTCTGCTGAAGGATCTGCAAGAGTAAAAATTGGAGAAACAGAAGTTATTGCAGGAATTAAATTGGATTTAGGTACACCTTATCCAGACAAACCAGATGAAGGAAGTATAATGGTTAATGTTGAACTATTACCTTTGTCATCCTCAAAATATGAATCTGGACCTCCAAGTATTGATGCAATTGAACTATCAAGAGTTACAGATAGAGGAATTAGAGAATGTAAAGCAATTGATTTCAAAAAATTGTGTTATAAGGAAAAAGAAAAAGTTTGGTTAGTGTTTATTGATATATACCCAATAAATGATGCAGGGAATTTATTTGATGCAAGTACTATTGCAGCAATGGCAGCACTAAGAGATACATTTTTCCCAGAAGTTAAAGATGATGTAGTTAATTATTCAGTAAAAACAAAAACACCATTACCTTTACAAAAACTTCCAATTAGTTGTACTGTATGGAAAGTTGGTAATGAACTTTTAGTTGATCCAAGTGCTGAAGAAGAAAATGCATCAAATGCAAGACTAACAGTTGTATTTACAGAAGATGATTATATCTGTGCAATGCAAAAAGGAAAAGATGAACCTTTGTTTGCTGAGGAAATTGAAAAAGCTGTTGAACTTGCACACAAAACAACAAAAGATATTAGAGGTCATTTCAAAAAATGAACATAGATAGTATGACAAAATATGAAAGAGCTCGAATAGTTGGAGCAAGAGCTCTCCAGCTTGCAATGGGTGCACCAGTTTTAGTGAAGTTAACAAAAAAACAATTAGAAGAGATAAAGTACAACCCAATTATCATTGCAAAAAAAGAACTGGAAAAAGGTGTGCTTCCTTTAAGTATAAAGAAGCCAATACCAAAAGCAAACTAAATTTTTTATTTTTTCTTTAATTTTTGAAATTTTTTCTTAATGTTAGAAAAATCTTTAAATTGATCTAAATGAGAAGGAACTTGAACAAACTTTTCACCCCATTTTTCAAAATAAGTAATATATTTCAAATCGTTTCTATTAGAAGGTCTTTTAACTTCATCAGCATAACCTAGAGTTAATACTATTTCAGGATCCATATTTTCAGGAATATCAAAATCTCTATGTAAAGCTTCATTATCAAAAGCGCCAACCCAACAAGAAGATAAACCCATATTATAAGCAATAAGTTCAATTGCAAAAGCAACATTAGCACAATTTTGAATACTAAACATTTGACCAAGTTTACCATAATGTTTTTTTACATCACTATAATCATTACAAATAATTATTATAACTGGAGCTGAAGTCATCCAATATTGCTGGAAACAAGCCTCAGCAATAGCATTCTTTTTGTTAGTATCAGTGACAACTAAGAATTTCCAGTTTTGTAAATTACCTGAAGAAGGTGAAAATCTTGACAAATCTAAAATCTCTCCAACAAGAGACATTGGTACTTTTTTATCTTTAAACTTTCTAATTGATCTTCTACCTAGAAATACTTTTTTGAATTGCATAAGAGTTTATAGTAAGAAAGAATATATAAAAGTTACTCCTTTGCTTTTTTCAAATTTTCCTTTGCTTTAAGTGCAGCTTTAACTAAAGAATCCAATTGAGTAACTATATCTTTTTGTTTTTCCATTAAAGAAGAAGCATTAGCACCAGACTGAAATAAATTTTTCAATAAAGTCTGTTTTTGATCATCCATTTTTCCAATATTGTCTTTAAATGAAACTAATATATTTCTTTTCTCTCTAATATCAGAAAGTAAACCATGAACTTCATGAACTTTTTCTTCAGATAATTCTTTATTGATTATTTTATCAGCTTTTTCAATAAGATTTGTTATTTCTTTACTAATGGATTGTCTTTGACTTGATTGTTGAACTAAATTTTTTATAATAGCTGATATCTGATTACTGTAAGCTGCAACTTGTTCTTCTGATTTTGTTGCTTTATCAATAATATCATTAAATTGACCTACTAAGTTAGTACTTTCAAACTCAGAACCTTTCAAAGCATCTAATGCTTGAGAGATATATTTCTTTTCGTTAACTTCACCATTTAATAATTTTCTAGTTAATTTTACAGATTTTCTTGATAACTTCAAATCTTTAGAATATTGTTTTTTTAGTAAAGTAAATTCTTCATCTTCTCTTTCTATGTCTTTTGTTAATTTATCTAATATAGATCTAAGACCTTCTTTTAATGAAGTTATTTTTTCAGGATCAGCTTGAGTTCCTTTAGCAAGTTCTTTTTCTTCATCACTAACCAAACTCTCAGCACTAGATAATTCTTCATCTATTTGTTTGTCTTCAACATCAGTAGCTTGCTCTCCAGCTTTCTCTTTTTCTCCTCTATCTAAAGCTGATTTAAAATCACCTAAAAGAGAACCAGAAGATTTTAAATTGTAATTAGCAGAAGAAACAGCATCCTTAGATAAACCTAGAATTTTAAAGATTAATTGAAAAGGGAAAGCTATTATTTTTACCAATATCCCTAAGATACCAACCTTATAAGAAATAACAACTATAGCAATAAATAGTCCAACCATTACAGGTAAAAATAGTTGTGTTGGAATTAAATCTAATAATGACATCACAAATCTTATATATTTATGAGTTTATAATTATTTCTAATGGAGTATCTAAAATTAGCAAAGTTGTATGAAGAGATTGAAAACACTTCTAAGAGAATAAAAAAAACAGAAATATTGTCAAATTTTTTAGAAAAAGTTAAGAAAGAAGATTTGAAAGATGTTGTTTATTTGTTACAAGGAAGAGTTTTTCCGCAATGGGATGAGAAGAAAATAGGGATGAGTTCTAAGTTATTAGTAAAAGTTATTGAGAAAGCTAGTGGAGAAAGTACAAAAAAAATTGATGCTATGTGGAATCAAGAAGGTGATCTTGGTTTAGTAGCTGAAAAATTAATGGTTAATAAAAAACAAAATACTTTGTTTAGTAAGAAATTAAATTTAAAGAAAGTAATTGACAATATTTCTAAATTAACCGAAATGGAAGGTGAAGGTACAGTAAATAGAAAAGTTGGTTTGGTAGCTGAATTATTAAGTTCTGCAAGTGCATTAGAAGCAAAATATATTGTGAGAACAGTTACTGAAACTTTAAGGAGTGGAATTGGAGATAGTTTAGTAAGAGATACTTTAGTGTGGACTTATTATGAAGGAGCAAAAGAAATTATTATTGAGGATAAGGATAGAGAAGAGTTTAAAATTTATGTAAAAGAAGTGCAAGCAGCATTTGATGTTACAAGCGATTGGGGAGAAATTGCTATTACATTAAAAGAAAATGGAAGAAAAGGAATTGAAGAATTATCATTGAAAGTTGGAAAACCAATAAAAGTTATGCTTTATCCAAAGGCAAAAGATATCGAAGAAGCTTTTGAAACTGTTGGAAAGCCTGCAATGATTGAAGCAAAAATAGATGGGTTTAGAGTACAAATTCATAGAGATAAAGATGAAGTTAAATTATTTACAAGAAGATTAGAAAATGTTAGTAAACAATTTCCAGATGTTATAAAAATTGTAAAAGATTATGTTAGGTCAAAAAATGTTATATTAGATACAGAAGTTGTTGGTATTGATAAGGATACTAAAAGACCTGTACCATTTCAAAAAATTTCTCAAAGAATTAGAAGAAAATATGATATAGAAAAGTTAGCTAAGGAATTACCAGTTGTTGTAAATGTGTTTGATGTAATAGAATTAAATGGAGAAAGCATGTTGGAAAAACCTTTAGAAGAAAGGAAAAAGAAATTAAAAGCAGTTGTGAAAAATGAAGAAAATAAAATTGAAATTTTAGAACATATACTAACTTCAGATTTAAAGAAAGCTAAAAAATATTATTTAGAATGTTTGGATAAAGGATTTGAAGGAGTGATGATGAAAAGTGTTGAAGGAATGTATAAACCAGGAAAGAGAGTAGGACAAGGAGTAAAAGTTAAACCTGTAATGGAACCTTTAGATTTAGTAATTGTTGAAGCAGAATGGGGTGAAGGAAAAAGAGCAAAGTGGTTGAGTAGTTTTACAGTAGCTTGTAGAGATGGAGATAAATTTTTAGAAATAGGAAAAGTAGGAACAGGAATAAAAGAAAAAAGTGAAGAGGGAGTTAGCTTTGAAGAATTAACTAATGAGTTGAAAAAAATAATAATATCAGAAAAAAAACGAAGTGTTAAAGTAAAACCAAAGGTTATTTTGGAAATTATTTATGAAGAAATACAAAAATCTCCAAGTTATTCTTCTGGATTTGCTCTAAGATTTCCAAGAGTTCATATGTTGAGAGAAGATAAGGATATCGACGAGATTTCTACTTTAGGTGAAGTTAAAAAATTCTATAAAGATCAAAAAAAATGAAATTTTCATCCAAAGATTTAGTGAAAATATAAATTATTTACTACCATCCATAGATAAGTTTATATATCAGTGTTCATTATTGTTGTCTGTTACAGTAACAATACGTAACATCTATTGGGGAATTGTAAAAAGGGAGATACCCTTGGAGGGAAAAAAATATGATCGTAAAAGAAGATTTTTTAAATAAGTTGAGACAACTTTTCAGCCTTAATCTTTATGAAGTAAGAATCTGGACTGCACTATTATCTAGAGGTGTTTCAACAGCAGGAGAACTTTCTGAAATTGCAGACGTACCAAGAAGTAGAACATATGATGTTCTTGAAAGCTTGGAAAAGAAAGGATTTATTGTTATGAAATTAGGTAAACCTTTGAACTATATTGCTGTTGAACCACAAGAAGTTGTAGACAGATCAAAAAAATTAGTTCAGAAGCATGCAAAACATCATGTAAAAAAATTAGATAATTTGAAAGGTGGGGAACTATTGAAAGAATTAGATACTTTGTTTAAACAAGGTGTAGAATTTATTGAACCTTCAGATCTTTCTGGTGCTCTAAGAGGTAGACATAATGTTTATACACATATGGATACAATGATGAAGAATGCAAAAAAAAGTGTTTACTTAATGACTTCTGCAGAAGGTTTAACAAGAAAAGCAGAAGTTCTAAAAAGTACTATGCAAAGCCTGGCAAAGAAAGGTGTTGATGTAAGAGTTGCAGCACCAATGACAAAAGAATGTGCAGCTGTTGCTAAAGACCTTATGAGTTTTGCAAAAGTTAAATCTGTTGATAAAATAAGCGCTAGGTTCTGTGTTGTAGATGATAAGGAAGTGATGTTCATGGTTATGGACGATAAAGAAGTTCATCCAAGTTATGATGTAGGTATTTGGGCAAATACACCATACTTTGCATCAGCATTAAGTGGAATGTATACAATGGCTTGGAAAAATATGAAAGAAGGTTCTGTAGCATTGAAAGCACTTAAATAAATTTTATTTTTTTATTAATTTGTCTAGAATAATACTTCTTTGTTTTACAATTTCTGATTTTAAAGGTTTGAAATTTTTCTTGGAAAAAGTTCCAGGTCTTGCAGTGTACTTTGAAAGATTAACAACTTCAAATTCCATTTCTTCCAAAAGTTTCTTAGTTTCTAAAAAATCTTCTTCATTTTCAGTTGGATAACCAATGATAATGTCCGTAGCAATGTGAAGGTCTGGAATTTCTTTTCTTAATTTATTTACTAATTTTTTAAACTGTTCAATAGTATAGTTTCTGTTCATTTCTTTTAGAACTTTGTTTGATCCAGATTGTACAGGAATGTGTAAAAATCTCATAAACTTTTCATTTTTAAAAACTTCAATAAAATCATCTAAGAAAGTCAAAATGTGTTCAGGATTCATCATTCCAACTCTAATTATAAAATCTCCTTCAAGTTTTACTAATTCTTTAAGTAAACAAGCTAAGTTAGTTTCAATATCAAAACCATAACAACCTGAATCTTGAGAAGTTAAGTTAACTCTTTGACCTTTGAAATTATTTATTGAATTTATAATATCATTAATAGGATAAGAAACTAATTTACCTCTAGCAAATTTAGTTCCACAATAATGACAATCCCCTAAACAACCTTCAGAAATTGGAATAATCAATAAATCTTTATTATCCTGTTGAACAGGAAGTTTTAATTTGTTAATTTTGTCAGATGAAAAGTTTTCTTTGATCTCTTCATTAATTTGTTTTGGTAAATCCATAATTGTATTGGGATCAAAAACACCTTTAACATTTTTAAGATTTTTTAGATCTAATATTTTAGGTAAGCAACCTCCAAGATAAACAGGTTTGTTTAATGATTCAATATAGAAAATTATTTTACTTTGAGTTTGATCTTTAACTCCACAAGAATTAACTATAATAATATCAGCTTTCTCCTCGGTATTTACAATTTCAAAGTCATTATTAGATAAAACTCCTTTTATGTTTTCGGAGTCTCTTTTGTTGAATACACAACCAAAAGTTTTGACAAATATTTTCATAGAAATCAAGGTTTTATAGATGGTTTAAAAAGGTTTTGTTCAAGCCTAAAAAATTCTTTTTCATACCCAGCTGGAAATGTAACATAAATCTTAGTTTTCAAATTAGTACCTTTCAAATATCTTAAAGCCCTTAACTTTTCAAGTTGCATAGCATCTTTACCAACTAATGCTGTGTAAATATGAATATCATTTAAAGTGTCTGACCTATGGGCTTTTTTTGAAGGATAAATATTTATCATGAAAGAATGACATTCCCCAAAATGAAGATTTTGACCTCTAATAGCATCAAGTAAATCAGAATATAAATATGGCAATTTTTCTAAATCTTCAAAAAATAAATTTACAGTTTCATAAGGAGTATAATCTTCTAAGTTTTCTTCTTTCTTAGAAAATAATCTTGAAAATAAACCTCTTTTCTCTGGTATTTTATGGATTATTGTTCCTGAAAAAATAAATCTTAAGGATTTTATTTTCTTTTCTTCTCTTAACTGTAATAAAAATAGATAAATTCTTTCTGCTATTGTATCAAAGTCTGTATTCTTGTAAACAATAGTATCTACTTCCTTAAGCTTAGCCATATTTGTTTATAAGAAGATATAGTTTAAAAAGTTTCTGTTAAGCTACATCTTTATCAATTAAAGGATATAATAATAAGTTTTGAGTTGGTTCATCAATACTAATGTAAACAATTACATTACCATTAGATAATTTGTTACCTTCTAAATCTTTATAATGAGCTAAATTAGATAAACCCTGAGCAGCTATTGAAGTAGTTATGTAAATTCTAATACTTTTTTTTCTTCTATATCTTTCATAATAAGATTTAAGGTCATTAGGAGTTTGATCTGTTAAATTAAAGGATACTGCAAAGTAAACTTCATGACAGTCACCAAAAGAAGGATTTGAAGATTTTGCAGCATTTAAGTGAGTAGTATAATCAAAATCTTTTAATTGTACTGAACCCATAGGAGAAATAACATAATCATATTTTTCATAACCTTTAGGAGCATTACCTTTAACTTTTGATTTTCCTAATAAGTTTGAAAAAAAACCTTTTTTTCGGTAATAGTTATATTTAGGATTTTTTGTAGTTCCATACAAAGTTATTTTTATGTCATTAATTGTCAATCTTTGTTCTGAAGTTAAGTAATTAATATATTCTTTTACTTCTTTGTATGCTTGAGAATCACAAATATTATCAAAATTTCCATTTGCAATAATTTTGTGTTCCATAAATGAATATGAAGCTAGAAGATTAATAAAGTTTTCTTATATTAATGGCCTTAAAACAAAATAAGGATAATCCTTTATTGAATCTATTTTATCTGAAACAATAACAGCTTCTGGATTCTCAGGCATTTTTTCAAGTTCTTTTATTCTAAAACCATATTCATACTCTTTTAATTTTGAATAGCCAATATCTTTTTCTTTGTAAACATCTAAAGAACAACCTCGCTTTAAAATTCTTAATCCTGCTTCAATAGAATCTTTATTTTGAAGTAAAAGAATTACATTTGAATCTGAGCCAACAGGTAAACCACCAGCACCTTGATTAGTTTCTGTGTATAAATATGCAAAGTGATTAAATAATTCAACATTAATTTTGGTTTCTGGATTTTTTATATCAACAGGTGCATTTGTTTTTTCAATAATATAAGCACCAATCTCTGCAGCAAGTTCCATTGAATTTTTTAGAACTTTATCTGATCTTTTTACGAAAACTTTGAAAGTTCCTTTCTTGTAAAGTTTTAATGCTTCTTCCTTTATAGTTTGTAAATCTTGAGAATATCTTTTTGCATATGAAAAAGAAGCTATACCAAATACATTTTTTAATTGAGGACATTCTTTATCAGTATAAATCAATATTCTCCCTCTCATTCTTCTAACTTTTTCAAAAGGAATATTATTTCGCTTAATACAATCTTTAATATTTTCTCTTAATTTTCTCTCAAAATCTACCCTATTCTTACCTTTGATTGCAATTTCAGCATATTTTACTATGATCATAAGATTGAAGAGAAATTTAGTGATATTTAAACTTGATGGTAAGATTTAAATAGAAGTTATTTGAATTTTGAACTTATGGTTTTTGATAGATGTAAAGTCCAAGCAAGGGAATTATATTTAGAAAGTTATAGAAGAAATTCTAATGAAGAAAGAGATCTTGGAAGTAAAACTGAGAATGACCAATTAGTTTCTGAGGCATTAAGATATGGCATTTTGAATGGAAGACAAGGATTATATCCATATGAAGTTGCTGTAATCTCATTAGAAGAATCTTTACACATGAGATTAGCAGAAGAACAAAGAGTTGAAGATGAAAGATATTTTTCAGACCTTGAAGTTATTAAGGAAGAAATAAATAAAAATTGGAAAAAACCATGCTGGGGAGGTACTACAATAGGAGTTTCAATTATTGATACAAATGAAAAAGTAATTTATGATATTGTAGGAGATAATATCCATTACCAAAGTATGAGTACACTTTTAATGAGAATTAAAGAAAAAAGTAATGGTAATGGAATGATTAGTAATAAGAAATATTTAGAATTAACAAAAAGAGAAGAAGATTTATGTTTTGGATTTTTTTATATAGATCAAGAAAAAGTTTTTCCAGGAGTAAAAACAAGGTGTATATTTCCAGATAAAATAGGATTTAATGATAGATATACAAATACTGAACTCGAAAAATTAAGAAATATGGCTTTAGAAGTAAGAAGAATTTTTGTTGTAGGTGAAAAGGTTATAGAACCTAAAAGATAAGATTTATAAACAGAACATTATTTTTCTAAACTATGAAATACTTAACTACAGACTCAGTAAGAAGGTCAGGTAGTTAGAATTCTGTTAATAATTTATTTTTGGAGGTTTTTATTATGAAAAAAGTTCAAGATTTTAAATGGAAAAAGAATATTACGGTTAAAGATTTAGTGAATGAGCTAGGTCATGTTGGGTTTCAGAGTATAGAATTGAATAAAGCTTCGGAAGTTTTTGTGAAGATGAAGAAAAATAATGCTAAGATTTTTTTAACATTTACTTCGAATATGGTTACTTCAGGATTGAGAGGATTCTTTGCACAATTGATAAAATTAGGAATAGCTGATGTTATTGTAACTACAGTTGGTGGTTTAGAAGAAGACTTTATGAAAGCTACTGGAGAAGAATTTAATATTGGAACTTTTAATAGTGATGATGTTGAATTACATGAACAAGGAATTAATAGAGTTGGTAATTTGACAATCAATAATGAAAGTTATATGAATTTTGAAGATAAAATGTCTAGAATTTTACACAAGTTGTATGAAAAGAAGAAAAGATGGGCTGTTTCAGATTTATTGAAAGAAATAGGTTTAACATTAAATGATGAGAATTCTATTTTGTATCAAGCTGCAAAAAATGATATTCCAATATTTTGTCCTGCAATAACTGATGGAGCTTTTGGATTCCATTTGTATTTATTTCAACAGAACCATGAAGATTTTGTAGTGGATGTTGTGAAGGATTTTGGAAATATTTTATTGAGTACATCACATGATGAAAAGAAAGGTGTTATAGCTCTGGGTGGAAGCATTTCTAAGCATCATGCTATACTTTGTACTCTATTGAATGGAGGAGCTGAGTATGCAGTTTATATGACTACAGCGCAAAAGACTTCAGGTTCAATGTCAGGAGCTACAACTAATGAAGCAAAGTCTTGGGGTAAAGTGAAAGATGATTCAGATATTGCTACAGTTATAGGAGATGTTACATTTACTTTCCCAATGGCAATGATTAGAGCTTTGGAAGTTTTAGATGAGGAGGGTTTAATTAATGCCTAAATTTATTTTAGATAAAAATATTGTTTTAGAGAAATATAATGAAATTGAAGAAATTTGCGATTTAGTTTCATATAGTTCAAAAACAAATTCTTTAGTTACAAATATTTTAGAAGAAAAAAGTAATTGTATGTTTAGTGTACATTTAGTAAATGAATTGAAGAATATAAAAGATAAATCAAGAGTTATATTTTTAGCACAAGGCTGGAATGAAGATGAAATAAAGGATTTAATTTCAAAAGGAATTGATTATTTTGCAGTTGATAATGAAAGAGATTTAGATATTTTATTAAAATTTTTAGAGAATTATGAAGAAAAAGTTAATTTGTTATTGAGATTAAAGTTAAAAGAACATAGCTTGAGAACTGAAAAATATTTTGTATTTGGAATGAGTTCAAAAGTGATTAATTCTAGAGTTAAAGAATTAAGAGAAAATTCTAAGATAGATAAATTAGGTGTGCATTTCCATAGAAAAACACAAAATATGAGTGAATGGAACCTTAAAGAAGAGATTTCTTTGGTACTTGATGAAGAGTGTTTGAAAAGTTTAGATTATATGAATATTGGAGGAGGTTTACCTTCAGTATATGCAAATACTAATGTGAAAGTTGTTGAAGGAATTAAGAAAAAATTGAAGGATTTTAGAGATTGGCTAAATTCTTATGAAATAAAAATGATTATTGAACCAGGGAGATATATTGCAGCTCCAGCAGTAAAATTAGTTACAAAAGTTTTGAGAGTCTATGAAAATAATATTATTGTTGATGCTTCTGTGTACAATTCAGATATGGATGCTTTGATTGTTCCTGTGAAATTATTGGTAGAAGGAGAATTAAAGAAAGGAGAAGGAGAAGCATATGTAATTAAAGGTGTTACACCTTGTTCTATGGACCTATTTAGGTATAGAGTATATCTAAAAAATGTTAAAGAAGAGGATGAAATTGTTTTCTTGAATGCTGGAGCTTATAATTTTTCTACTGAATTTTGTGATCTGGAAAAGATTGAAGTTGAAGAATATCAATAATATCTTTTGTTGAATAAATAAGTATTTTATTTTGTTCTTTTAATTTTTTATCATTTGACCAAATTGGACAATTTAATTTCAAAGCTAATGCAAAATATAATATATCATTTGGATCAGGTGAAATTTTTTCTGCTTTTTTTATAAAACAAGAATAATCTTCTTTAGGAATAATTATAATTATTTCTTTTAGAATATGAATAATTTCAATAAATTCTTCTTTAGTTCTTTTTGTTTTCTTTAGAATATAATTTTCATATTTAAAAAATTCTTCAAGAATAAATTCAGGAGAATATAATTTTAGGTTATTCTTTAGCATTAATTCAGAAGTAAAACTATTTTTAATCAATGCAGAAAATAAAATATTTGCATCAATTACTAAGATCATTTTTTTCTATGTTTCTTAAGTGCTTTAGAGCTTACTTGTCTTCCTAAATTTAATGCATCTTCCTTAGTAAAAGTACTTTCTTTGGAAAATTCTTTAAATTTTTCTAACATTACTATTTTTCTCTTAATTGATTCTCTAGCAACAGCACTCCAATTAATTTCAGGGAAATGATCCATTTCTTGCTTTAATTCTTTTGAAACAGATAATGTTATGCTTACCATTTTTTATTCCACCTTTTTAAGTCTATTCTGTGTAATATGTTTAAATATTTAAATCTTTTGTTTTCTAAAAAACAAGATAAGATTCAGGTTTAAGAAAGTATGTGTAAATTTTATGAAATATTTTCAAATTTTGTAAAATAAAAATTTGATAGTAAGTTATATAAAATAATAAAATAGATATATTATAGAGGTGAAGAAGTGACTTCTAAGAAAATTGAGGAAGCGAAGATTAAAAGAATTAAAAATAATTCTAAAGACCTTAAGAATATTCTAAATTTAGAAAATAAATTAAGCCTAAATTTACATGCAATGACAGTTCTTAATGAAAGATATCTTAAAAGAAATAGTAAAGGAGAAGTTGTAGAAAATCCTGAACAAATGTTTAGAAGAGTAGCGAAGTATGTAGCAAAAGCTGAAAAGAAAGATAAGAAAAAATGGGAAAATGAATTCTTTGAAGTTATGAAGAATTTAGAATTTTTGCCAAATACACCATGTTTAACAAATGCAGGAACAACTAGAAAACAACTATGTGCTTGTTATGTTTTAGATCTACCTGACTCAATAGAAGATATATTTGAAACATTGAAAAAATCAGCTTTAATATTTCAGAGTGGAGGAGGAGTAGGATATTCTTTCTCAAAAATTAGACCTGAAGGAAGTTTGATAAAAAGTACAAATAGAGAAGCCTCAGGCCCAGTTTCATTTATGCATATTTTTGATAAAGCTGCAGAGACTATGAAAAAAGGTGGAATCAGAAGAGCAGCTATGATGGGAGTTTTAAATATTTCTCATTTAGATATCTTAGAATTTATTTGTGCAAAAGAAAAAAATAAATTGAAAAATTTTAATATTTCAGTCGCTATTACCGATGATTTTATGAAAAAAGTAATTCATGGACAAAATTATTGGTTAAAAGATGAAAAAGGAAATAGAGTGAAGAAATTTAGTTCAAGAGAAGTTTTTGATTTTATTTGTGCAAACTCTTGGGAAAATGGTGAACCAGGAGTTTTATTTATTGATGAGATTAATAGAAAACATTGTCTTAAGAAAATAAATAAGATTACAGCTATAAATCCTTGTGGAGAAGTCCCACTCCTTGAAAGAGAATCTTGTTGTTTAGGTTCAGTTAATCTTTCTAAGACTACAAAAAATGGAAAAGTGAATTGGGTAAAATTAGCAAAGTCTGTAAAAATAGGAGTTAGGTTCTTAGATAATGTTGTATCAGTAAATAAATATCCAACAAAAGAAATAGAATTAATGTGTCTAACAAATAGAAAAATTGGTTTAGGTGTAATGGGTTGGGCAGATATGTTAATTGAATTAGGAATATCATATGATTCTAAAGAAGCAGTAAAATTAGCTGATAGTGTAATGAAGTTTGTTAAAAAAACAGCAATAGAAGAGTCTGAGAAATTAGCTAGAGAAAAAGGAGCATTTCCAAATTATAAAAGAAGTAGTATTAAGAAAAAAAGGAGGAATGCAAGTTTGTTAGCAATTGCACCTACAGGTAGTATTAGTATTATTGCAGGTTGTTCATCAGGAATTGAACCTTTGTTTGCTGTAGCTTATATGAGAGAAATATTAAATGGAATGAAACTATTGGAAATAAATAAAACATTTGAAGAAATAGCAAGATTTAATGGATTCTATAAAAAAGGTATGATGAAAAATATTGTAAAGAAAGGAACATTAAAAGGAATACTTAGTGTTCCAAAACCAGTAAAGAAATTATTTGCAACATCATTGGAGATTCCATTAGAGAGACATATAGAGATGCAGGCAGCTTTTCAAAAACATGTTGACAATGCAGTATCAAAAACAATAAACTTACCAAATAAGGCAACTATAGGTGATGTAAAGAGAGCATATATGTTGGCTTGGAAGAATAAATGTAAAGGAATTACAGTTTATAGATATGGTAGTAGAGAAAAACAAGTTTTGTATTTTGGTCAAAAATATTGTAAGAATTGTAAAAATTAAATAAAAAATAAAAAAGAAATTTATCTTCTCTTCTTCTTTTTAGCTTTTCTTTTAGGCTTTTTCTTTGCAGCTTTTCTCTTAACTTTTTTCTTAGCTTTCTTCTTCACTTTTTTCTTCTTCTTAACTTTCTTCTTTGCTGCTTTTCGCTTTACCTTTTTCTTTTTAGCCTTTTTCTTTTTAGCTTTTTTCTTGACCTTTCTTTTAACAGCTTTTTTCTTAGCTTTCTTTTTCTTAGCTTTTTTCTTTTTCTTTTTGCCGCCTCTAGCCATTTTTGTACAAGCTACATTACCTGCTTTATCGATATAGTATAACATTCCAGGCTCTCTTTTGACGCCACACTTAACAACAACTTGCTGTTTGAATGAACCCTTCATTCCAGGTCTTTTCATCTTTACTCTAGCAACATCACCCTTCTTATTTAAGAAGTATAAGTATCCTGCTGCTCTTTTTATCCCACACTTTACAAGAATTTTTCCCATTTTTTTCACCTCGTATATTCTAGTTATATAAACTAGTAAACATATATAGCCCTTGTTAGTATTTAAACTTTATGTTTTCTCGAGGGAAATCTTATATATTTCAAGAACTTGAGAGTTGTTATGTGGGTACATGATTTGAATCCAGTCTTGTTAAATTTGGGAGGATTGGAGATAAGATACTATGGATTAGTATATGTAATTGGATTTATTTTGAGCATAGTTTGGTTAATGTTTTATCGTCGAGAAATAGACTTAAAAAAAGATGAAGTTTATGACTTTGTTTTTTATTTGATGTTAGGTGTAATTGTAGGATCTAGATTGTTCCATGTTGTATTTTGGGAGCCTAATTATTATTTGTTGGAACCTTGGAAAATATTTTTTCTTTGGGAAGGAGGAATGGCTTACCATGGAGGTTTAGTTGGAGTTGTCGTTGCTGCTTATTGGTATTGTAAAAATAAAAAAATAAGTTTTTTGAAAGTTGCAGATATTCTAACAGTTCCTGGAATCTTAGCTTTAGGTTTAGGAAGATTAGCCAATTTTGTTAATGGAGAGTTAGTAGGCAGAGTAACTGAAGTTGCTTGGTGTGTGGATTTTGGAGATGAGTCTTGTAGACATCCTTATGTTATTTATAGTGCTTTGAAAAGGTTTGCTATAGGAGGATTTTTGTGGAGTTTATCGTCAATAAAGTTTAAAGAAGGACTTATATTTTGGAGTGGAATTTTGTTGATGGGAATAGGTAGATTTGTCCTAGATTTCTATAGAGAAGATATATTATATTGGAGTTTTAGTGTTGGACAGTGGATGTCTTTAGCAATGATTATTGTTTCTTTGTTTGTTTTAGTAAAGAATTATAGCAAGAGTATGAGAAAAATATTTAAATGATAAAATTTGAAAATGTCTCTTATGATAAATTGCGAACAATGTCCGGATGCAGCATGTTGTAGAGATGTGACAGTAGAAATAGACGACCCAGATACAGTTGAAGATTGGGATGAAATTAGATGGATGGTTTCCCATAAAAATGTATCAGTTTACAAGGATGATGAGGATGATTGGTTAGTAGAATTTAAAACACCTTGTGCAAAATTAGATGAAAATGGTAAATGTACAGTTTATGATAAAAGACCTGATATTTGTAGAGGTCATGCATTAAGTTCTTGTGTGTATAATGGAGAAGGAGAAATTCATAAAATAAGATTCGAAAATGTTGAGGATGTTGAAAAATATATCAAAGAAAATGTTCTTGAAAATATGAAAAAAGAAGCTCAAAAAGATCTTGATGAAGTTGAAAAGTGGAACTTAGGTTAAGTTTATTTATTATTTCTTTTTTATGATTAATCAAGAATTTCAAAATTTATTTCATTAATATCAAATGTAGAATAATCAATTGTTAATTCTTCTCCAGGAGAAATGTCTCTTAAAGCAATATTTGATTCTAAAGGACTTATATTTTTTAAGTTAGGTTTCTTTGAATGATTAATAAAACGAGCATCATCTGTATTTAGAATTAAACTACCTGATTTTAATTCAACTCCATATTTTTCAAAAAAATTCTTAGCCTCCTTTGGAATTTTATTTTTATCTATATTTATATCTATAATTGGATTGTAAACCCAAACCTTTTGACCTTTTTTTATATGTTGATTAGAAACTAGACCAATCCCTTTACCTTTGAATTCCTTTAAATATGTATCAACAACTAACATTTTAAGTATAATAATATTTTCCTTCTTTTTTTTGTTTAGCGTCTAATTGAGAATTTGGTTGGTTAATCCTAGGTCTGCCAAACTCAGGATCAATTCTAAAAGTAATGTCCAGCATCTTTAGAACTTCGTTCATACCTTCTTCTTTTGTTAATGGACCTTTAACATGACCTTCTTTACTAGGCTCACCATTGAAAACTAACATAGAATCTCCAATATAATCTATAAATTGAATATCGTGATCGACTACAATTGCACAAGTATCTTGTTTGTTCATAAAATCTCTAATAACCTCAGCTACATGAATTCTATCTTCAACATCAATGAAAGCTGAAGGCTCGTCAAAAGCATACACATCTGCATCTAAAGATAAAGTTATAGCAACAAATACTTTTTGTAGTTCTCCACCAGATAAATCTGCAATATTAGAGTTAATTATTTTCTTTAAGTTTAATTTTTCTAAAATATTTTTCTCAAACCAACCACTCTCTTTGTCTTTAGCATATTTGTGTAACCATTCATTTACAGTTCCAGCTTCAGGTTTAATGTCTTGAGGTTTGTAAGCAATTTTAATAGTAGAATCAATTTTTCCTTTTGTAGGTTTAATAATACCAGCAAGCATTTTCAAGAAAGTAGTTTTTCCTAAACCATTTCCACCAGTAATAGTTAAAATCTCACCTTTTCTTAACTCACCAGCATTTACTTTTAATTTGAAAGTTTCAAATTCTTTTTCTAAATCTGGCCAGGAATATAGTACAGGTCTATTTACATATCTTTCAATACCCTTGTTAAATTTAATTTTATAATCTCTAAATCTAACATTGTCGTCAGGAAGATATCCATCTAAATATTCATTTATACCTCTTCTTACAGATTTAATTTGTGAAACAATACCATAAACAGCTGCGTCACCATATAAAATTTGTAATTGATCAGAAATGTAGTCTAAAGTTGCTAAGTCATGTTCAACAACCATAACAGAAGTCTCTTCATTTGCTAAAGCTCTAATTATTTTTGCAACCTTAATCCTGTAAGTAATATCTAAGAAAGAAGCAGGTTCATCAAAGAAGTAAAAGTTTGCATCTCTAAGTAAAGTTGCTGCAATAGCTAGCCTCTGTAATTCTCCTCCAGAAAGAGCTGAAACTTCTCTATCAAATAATTTTTTTAGATCTAATTTTTCTGAAATTTCTTCAAGTTTATTATTCTCATTAGATTTGTCTAAAAGTTCTTTAACAGTCCCTTCAATTTGAGTTGGAATTAAATGTACAGCTTGAGGTTTGTAAGCAATCTTTACTTGTTTAGCTTTTAATTTTTTTAAGAAACTTTGAATCTCTGATCCCCTGTACATGTTGATAAGTTCGTCAATTTTTGGATCTTCTTTTTTTGAATCTCCAAGATTAGGAGTTAATGAATTTGATAATATTTTTAGAGCAGTACTTTTACCAATACCATTTCTACCTAAAATACCTAAAACTTTTCCTGAAGAAGGTAAAGGTAAATTGTATAATATAAAAGAATCTTGACCATATCTATGAATAGGTTTTTGAGTTAGTTTATCAGGAAGCTTAACCATGTGAATAGCTCCAAAAGGACATACATTTACACAAATGCTACAAACACCAGTACAAAGTTCTTCATTAATCTGAGCTTTGCCATCTGGACCTTTTGTAATAGCTTCCTGTCCTTGTCTATTTAGAGGACACATTCTCATACAAAGATAATCTCCACAAGACAAGGGATTACATTTATCCTTTTCTACTACAGCTATTCGTTTAACCATGCTTAGAAAGATAAATTGAAGATTTTTAAGTGTTGTGGGAGAGAAAATACTCATTTATGATAAACAGTTTGGGAAGGGAAAGCTAAATCTAATTTATTTTTATTAAATTGTTTTAAAATCCCCATATTAACTTCTGTTTGAGTTTCTAAAATATTTGAAGATTTCTTAATAAAATAAGTTAAAGAAATGTTCATTGAAGAATCAGCAAACTCTGAAAATGCAACAGTTATTTTTTTCTCTAAATTTTTATTCTTTGAAGCTATTTCTTTTAAGATTTTCATAGCCTTTTCCATTTGTTTTTCAGTAGTATCATAAGTTAAACCTAAGATAATTTTTACCTTCCTAGAAGGTTCTAAAGAAATATTCTCAACAGGATTTTCTGAAAACTTAGAATTTGGAATTGTAACAACTCTTCCTTCTAAAGTTACTAACCTAGTACTCCTTAAACCAATTTCTTTTACTGTACCATCAATACCAGAAATAATAATTCTGTCTCCTATTTTGAAAGGTTTGTCTGCAAAAATAGTAAAACCACCAAATATATTTGAAAGAGTATCCTTAGCAGCCATTGCAAAAGCTAAACCTCCAATACCTAAACCAGCTAACAAAGCTCCAACATTGTAACCAGCATTATTTAGTGCAATAATAATAGCAATAGTCCATACAATAATCTTTACACCTTTTCTTAAAACAGGTAAAAGTTGATCATCTAAATCAGTTTCAGTTTTTTCAGATAAAGGAATTATGTATTCTTTAAAGAAAGCATCAAATAATCTTGTTAACAACCAAGCTATATTTGCAATGATCAAAGCTTGAAAAATACTTCCAATTACTGAATCTACAGCTGTTGAAAAAGATAAAAATCTTAAAGCAAACCAAATTCCTGCTAAAGTCAAAGCTAGAAGAATTGGTTCTTCAATCATATCTATAATAATATCATCAATTTTAGTTTTTGTTTTTTTAGTTAATTTTTTTAAAACATTAGAAGATATCCAATAAAGAATTTTTCCAGTTAATATAGCACAAAATATTAAAATAAATGCAAATAACCATACCTCAATCTGATTACCATAAAAGGTTTTTGTTAAAATATCTTCAAACATATAAGAAGAAAATTTATGGAGTGTTTATAAGGTTTTTGTAGGAAGATATTTAAAGTGAAATTAAGTAATTAGAAACATGAAATGTGTTTTATGTAAAGGAAAAATTGAAAAAAGTTTCTTAGGTAAGATTGTAGGAACTTTTGTTAAGAAAAAAGCAGTTTGTAGTGCCTGCCAAAAGAAACATGGAAAAGGTGTAGATGCACTTGTAGAATAAAGTTATATCATAGAAACTTTATTCATTGTATCTCCAGCCCTTAACTCATCTACAACATCCATTCCTTCAATAACTTCTCCAAAGACAGCATAACCTTCATCTAAGAAAGTATTATCAGCTAAGTTTACAAAGAATTGAGAACTTGCACTATTTGGATCATTTGACCTTGCCATACCAACTGTTCCTCTGGAATGAGATTTGCCAATAACTTCTAATTCAATTGAATCTTCACTTCCACCAGTCCCATCACCATTTGGATCTCCACCCTGAATTACAAATCCAGGTTCATATCTGTGGAAAGTTAAACTATCATAAAATCCTTCTTCTACAAGCTTAAGAAAGTTGTTCGTAGATATTGGTGTGTCTTCATATAAACCAATTGTAAAATCACCTTTATTGGTTTCAACCTTTACCTTGTAAGTATAATCCATTTCTTCTGTCTCCTCTTGAACTACTTCTTCAGTTTCTACTTCCTCAGTTTCTACTTCTTCAGTTTGTCCAGTAGAACAAGCTACTAAAAAAATTAGTAAGAATAAAATTATTATCTTTTTCATAATGTTTTGATTTCTTTTATCTTTAAAAAATTAATCTTTTCGATAAGTTTATAAAAATAAAATTTCCAGGTAATTGTCAATTAGGTGTGAAAAGGTAATGGCTTATACGTATAGGGTCAAAAAACTTAAAAAAAGTTTATTTCCTAAATCTATCTTATCAATAGCCTACCTCATAGACCTAATTTTTTTTTGTAATAATACCAAATTTCAAAGAAAATACCAAATATAACTACAAAAACCCAAAGAATCTTTGGATAACCTTGGAAAATTGAAAGTAGTAAACCTAAGATTGCAGTTCCTGACCAAATTAATTTTAAAGTTAGTAAAGTGTTGTAAGTTTCTTTAGACTTTTCTTTAGCTAATAATGAAATTCCACCAACTGCAAATAATGCTGCAGCTACTAATCTTGCTGTAACAGGATCTATTGTTTCTAAACCTAATAAAGTTAAAGAATAAACAGGGAAAAAGAATAAAGGAATTGCAATAATATAATCAATAATGAAATGAACTAAAAACCAGGTTTTTAGAGATTTAGGAACTTTCATGTTAATGTCATAGACTTTCTTATTTAAGTATTTTTTTGATTAGAAACCAAAAGAATCTGTGAATTCTTTTATTTGTTGGTAATCAGATAAGAATTTTAAACCTTTGTTAGTAATAGTATATTTCTTTCCTCTCTTTTCTTCAAGTTCTTCAACTAACTCCTTTTGAATTAAATCACCGACATATCGCTTCATAGAATCATGAGAAAGATTTGATTTGTAAAGTAAATGAGTTGGTTTAATGGTTCCACCTTTATCACGAATGGATTCCAAGATGTCCTTTATAATATCAAGCTTTTCTCTTCGTGCTACCATAATGTAAAACCCTCATAAACATATAAAATAAAACTAGGAAACCTAACAATTGAATTAATTGCCCAACAACATAAAGATACTCTGTAGTGAAAATGTTAATTATGTAAAATAACTCTGCACAAGCTAATAAGTAAAAGGAAGTGAAAACTAAGTTTGAATTTTTATTCTGCTTTTCTTGATAGTTAATAAAAAATTGGAAAGATAAGAAAGATAACAATACTAAAGAAGTTAAATGATACTTCAAAGTATATTGGTGTGAAAATAAAATGAATAAAAGTAAAAGAGCTAATAATAAAGATACAACCTTAGGATCCTTTATTTTGAAAGTAATTATTATTAAAATCATGTAAGCTAACAAAGTTAGGAATACTTGAATGAAAAATGCAAAATCAAAAGCAGATAAAAGTAAATTTATTTTGTCCGAAAGATGGAAAATTAATATTGAATTAAAAATTGAAAATACTAAAAATGATAATGAAATTAAAATGAAGGATAAACTGAAAAATTTGTATTTAGGCTCTTTTGTTAACTTGTATGCCTTAAAACTCATTAAAGCAATTAGAATTGTTACTAGAGTAAATACAAGTGCAAAAATAACATCAATCCCCCAGAACCATGTTGGCCCGTTCAAAACTAAAATACCCATTAGTACCTCGATTAAAAGTAATTACTTATAAGCTTTATGGAAAGACTGTATGTATATAGTATTCTATTTATTTATAAATGAAAATGAACTAATGTTCTCTAAGGTGGTAAAAAGAGGATGCAACACCTCACCTCCATTATACTGATGAAGGTTCAAGTCAATCTCCCCTTGGCTTGGACCTGATTATTTCTTTATGGAAAATTTTCAGAAAAATTGAAAAAATTTCAGAAACTCTTAGGAAGCTATTATTAAGTTTGAAATAAGTTATTAGATATGAAATTCTGAACGAAACAAAAGTTTTTTAAATAAAACAAATAAATTGTAATGCAATGCGGGGGTAGCAAAGTCTGGTCAAATGAAATCAAGGTTTTGGTTTCAGACTATATGCGCAGGTAACTTGCACAAAGTACTTGTAGGTTTGCGAAACTTAAGACCAGAGTCTCATCTGAGATAGATTACATATGGATGTAATCAAATCGTAAGATATCCTGTCTCTTAGTGAGTTCGAGGGTTCAAATCCCTTCCCTCGCATTTTTTATTTTTTCAAAACTCTTAAAAAGAGTTAATTTTCTTTTTATACAATATGAAAACAATGAAAATAAAAGGAAACACAGTAATGGCAGTGATAGATGGAATTCTAAAAAGAAAAGGTTTAGAACCTATATATGTATTAGAAGAATTTCTTAACGCTGAAACAAATGAACTAGAAAAGGGATTGATATTAAATGAAATAAAAGAGGTTGATAGTTCAAATTTCTCAGGTATACTTGTTTTTGTAAATGGTGAAGAACCAGGTGAAGGTTCTAAAGCAATTGATGAAATAGAAATTAAAGTTGGTGATGAAGTTTCTATGGCTTTTGTAAAGCAAGGAGTTTACAAAGGAGACTTTAAACATTCAAAAGAAAATGCTATTGGTTTAGATGTTGTTCTTTTAGATTACAAAGTAAAAGAAGAAAATTTGAAAGAAGAAATTATTGTTCAGGTTCTTGAGGAATCAACCAAGAAAATTCTTTGTCCAAAGAAAGACTAATTTTTCTTAAGTTTTGTTTTATTAATTGTAGTTTGTTTGTTGCTAATACTTGATTTGAAGAATTAATTGCTTGAATTAACTCATCACATGAACTTTGTAGCTGTGCTATGTCCTCTTTTATGTTATCTATTGGTTCCATATTGATTTTTGAGTTTTTAAGGTATAAAAAGATTTAGGTAAATTTTATAAATGTAAGAAGAAAATAATGTTCTATTGCCCCAGTGGCTTAGCCTGGTATAGCACAGAAGAAATTCGCTAAGTTGCTTGGTAAGCAAGAGATCCCGTGTTCAAATCACGGCTGGGGCTTTTTGTTGTTTCTTATCAGTAGTTACAAAAACGAAAGTTTTATAAATGATTAATTTGACCCTTATATTATTATAATAATAATAAATATAAGGAAAAAATGAGAGAAACAATATTAACGTTAGGAATTGCAGTCGCAGGATGTTTAGAATCAGGTTGTTCAGATTATGCCCTGAATAGAGTTAATGAAAATGAGGTTTCTGAATATATAGAAGCTACTGAAGATACTGGAGAAGATTTAGAAAGTTATGATCCTTGTGATTCTTATGATGCTGGATGGAATGTATCTCCAAGTGGAGATGAAAGACCAAGTTGTTATGCAATTAAAAGTAATTTAGAAAGAATTAATGAAGAAGATAATACAATTATTTGTACAACTATTGATTATAGAGCATGTTTTGATAATTATGGTACAATAGAAATGGTTATGAACAATAAAGAAATATTTGGTACAACTGGATATATAGCTTCACAAGCTACATGTAATGGAGAACCAGGATTTCTAAGTTTTTGTTTTATTGGAGATAATTATGAGAATGGAGAACAAATGAGTACAGCAAATGCATATGCTGATTTTGATTTATGGCTAATTTCTCAAGAAGAAGAAGATAAAATGGAAGAAGAGGGAGTAGTATTTTTATCTGAGAAAGAAGAATATATTACAGAAAATCATGCAGGAGAACAATTATTTGGAGTTGTTGAATGTAGAAATGATGAACATTATGTTAGTGATTGTTCTGGTGCAATTTATTAAAACTTTTAATTTTTTTAGTTACTTCTTTTGAATTACATGCAAATTATATTCTAAAATATAAAAATCTTTATAAAGACAATAATACGAGATATGGTAGAGTGAAGAGAGGAGATATACTATATCTTGTTGTTACTGAAAAATGAAATGTCCATACTGCGCAAGCCCAGAAATCAAAGTTCTAGACAAAAGGAATACTGAAGAAGGGAAATCAATAAGAAGGCGAAGAGAGTGTTTGGGCTGTAACAAAAGATTTACAACATATGAAAGAGTTGAAGAATTTCCTGTTTATGTTATAAAAAGAGATGGAAGAAAAGAACCCTTTTGTAGAGTTAAACTCAAAGAAGGTTTTGTAAGAGCCTTCGAAAAAAGACCAGTGACAATGGAAGTAATAGATAATATTGTTGATGGATTACAGAGAAAAGTAAGAAACTATAAAGTAAATGAAATTGAAAGTAAAGTGTTGGGGAAATGGGTCTTAAGTTTGTTGAAAAAAACTGATAAAATTGCTTATATCAGGTATGCTTCAATACACAAAGATATTGGAGATATACAAGAACTTGAAGCCGAAATACAAAAAATAATTTAGGGGAGTAAAAATGGTATCACATGTAAAAAAAAGAGATGGAAGTATTATTCTTTTTAACAAAGAAAGAATAGCAGAAGCAATATTCAGTGCTATGAAAGCAACTGGAGTAGGCAATAAAGAAATGGCAAAAGAACTTGCACAGAAAGTTGCAAGAATAGTAGAAGAAAGAAATCCTTATCAAATTCCTTCAGTCGAAGATATTCAAGATTGTATTGAAGATGTGTTAATAAAAGAAGGTGAACAAGGAATAGCAAAAGCCTTTATTATTTATAGAGAAAATAGAAGAAGAGAAAGAGAAAGTAAGAAAGTTCTTCTAGATGTTGAAGGTACTATGAAAGAATATCTTGATCAAATTGATTGGAGAGTAAATGAAAATAGTAATGTTGGTTTTTCTCTTGGTGGTTTGATTTTATATATATCTGGAAAAATTACAGCTAATTATTGGTTGAATAATATTTATCCTGCTGAAATAAAAAATGCACATGTTAATGGAGATTTTCACTTACATGATTTGAGTATGTTTAGCGGATATTCATTTTATAGAAATGAAGTTATTGTAGTTAGAGATAAGAAAACAAAAAGTCCATTAGTATTAAGTTTTGAACAATTATATAAGTTAACTCAATCTAAAGTTGATCATGAAAATGGGTTTGAGATTAAGTATACAAATGAATATGAGATATTTGATGAAAAAGGTTGGACAGATCTTAAAAGAGTTCTTAGACATAAAACAACAAAACCATTAATTTCATTGAACACTTTTAATGGGAAAAACTTAGTTGTGACAAATGATCATCCTTTTATTACATTAGAAGATGAAAAACAAATTATTTCCTGTCCTGGATGTGAAGGAAATAATGTTATAAAGAATAGAACAAATAAAATTGGAAAAGATTATTTTAAGTGTAAATCTTGTGAACAAAGGTTTGGTTTAGATAAAGAAACTTTGCCAAATTTGAGTAAAAGAAAAGAGATAAAAGCAGAGGAAGTAAAATTAACTAACTATGCATTAACTCCTGCATTTGAAATTGAACAAAATTTTAAAGATAATTTAAGTGTAGAAGATGGATGGTTTGTAGGACTTTTTATTGCTGAAGGATATTTTAAAGATAAAAATTTAGTTTTTGAAATGTCAGATAGTAGAGAATTTAGAAAGTTAGTGAATTATTTAGTTTATTCTGAAGTAGATTTTAACTTGAATAGTAATAAAAGTAATTCAGGAATGCAAATGATTCAAGAAGGGAATAATATCTTGTACATAAAAACTATTTCTTTATCTGAAGAGTTACAAGAGATAATATCACAAATAAGACCTTATGCATATAATAAAAATTTGCCAATGAATATGTTAAGTATTAAGTCAGAAGTTATCGGAGCAATGATCTCAGGAGTAATTGACGGAGATGGAGTAATTAGAAATGATGACCCATGGGTTTCAAGAGCTAATTTAAGGATGACTTCAAAAACTCTTTTAAGTCAAATTCAATTTTGGTTAGAATTAGAAGGAATAAATTCTTCTTTGTTAACTATTGATGGATATGGAGAAAGAGAATATAAAGGACTAATAATAAAACCAAGTAAACAACTATATTC
Organism: Candidatus Woesearchaeota archaeon; assembly: GCA_964411565.1. Taxonomy (GTDB): domain Archaea; phylum Nanobdellota; class Nanobdellia; order SCGC-AAA011-G17; family GW2011-AR17; genus BS150m-G60. The sequence continues at coordinate 55,986 of CAYPLB010000004.1, forward strand.
ATTAACATTCTATATTCCTGAAAGAAAAAAGAAATTATTTACAGAATGTTTGAAGATAGATAGTAGTTTTAAATATTCTAAAAGAGATTCATATAAACTTAAATCTCATTCACATTTTAGAAAGATTGAAGCTATCGAAAATGATGATGAATATGTCTATGATATTACAACTGAAACAAGAACTTTTAATTGTAATGGAATGTTAGCTCATAATTGTGCGGGCTGGTCATTAAGACAACTCTTAGAAGAAGGTTTTGGAGGAGTTTATGGAAAATTACAAACAAAACAACCAAAACATTTTGATACAGTAATTGGACAAATGGTTAACTTCTTAGGTACTATGCAGAATGAATGGGCAGGAGCACAAGCTTTGTCATCTGTTGATACTTATCTTGCTCCTTATGTAAGAGTAGATAATATGACTTACAAACAAGTTAAACAACAAATGCAAAGACTGCTTTTTAACATAGCTACACCTAGTAGATGGGGAACACAAACACCATTTATTAATTTTACATTTGATTGGACAGTTCCTGAAGATATGAGAGAAGAAAAAGTAATAATTGCTGGACAAAGACAAGAATCAAAATATAAAGATTATCAAAAAGAAATGGATATGATCAATAGAGCTTTTATGGAATGTATGATGGAAGGAGATGCTGATGGAAGAATATTTACATTCCCAATTCCTACATATAACATTACAAAAGATTTTGATTGGGATAGTGAAAATTCAAACATGTTATTTGAAATGACATCAAAATATGGTATCCCTTATTTCCAAAATTTTGTTAATAGTGAATTGAAACCGACAGATGTAAGAAGTATGTGTTGTAGATTGCAATTAGATGTTAGAGAACTGAGAAATAAAACTGGAGGATTGTTTGGTTCAGGAGAAAATACAGGATCTATTGGAGTTGTTACAATTAATCTTCCAAGATTAGGAGAAGTAAGCAAAAGTAGAGAAGAATTCTTTAGAAGATTAGGAATACTTATGGATATGGGGAAAAATTCTTTAGAAATTAAAAGAAAAGTTGTTACAAGATATATGGAATATGGATTGTTGCCATTCACAAAAAGATATCTAGAAAACTTAGACCACCATTTTTCAACAATAGGATTAATTGGAATGAATGAATGTTGTTTGAATTTCTTGAAAAAAGATATGATTGAAAAAGAAGGAAGAGATTTTGCAATTGAAGTCTTAGATTTTATGAGATCAAAATTACAACAATACCAAGAAGAAACTGGACATATTTACAATTTAGAAGCTACCCCAGGAGAAGGTACTAGTTATAGATTAGCTAGAATCGATAAGATGAAATATCCAAATATTATTACAGCTGGAGATGAAGAACCATATTATACAAATAGTTCACAACTTCCAGTAAATGCAACAGATGATATTTTTGAAGCATTGGATAGCCAAGAAGAATTACAATGTAAGTATACTGGTGGAACAGTATTTCATTGTTTTATTGGAGAAAAAATAGATGATGTAGAAGCGTGTAAAAAATTAGTTAAGAGGATTGCACATACATATAGAATCCCTTACTATACAATAACTCCAACATTTAGTATTTGTCCAGAACATGGATACATTGCAGGAGAACATCATGAATGTCCTTATGAAGCAGTTGTTAAAGTAAAAGGAGGTGAAAAAAATGAGCAAATGTGAAAAAAAGTGTGAAGTATATAGTAGAGTAGTTGGATACCATAGACCTGTTGAACATTGGAACAAAGGGAAAAAGGCAGAGTTTTTCGATAGAAAGACCTTTTGTATGAAAGCAAGTCTAGAAAGTAAATATGGAAGAACTCTGGAGGCTTTCAATAGTAAAAAGGAAGTCTCTGAAACAGAGATTTTGGAAGTGAAAAATGTTGAAGTTTAATGGGATAATTAGAAGTTCTTTGATAGATTATCCTGGACAGATTACTTCTGTTCTTTTTCTTTCTAAATGTAATTTTAGATGTCCTTTTTGCCATAATCCAGAATTAGCTTTGAATTCTAATGAAGGAGAAAATCTTGATGAAGAATTAATTCTAAAATTTTTAGATGATAGAAAAGGAAAATTAGATGCTGTTACAATAACAGGAGGAGAACCAACATTAAGTGAAGGACTTTTAGAGTTTATTATGAAAGTCAAAGAAAAAGGTTTTTTAGTAAAAATAGATAGTAATGGAACAAGACCGAAAATACTTAAAAAAATGATTCCTTATGTTGATTTTATTGCAATGGATATAAAAAGTTCATTAGATAAATATGAAGAAGCTTGTGGAGTTGTTTGTAATAAAGAAAAAATTAAAGAAAGTGTAGAATTGATTAAAAATTCTGGAAAAGATTATGAGTTTAGAACAACTTTAGTTAGAAGTTTAACTAATGATGAAGATTTAAAAGAAATATGTGAATGGTTGAAAGGAAGTAAAAAATATGTATTACAACAATTTGAAAAAAGAAATCCAATATTAAAAGAAGAATTAAAAAATGAAGCAATATATACTCCTGAGGAATTAAATATATTTAAAGAAATTTGTTCGGAATATTTTGAAGTAGTTGAAATTAGAGGATATTAGCTTCTGCAATTTTTTCTTGAATTAATTTATTTAAGTCTAATTTTTGAAGTTCTAATTCTATTCTATAAACTGAAGATTTTGTTGAAGGATTACTTGGACCTAATAATGAACATATCTCAGGACCTTTTGAAATCTCATAAGTTTCAATTTCTCTTGCAAAGTTAATAATTTCTTGTTTGTCAAAAGTAAGTAAAGGCCTTAATATTTTTAATTTGAGTTGAGATTCAATAGATTTTAAATTAGTTAATGTCTGTGAAGAAACTTGTGCAAGATTTTCTCCTGTGATTAGGAATTCTGCTTTTTCTTTTTCTGCAATAAACTCTGCTGCTTTAAACATTGCAATTTTTGAAAGAATAAAATAGTCCCTAGGATTACATTTTTCTACTAAAGCTTTGAAAACATCAGCAAAAGAAATTAAATAAATCTTTTTAACATTAAGTTTTTTTGATAATTTTTTTACTTTTTCAATTTCATGTTCCCCAGTTAAAGGTAGTTGGTGGAAGTGAACAGCGACTATGTCAAAGTGTTCTTTCATTCTATGAATTGCTACAGGTGAATCTATTCCACCAGATAAAAGAGCTATTGCTTTTTGCATGAGATTTAGGATAAAATAAGTTTTTATAAACTTAACTAATAAAAAAATTAAATAATCTTTGTCTGCACATCCATATCAATAATTTTGTTCGCCATAAACCTTGCTTGCCTAGTAGCATATTCAAGAATTTCATCAAATCTTTCAGCCTCAGACTTAGGTAACTCAATATATTTAATTTCTTTTTCTTTCAAATATTCTTTAATCTTGCGATCAATATCAAGTTGCCATTCTCTGTCAGTAGATCTAACTTGATCTTCAATTAATCCTTGTTCAGAAATTGGAGTTTTAAATAAAAAGTTGTAAGTTTTTGCATGATGCATTACAAAAGGTTCAATCCATTGAGGTAATTCTTGTTCTTCATTTTCATAAGCTTCTCTAGCATAAATAAAATTGTCAATAAGACTCCTATCACAAATTACAAAATCAAATTTATCTTGATACTCTCTTTCTAATTGAGATTGAGTTAATAAAATCCAATTCTGTGCTAAAATGTTTCCATGACCTCGCCTAAAATAAGGACATGATCTTACAACCTCTCTAATAATTCCAACACTTTTTCCTTTTGCTTTTAGTACCCCAGCTAAAAAATAAATTAAAGTTGTTTTGAATGTTCCATGTGCTCCAATTAATGCTACTTTCATTTTGATCTCCTTCTAAAGTATGTTTTCACCCTTTGTTCTGCTCTTTGTCTTAATTCTGTTATTAAATGTGAACTAGGATAATCAGCTAAAAAAGGACTATTATTTTGAAAATTATTATTAACCCTTTTTTCTAATTTTTCCCTAACTAAGCTTTGTCTTTGAACTAACCAGAAAGGCAATTCTTCTCTAGGAAGCCTTATTGGATCAGGAATAAAAATTCCTCCAGAATAAGATTTAGCTCTTGGTATATCAAACTCAAAGTGACCTCTACACCTTGGCTGATAATCTACTTTACCTTGTAGTTTTTCTTCTTTAGAACCATCAACATCTCCAGTTGCAATTATAGGACCTGCGTCTTCTATAACATTACCCTCACCATCAATTAATTGAGAATAAACAGCTTTTGACCTACAAAGATCTGAATGTTGACAAACTCCAAAATGTTTTCTAATAGTTGCACCTCTAGACAAACAATAAGCAGCAATTGGAAATATTCTTGCACCAGTATCATTTGTTAATGCTAAAATATTCATACTTACTCTAGCATCAATTAATTCTTCAAGAACACCTAGGAAATTAGCTGTATCTTCAACCATATGAGCTTCTTCAAAAATGTAATATTCAATATGAGGTTCTAATAAAGGATAAATAGAAGTTGCATCTTTTGTATCAAAAACTTCAGCATCAAAAAATAATTTTGAAGCTCTTGAACTTAAAGCAGGTTTTTCATTTTCTCTTATTGAATTGTTTGGCCTTAAAACTTTAAATGGAACTTTTGCATATTTTAGTTTAGAAACAACATATATACCAATTAAACCTTTACCACCAGCCATACCTCCTAAATTTGCATTGAAAGAAAATCTGTTTAATATTCCCATACTTACACCTTTAACAATATTAGAAAGTCAGTTTATAAAATCTTATGTACGACAATATAGAAACTTATTTATATACATGAAGACGATTTGAAGAATATGAAAATCGTACTATTAGGAAAACCAATGTCAGGGAAAGGGACGCAAGCTAAATTATTGTCAAAAAGATTAAATTTGAAACATATTTCTACAGGAGATCTGTTAAGAGAAGAAGTAAAAAATGAAAGTGATTTAGGAAAAGAAGCAAAGGAGTTTATGGAAAAAGGAATGTTGGTCCCAGATGAACTTATTATTAGATTGTTGGCAAAAGGATTATCAGATGATGATTTTATTCTTGATGGATTTCCAAGAACAATTGTACAAGCTAAAAAATTGAATGAAATAAGAACTATGAATATTGTAGTAGATGTTTTTTGTTCTGATGAGATTATAGAAAAGAGAACAGTGAAAAGAAAAATGTGTAAAAACTGTGGAGCGATTTATGGATTAGATGTGCCACCAAAAGAAGATAATGTCTGTGATAGTTGTGCAAGTGAATTGTATCAAAGACCAGATGATAATTTAGAAACAATTAGAAATAGGTTAAAAGTTTATGAAGAACAAACTTCTCCTTTAGTAGACTATTACAAAGAAATGGGAATCTATACACAAGTGAATGGAGAAAAACCTATACAAGAAATTGTTGAGAATATTGTAAAAGAAATAGAAAAGGTTAAATAATCCTTTTCCCTCTATTTTTTTAATGAAAGTATTAACTCCAAAAAGAGGCCCATTATTTGGTAAAAGAAGAATAGTTTCTAAACCTATGGCTCCAAGAGTTCAAGTGCCACAAGGAATGCAACATAAAGTTCCAATTCAAAATAAAGGAATACCTACACAGAAAATTGAAGATAAAAAATATGTTGAACATGAAGAGCCAAAAGGATTTCAAAAGTTATTGGAAAATAAAAAAATACTGTTAAGTGCAGGAATATTATTTATCTCATTAATTGCAATCGTTGTTGTTGTTGCAGTCAGTTTATCTTATACAAGTGAAGTTGTAGAAAAAAGTTCTTTGTTAATACCATTTATGTTTAGAAAAAAAGATTGAAATCTATTTATTTCTTTCTCTTAGCATATGTTAATGCCCAAAGTTTCTTCTCGTTTACAGCATTGATTGTTTCTGAAAAAAATTTATTCCCCATTATAATAATAAATCAGGAATTTCCATTTATAAAGGTTTTGTAGGACAAATATTAAACTAAAAGTTGAACTATTCAGCCTCATTTTCAAGGCCAAAAATGAAAGTAGCAATCCTTAAAATAAATTCAATCAAAATTGTGAAAAGTAAGTAGTATATGATGATATTAAAGTAATCTGGAATAGATAATAAAGTATTAGGAATTGTGTCAAAAGTAAAGAATGATATGTCAATTAGAAAAACACCCAAAAGAGCAAAAGGTAGCATTTTTGCTAAATCTTTGGATAAATCCTCATTATAATAAGAAGTTATCCTAATTGAACTAACTATAGCAATTGCCACTAGTAGAACTAAAGAAACATCTTGCTTTGAAAGGAATATTAATAATAATGAAAATACTCCAAACCATAAAGCTACTAATAGTGGAAAAATAACTAAATATTCTAGAATGTATAAGATTATAGAAAGAAATTTTTCTAACCATGCCCAAGAAGATCTTGAGGAATATTGTTGTAAGTCTAACTCAAAGATATCTCTAGTAGCAATAAACCTATAAAATTTGAAAATGAAAATTGCGTAAACAACCATAGTAACTACAAATATTGAAAGAGGTTTTATTGTTGAAATTGCTGTATCTAAAGATAATTCAATCATAAGATATTAAGAGTTAGTGAGTTTTATATAATTTGCTAAAATTTTTTCAGAAATAATCATATCTTCTAAGGCTAAACTTATTGAATTAGATTTATTTCCTAACTTTTCAGATTCAAGTTGTAAGAGATATAATTCCATAGCTTCAAAAGCAGAATCTAAATGTCCTATATGACCTAATTTAGTGATTTGACCATAAACAATTTGATAATTACTAACTAATTCTTCATGTAGTTCCCTTAAAGCATGAATATCACTTTGAGTTTCATAAATCATAATTTTGAATTTTATGAAAGACTATTTAAACTTTTGCTTGTATCAAACAAGAATATTGACTTTATCCTTAAGGAAATTTAATATGATTATAAATGCACGAGACAGGTTTCGAACCTGCGTAGGCACTAAGCCACTGGATTTTGAGTCCAGCCCGTTTGACCACTCCGGCACTCGCGCATAATATAGCAAGAGAAATAATTACTATTTATAAGAATTTCTTATTTCTTTTTTGATCTTTTCTTAGAAGTTTTCTTTTTTACCTTTTTCTTTGAAACTTTCTTTTTGAATTTTTTCTTTTTTAATTTTAGTTTAGGAAGTTTCTTTTTTCTCTTTTTTTGCTTCTTTACTTTTTTCTTTGAAGAAGATTTCATTAAACCTACAATAGAAGTTATTATTTTTGATTTCTTCTTTGTTTTTTTTGGTTTTTTAATTTTCTTAATTTTTTTCTTTTCAATTTTTTTTAATACTTCTTTAATAACAGGAATTTGAGATCTTATCTCATTTAATCTTCTTGAGTAATAATCCATCCTAATATTATAAATTGATGCTGATAATTTGAATTTCTCAAATCTATCTCTCTGAGTATCCTTCATTAATTGTTTTATGGAAATTCTTTCAGATTGTAATTTTTTCAACTTTCTTTCCAAACGAATTCTTCTTAACAAATTATATGAATAAAATGAAATAATTACTAAAATAATAAAAATTATTGAAAATTCTATCAAAATATTCTGAGAATAAAAATGAATAGTTATATCATCAATTATAGCCATTGATGTTAATGAAATAAAAGTCAAAGCAAATATTACATATAATAAGATTAATAAAAAAGTAAGTTTTTTAAAATTGATTTTCATAGATTATTTAATAAGATAGGTATTTTTAAAGGTAACTATTAAAGTTGAAATAATACCACAAAGTTTATTACTAAAGTTTAATTCTAATTAGTTATGTCAAAGAAGAGTGCGATTAGAGTTCAGGATGCTTGGAAAATATATAAGTTAGGAGAAGTTGAAGTTCCAGCAATTAGAGGAATTAATATTGAAATAAAAGAAAGAGAGTTTGTTTCTATTATAGGTAAGAGTGGTAGTGGTAAAAGCACATGTTTAAACTTAGTTGGTTGTTTAGATGTGCCAACAAGAGGAAGTATATACTTAGATGGAAAAAATATTGCAAAGTTAGATGAAGGTGAACTTGCAAGAATTAGAGGAAAGAAAATTGGTTTTATTTTTCAAACATTTAATTTGATTCCAAGTTTAACAACTGTTGAAAATGTTATGGTACCTATGATCTTTCAAAATTATGATGCAAAACAAAGACAAAGAAGAGCTGAAGTACTATTAAGGAAAGTTGGTTTAGGTCATAGATTAGATCACAAACCTTCAGAGTTAAGTGGAGGAGAAAGACAAAGAGTAGCTATTGCAAGATCTTTAGCAAATGATCCAGAAGTTATATTAGCTGATGAACCTACAGGTAATTTAGATACAAAAACAGGGGAACAAATTTTAGCTTTGTTAAGTGAGTTGCATATGAAAGAAGGGAAAACTTTAATAATTGTAACACATGATAATTATATTGCTAAGAAAGCAGAAAGAATTATTGAATTAAAAGATGGGTTGGTGGTGAAATGAAAAAAGGAATGATATTAGGATTTTTTATGGTTTTATTGTTAGTTAGTTTAGTTAGTGCAAGTACTAGTTCAGTTACTATAAGTACAAGTAAACAAAATGTTATAGATGTTCAGCTAATTACATTAAAATATACACCAGCACCAGTTGCACCTGGAGAATATTTTGATTTATGGATGGCAGTTGAAACTGAAGAGTCTAGTTCTACTTCTATAGTAAGTCAAAGTGATGTTGACAATATTAAATTAGAGTTTCTTGAAGATTATCCTTTTGAATTAAAAGAAGGAGAAGATACTGTTTGGGATATTGGTGATTTAGGTCCAGGAGAACAAGTTATAAAAAAGTTTGTTGTTAGAGTTTCTGATGATGCTCCAGCAGGAGATAATGAATTAAGATTTATTTATACAAGTGAAGATGATCCTAATGGTGTTTATACACCTTACTTAGATATTAATGTACAAGAAATTGAAGCTACTCTAAATGTAGAAAGTATTGTTAGTGAACCTGAAATATTAGTTCCAGGTAATACTGCAGAATTAGATATCACAATTAATAATGGAGCTACAAGTGTATTCAAAAATATAGATGTAGTTCTAGCAATTGACTCATCTGATGTTCCAATTGTACCATATAAGTCAAGTAAAGAAAAAAGTTTAGGTTTATTAGAAGCAGGAAAAGATTATACATTTAATTTTGATATTATTATTGAAGAAGATGCTGAAGCTGGAGTTTATAAAATTCCAATGAATATAAGTTACCAAAATTCTAATGGGTCAGAATTTATTAAACAAGATACATTTGGAATTATGATTGGTGCTGAAGCAGATTTATCGTTTAATTTAGAAGATTTTGATACTTTTCAAGAAGGAGGAAAAGGAGAAATTGTTGTTTCTGTTAGTAACATTGGACCAACAGAATTAAAGTTTATGAATATTGAATTATTAGAAAATGATAATTATGTAGTTATTGGTGCAAATAAAGAATACTTAGGGAATTTAGATAGTGATGATTTTGAAACATCAACTTATGATATTTTTGTTAATGCGGAAGATGATACAGAGTTAAATTTTAAAGTAACTTACAAAGATGCGTATAATGAAGAGTATGAAGAAGAGTTTAGTGTGAATTTACCTGTATATAGTAGTGGAGAAGTTTCAAAATATGGTCTTGATTCAAATGGTACAAAAAGCTCAATAAAATATTTAGTTTATCTGCTTATTGTGTTATTCATATACTTTGGTTTTAAATCTTGGAGAAAAGAAAAGAAGTTAGATCTTGCAGCTAAAACAGGATTAGTTGAAATAATAAAACTACCTTTTAGAATAATACTAATTTTTAGACCAAGTAAAGTAAAATTATGGCCAATGAAGATTAGAAATTTCTTCAAGAGTTTATAATGAAAGATTACATTACTTTTGCAATACAAAGTATAACTCATAGAAAAGTTAGAAGTTGGTTAACTATTTTAGGAATTATTATTGGTATTGCTGCTATTGTAGCTTTAGTTTCTACTTCGCAAGGTTTAGAAAATGCAATTACAACACAGTTTGAAGAACTAGGTACAAATAGAATATATGTTATGCCTGCAGGAGGATTTACACAAGTAAGAGGAACAGGTGAACTTACAACAAATGATGTTGATGTTATTGATGATATTGTAGGAGTTGATTATGTAACATCTTATCTTTATGATAAAAAAACTATAACTTTCAATAATGAAGATGTATTTGCAGGAGTAATGGGTTATGAAACTGAAGTTGATGCAAAAACTATGTTTGAAGGTTTAGGAGTGAATTTAGAAAGTGGAAGATGGTTTAGTAAAAATGAAAAAGGTTCTATAATTTTAGGATATAAGTTAGCTAGAGATCCAGATAATTATTTTGATAAAGAAATTGTTGTTAATAATAAAGTTGAAATTGCAGGAGAGAAATTTGAAGTTATTGGAATTGCTGACCCATTAGGTAATGAAGAAGATGATACTAATACCTACATTGCAATGGAAGATGCAAGAAGAATTTATGATGATGAAGATGGACTTACTTTTATTGAAGTTATTACAGTTGAAGGAGTTAATATAAATAGTATTGCAGAAGATGTAGAAAGACAATTAGAAAAAGCAAGAGGAGATGAAGATTTTACAGTACTAAAATTAGAACAAGTTTTAGAACAGTTTGGAGTTATTCTAGATGTTTTACAAGTTGTTTTAGGAGGTATTGCAGCAATTGCTTTAGTTGTTGGAGGAGTTGGAATTATGAATTCTATGTATACAAATGTTTTGGAAAGAAAAAAAGAAATTGGAATCTTTAAAGCAGTTGGTGCATCACCAGAAGATATTAGAAATATGTTTGTTGTTGAAGCAGGAATGATTGGTTTATTTGGTGGAATAATAGGAGCAATAATTGGGATATTAATTTCATTTGGAATTGGTGAAGCTGCAAAAGCTGCAGGTTTTTTATATTTAGATATACAAATTGAATACTTTGTTGTTATCGGAGGAATATTGTTTGCATTTATTGTTGGAATGATAGCTGGTTATCTACCAGCAAGAGAAGCATCAAAATTATATCCTGTGGAGGCATTGAGAGAATGATTGATGAATTTATTATGTTTAGCTGGAATAATATGAAGCATAGACAACTAAGAAGTTGGTTAACAATTATTGGAGTTATTATTGGGATTGCAGCAATTGTTTCTTTGATTAGTTTAGGAGAAGGTTTTGAAAATGCAATTGTAGAACAATTTAATGTTTTAGGTGCAGATAAGATTAGAATTACTCCAGCAGGTTTAACAGGCCCGCCAACAGGAGTTGAAGGTTTAACTACTGATGATCTTGAAGTTGTTGAAGATGTTAGAGGAGTTGATTATGCAGGAGGAGCTATTTTTGAGACGGCGTCAGTAAATTTTGATAATACAGATGGCATGGCTTTCCTAAAAGGTGTTGATAATGATCTAGTAGAAGATGGAAAAATTGATGTTAATTTAGATTTAGAAGAAGGGGATTGGTTTAGTTCTGGAGAAAGAAAAGTTGTTATTATAGGTAATGCTTTTGCAAAAGAATATTTTGATAAAGAAATTTTAGTAAAAAATAGTATTGAAATTGAAGATGAAAAATTTAAAGTTGTAGGAATTTTAGAAACATCAGGAGATCAAGCTACAGATGGAGTTTTATATGTACCTTTAGAAGATGCTAAAGAATTATATGATAAAGATGATGGAATTAATTTTATTTATGCAGCAGTTGAAGAAGGTGAGGAATTAAATGAAGTTGCAGAAAGAATAGCAGATAAATTAGAAAATGCAAGAGATGATGACGATTTCCTAATAGTTACACCAGATAGTTTGTTAACTCAATTAGGTAGTATACTTTCAGTTGTGCAATTTATTCTTGGTGGTATTGCTGCAATCTCATTAGTTGTTGGAGGTATTGGAATTATGAATTCTATGTTTACATCAGTTTTAGAAAGAACAAAACAAATTGGATTGATGAAAGCTGTTGGTGCATCTAAAGAAAAAATATTGTTAATTTTTATCATGGAAGCAGCCTTAATTGGACTTGCTGGAGGAGTAATGGGAGTTTTATTAGGATATTTCTTTGCATTTAGTGTGCAAGGAGTTGCTGCTTTGTTAGGATTTTCATATTTGAAAATTGTTGTGTTATGGAATGTTGTTGCTTTAAGTTTAATATTTGCTTTAGGAGTAGGAGTTATTTCTGGTTTGTATCCAGCTTACAAAGCATCAGGTTTGAATCCTGTTGAAGCTTTAAGGTATGAATAGAAACATTTATATTATTATTTTGTTAAGTACTATGTAATGAAATATGAAAAGAGGTATATTCTATTTTTTGTTATAACATTTATAGGAATTATATTTCTTTCAGTAAATCCAAGTTTTACAGGATCTAGTATAAAAGAAGGAAGTTCTGTTAATGAAGTTATTATCGAAGATGTTCTTGCAGGAACTAGTGTTATGGATAGTTTTAATTTGCAATTTAGTGATGAAGGATTAGTAAAGGGAGAAATGTATGTTAGTGGAGAAATAGAAGATTGGATTGAAATTGAAAAGAATTTTAAAGCCTTGCCTGATGAAGAATATAATTTTCCTCTGAAAATAAATGTACCTAAAAATACAGTAAATGGAAATTATAATGCTAAATTAATGATAATGGTGGTTGAAAAAGGAGGAGTTTCTTTGTTAGATGATCAAATTATATATTATGTTGATGTAAAGCTGAAAGTTAATAATGAAGAAAAAGAAGGAACAAATATTGGAGATTTTGAAGTGTTTGATATTGAGAAAGGAGAAAATGTTTATTATAAGTTTGAAGTTAGTAATGAAGGAAATAGAGAGATAAATGAAGTTGCAAAAATAAAAGTTTATGACAATCTAGAAGTAATTTTTGAAGAAGAAATAAATCTGAATTTATTAGCTTATGAAAATAAAGAAGTAACAGGAAGTTTAGAATTAGAATTAGAAAAAGGAAAATATAATGTTGATTTAGAATTTGGTGATGAAACAAAAGGAGAAGAATTTAATGTTCAAAAAAGTATTAAGAAAGAAGGAGAAATTGTAGAAGTTAATTTAAATGAAAATCATGCTGAAGTTTATTTTAAAAATACAGGAAATAGTGTTATTGAAGTTTATTTACATACCAAACTAGAGAATAAAGGATCAATTAGTGGAAAATATGAAGTACTTCCTGGAGAAATAAATGTACTGGAAAAAAATTATGAATTAGGAAATGAGAAGAATGAGTTTAATATTGAATTAGAAATAATGTCAGAAAATTATGTTATTGATGAAGTTAGTGATAAAGTTTACAAACAAAATGCAGTAAGCTTAGAAGTTAACTTCTACATAGTATTTGGTTTGATATTAGTGTTACTATTTACTTCACATTATATTTTGAAAAGGAGAAAAAAATGAATGCATTAATTGGAGCTATTGTAGGCTTAATTGTTTTGATTTATATTAGGAAGAAAAAATGAAAAAAATAATTATATTTTTTACTGGAATATTTGTCGCTTTAGTAGGAATTTATGTTGCAATACCTAATGCAATTGATATTTTAGGATTTTCAGGATCAGCATTCTTTGCAGGAGAAATTTGGAGGATAATAACTTTCCCATTTGTTCATGTTTCAAATGCACATTTAGTTGAAAATTTGTTAGCATTGTTTATTTTAATTTTATTAGCGCATGAATTTAAGTTTGGAGTAAAATCTTTTATCTCATTATTTTTTGCTTCTGGGATTTTATTAGCTTTCTTTGGAGGATTAGTATACCCTTATTTAGTAATTGTTGGTGCATCATTAGGAGTGTATAGTATTTTTGGAGCCTTAACATTAAAAGGACAAGACTATATTCCAAGATATTTGTTGCCTAGTTTATTTGTAATTTTTATTATTATTAATGTAGTCTATAATTATTTTGCTGGAGATAGCTTTGTACAACCAATATATCATGCCATAGCTTTTGTAGTCGGAGCAGGACTATATAGCCTTGGAAAAAAGGCAAATCTCTTCAAATAAGAGCATCTAGAGGGGTCGAAAGCTTTAAATATGGTTATTTTATAATATCTATATGTCAAAATACACAATTAAGTATGAAAAAAAACTTTGTAATGGATGTGGATTATGTGCTAATATTTGTCCTGAAAATTGGACAATGATTGGTGATGATGAAAGAAAAGCAAAGCCAAAGAAATTGTTTATTTCAGAAGATGATTACTACAGTAATATGGAAGCTGCAGATAGCTGTCCAGTAGAAGCTATTAGTATTAGTAAAAGTAAAGAAAGAACAGTGGATTTAATTGAAGATTCTGGTGATTTTATAGATTTCTAGTATAGCTCAGAAAAATATATAAAGAGAGTTATTTGATATTTGAAGGATTAGGGAGGATTTTAAAATGGAAGAAGAAAATAATCAAAACCTTGAAGTTCACGAGGAAGAAGAAGAAATTAATACAGAAGATGTAGCAGTTGATGCTTACAATAGAATTGATGCTTTAGTCGAATTATTGATCAAAAAAGGCATTATTTCTGAGCAAGAAATTGATGATATGGAAGATAAACTTCTTGAAGAATTTGAAAATGAAGATGTAGAAAAAAGTTCAGAAGAAAGTCAAGAAGAGAAGTCTGAACCAGTACAACAATCTTTTGGACATGAACATTCAAGTAGTTGTGGATGTGGCCAATAGAAAGCTTTTTATAGGGGTTTATACCCCCTTTTTTTATGAAAAGAGTAAAAATTAGAGATTATTTAATGGATAATTTAGATCTAAGTAGATTTGATAATGTTGATGTAAAATATGTAGGAGGAGCAAAAATAAACCACCTTGTTCTTGAAAGAGATAATGATTCTTATTTAATAGTAATTAATGCACCAAATACTTACCCTGGAGGATTGGAAAGATTTAAACAATTTGCAGGAGAAGCTCATAGAGAAGGATATAAGATGTTACAAGTCTTTGGTATGGATGATTTTCCGGAGTTGTCTGAGACAAAAAATGCTGATTATTATAGACAAGGAAGTTTTGATAGGGCTTGTGAAGTTAGAAGATTAAAAGGAGTGGCTAAAATTTGTGCACAAAATGGAATCCCGCTAAACTTTGTTGATCCAAATGCAGGAAATATTGAAGTTTATAATTTTGGAAAACTTTTTTCTTATGCTACTCATAGATCCGTTAGAGGAGAATTAATAGAAATTCCTGAAGGAAGAAGAAAAACTAATCTTAAGGATAAAATGGAACCTCATTTAACTGAAACTTTAAGTGAGATGATAGATTTAGAAACTGATACAATAAAAAAGGATGCAGTTATAGGGAAATTTAAACTGTGGGAAGCGCCAAAAGTAGAAATTCCAGCACCAAGAATTATTAGAGGAACTGGTGGAAAACAATTGAGGATGTTTTAATAAAAGTTATAAATAGTTCTTATTTTATAGATTTATATGAAGGAATACTTGATGTTAACAAGTTTAGTCTTAAGTTCATGTTCATTAAGTCATAATATAATTGGTAGTTTTGATGATGCAAGAGATGTTATTATAATTGAAAATGTAGGAAAAGATAAAAATTTAAATCCTTGTGATGCTTTATATTTTCCACATAGTCAAGATTGTATTGTAGAATGTTATGATAGATTTATGAATGAAAAATTGATAGGATTTCCTTTATATCCAGATTATGATAATTTGTATGAAAGATATTGTCCTGAAGATTTATATTTAAGAGATTCTATTTATTTAGCACATCAATTAAAACAATAAAGATTATAAAGAAATTATTCTTATTACTTAATATGAAGTTTGTTTATGCTAACTCACCACAACAAGAAGCAGATTTTATTATAATAGGAGTTGCTGATGAAAGTGGTAGTCATTCTCCAAGGTCAGGTACGAAAAAAGGTGCAGATGCTATAAGAAAAGTTGCACATGAAAGATGTGTATTTAAAAGAAAAGGAAGATTTAGTCTTGCACAAGTTAGTTCTGGAAGAATTGATAAAAAAATATATGATTATGGTAATGTTGATAAGAAAAAGATTTCAAAAGTTGTTGAAGTGTTTAAAGATAAAACTCCAATCGTTTTAGGAGGAGATCATTCTATTACCGCAGAAGTTCTAAAAGGTATGAAAGATGTGACAGTTATTTATTTTGATGCACACCCAGATATAGTTTCCTCTATGCATGGATATTATGGATCTGTTTTATCAGATGTAGAAGTAGATCTTGGACATAGTATTGAAATTGGAATTAGAGAACCTGAAATTGAAGAATTGAAAAATATAAAAAAGAAAAGATTAGAAATTGTTACAGCTGAAGAGATTTATGAAATAGGGTTAGAGAAAGTTTGGGAGAAAATAAAAAATAGAGTTAAAGGAAAAGTTTATGTTTCTGTAGATTTAGATGTTTTTGACCCTTCTATAGCTCCAGGAGTTTCTGCTCCAGTCCCAGGAGGATTAAATTATAATCAAGTACTATATTTAATGAAAAGAATTATGAAAAAATTAGATGTTGTAGGTTTTGATATTATGGAATTGAATCCAAGATATGATTTAGATGAGAGAACGGCACATTTAGCTGTGAAATTATTATTAGAAATGATTGTAAACTGTGAAAAGTGTTCAAAGAAAAAGTTAATAGTGAAAGAAGAAAAGAAAGAAGAGAAAAAAGAGACAAAAAAGAAAGATAAGAAGAAAAAAGATAAAGATCAGAAGACATTAATCTAAAAGTTTTTAAATTTAAATTATTTCTATGAAGACATGAAGGTTTTGACATTAAATACTTGGCTTATTCCTTGGGCAAAGGATAAAAGAAAAAGAAGGAAGAAAATAGTTGAACATATTAAAAAAAATAAATATGATATTGTTTTTCTACAAGAAGTTTGGTTGAATAAAGATTTGAAATATTTAATAAAAAATTTAAAAAAATACAATTATATTTCTGGAGGAGGACTTATTGTGAATAAAACAGGATTATTGACATTGTTTAAAGGAGAAAAAATTGGGAGAACAAGAATTTACCATTTTCCTTTTACAAAAAATTATTTATTTAAACAAAAAATAGCAAAAAAAGGATTTATTCATACAAAAATTAAAAATAATGGAATTATTATTGATGCTACTAATACTCATTTAGTTGATTATTCAAAAAAATGGGCTAAAAAAGTTAATCAAAGAAATATTAAAGCATTAAAATATTTTTTACAAAGCCATAGAAATGCATTATTGTGTGGAGATTTTAATTATAAGTTTCCAGATATGAAAAAAATGAAATTTTTAAGAACAGTATCAAAAGAAAAAACTTACAGAAAAGAGAATAAATATGTGAAAAATAATATTGATGAGAAATTAGATTATGTTTTTTATAGAAATTTAAAGGTTAAAAGTAATAAAATTGTCAAAAATGAGCTTTCAGACCATTATGGGATAGAAGTTAATTTTGAATAGTTTTAAAAAGAGACATATTTTCATTAAAGTTATGATTATCAAAGAAACTCCTGAAGATTTTAGAGTTGAAGAAGTTCTAAATCTGGAGATCAAAAATAAAGGAAATTATGCCTATTTTATTTTAGAAAAAAAGGCCTGGACAACATTGAAAGCTATTAATTCTATTGCTAGAATATTAAGAGTTAGTGAGAAAAGATTTACATTTGCAGGGCAAAAAGATCGACAAGGAATTACAAGGCAATATGTTTCAGCATATCAAATATCAGTTAGAAGTTTGTATAATATTAAGTTAAAAGATATAAAAATTGAATTTTTAGGATATGGAGATAAGCCAATTAGTTTAGGAGATTTAGAAGGAAATAAATTTGAAATTGTTGTTAGAGAAGTAAAAAGACCTTTGACAATTGTTCATTGTATTCCAAATTATTATGATGAACAAAGGTTTGGAGGATTTAGACCAAATATGCATCTAGCTGGAAAACAAGTTTTACTCGGAAACTATGAAGAAGCAGTGAAAATAAAATTGTTGAACCCGTTCCCAGATGAAACACCTGATTATGTTGAAGCAAGAGAAAGTATGAAAGAAAATTGGGGTAATTGGAGAAAAATTAAATTACCTAATTCTATGACAATTGAAAAAAGAATTGTTGGACATTTAGTAAATAATCCCAAAGATTTCAAAGGAGCATTGAGAGCTTTACCAAGACAACTATTTACTATGTTGACCCACTCATATCAATCTTATATTTTTAACAAATCTTTATCAGAATATTTGAAGAGACATAATAAAGGATTTAGAGAAGTAAATTATGCTTTAGGAAAATTAATTTTTGTAAATAAATATTTTAAGAAAAATTGGCCAATTGTTGGATACGAAAGCAAGTTAGAAGGAGAAGAAAAAGAGATTATTGAGAAAATTATGAAAGAAGAAGGTATTTGGTACGATACTTTTAGATGTCAGATTCCAGCACTATCTTCTAAAGGATTAACAAGAAGAGCTATGGTCAAAGTAAAGGATTTTAAAGCAAGTCATTTGGATAAAAGAAAAGGAGTTCAAGATGTTTCATTCTTTTTGCCAAAAGGTAGTTATGCTACCATTGTGATTAAGGCAATGTCGTTGTAATTAACTAAAGAAAGAGTTAATTCTAGAAGAAAAGCTTTATAAATAATGACTTTACGATAAATTTTATGGCTAGAGGAGAATCATTGTTGGATTTACCAGTAGAAGGAGTATTAACTTATGGTAGAGTTCTTGATAGATATTTTACTGGATTAACTACTCAAAGAGATTTAGAACCTATGATGCATGGATTACAAGTAATTAAAGAAGAAGGATTAGGAAGAGAATTCCATAAAGAGTATCAACAAGTAGTTCTGAGAACACATAGAGCTAGAAAGATTATTGAATGGTATGAAAAAAAATATGGTATGGATGAAGAAGGAATGATTCTTGATCCAATAAACCTTCATAGACAAATATTTAGAAAAAATCTTACAAGTGTTAGAGCAAGAAGTTATAATCTTTCAATTGGATTTAAAAAACAATGGAGATATAAAAGATTTTTAGGTTATGTTAATCATGCAATATATGATGATTTAGATAAAGATTGGAGTTGGATAGAAAAAAATTTAGAAAGAGGAAAAAATATGAGTTCACATGGACTTGTATTCTTCGTAAAAAATAAATTAGTTCATAGAAATTTTCTTAAGACATTTATTGAAAGAGAAAGATTAGGAAAGGTTCCTCAAAAAGGTAATATTGAAGATATGGTATTTGAATTGAATTCACCAGAAGAATTTCAAAGTGCATCAACTGTAGACCATGAATTAAGACATGTTATTGATAATATTATTGGAACAAAAGGAAAAGATGAACTTTTAAAAATAGTAGAAATACAAGCAGAATTAAATTGTAGAAAAGGGATTAGAGGAGTAGGAAGAGATTTAAGAGATTTAAATGATAGTATTGATAGGAGTATTAAAAGAAAAGAAGAAATTATTGAAAATGCAAAAAAAATTAATCATGGTTATTTTAATGAGAATTTTAAAAAACAAGAGAAAGTAATAGAAAGAGAGATTGAAAGATTAAAAAGAAGAAGAGAAGAAATAGGACAAGTATATAGTGAATTCAATGAATCTATTCAAAATATACCAAGAGATCATTGGAGAACATTATCATATGTATTTTCTTATACACCTGATATAGTAGTATTAGCACAATTAAAAAGAATTGAAAAGCATTTTAAACAATAAAATTTTAGTCCGGACAGGACATAGGGCCGTGAGCCTTTTAAAAGAAAAATAATAAGAAATAAAGATGATTAGAAATAAGAAAAAACCAGAGACAAGTAAGGCAGTTAAGGAGTTACTACATCCTATTGTAAAAAAATGGTTTTTTTCAAAATTTAAAGATTTTTCTTTACCACAACTTTATGGAGTAATGGAAGTCCATTCAAGAAATAATGTTTTAGTGTCTGCAGCTACTGGATCTGGAAAAACTATTACTTCATTTTTAGCTATTCTTAATGAATTAGTAGATTCTTCTGAGAAAGGAATTTTAGAAGATAAAATTTATTGTGTTTATATTTCTCCACTAAAAGCATTGAATAATGATATTCATAAAAATTTAATAGAACCATTAAAAGAAATGGAAGAAATAGCAGGGAAAAGTTTAGGAATTAGAGTGGGAGTGAGAACTGGTGATACTACAGCTTATGAAAAACAAAAGATGTTGAAAAACCCACCACATATACTGGTAACAACACCAGAAAGTTTGGCAATTATGCTCTCTTCGTTTAAATTTTCAAAACATTTAGAAAATGTTGAATGGACAATTATAGATGAAATACATTCTATTGCAGAAAATAAAAGAGGAGTACATTTATCTTTGTCATTAGAAAGATTACAATATTTATCACCAGGAATGTGTAGAGTAGGATTATCAGCAACAGTTGCTCCATTAAAAAAAGTAGCTAATTTTTTAGTAGGAGATAAAAGAAAATGTAAAATTGTTGATGTTCAATACTTGAAAAAAATGGATCTGGAAGTTATTTCTCCAGTTGAAGATTTAGTAAATAACACTTATGAAAATATACAAATTGAAAGTTATAATTTGATGGATAAGTTGATTCAAGAACACAAAACTACTTTGATATTTACAAATACAAGAGCTGCAACAGAAAGTGTAGTTCATCATTTGAAAACAAAATTTCCAAAGAAATATTATGAGATAAAAGAAAATGGTGAAGAAAATAGTTCTCTGATAGGTGCACATCATGGATCTCTTTCAAAAGAACATAGAATACAATTAGAAGATGACCTTAGAGCAGGGAAAATGAGAGCTGTTGTTTGTAGCACTTCATTAGAATTAGGTTTAGATATTGGGTACATTGATTTAGTTATTTGTTTAGGTTCTCCAAAGTCTGCAGCGAGAGCACTCCAGAGAATAGGGAGAGCTGGACACAAGTTGTATGAAACAGTTAAAGGTAAGATTATGATTACTGATAGAAATGATTTAGTTGAATGTTCTGTCCTGTTAAAACATGGAGTTGAGAAAATTATTGATAAGATACATATTCCAAGAAATTCTTTAGATGTTCTTGCACAACAAGTCTTTGGAATGGCTTTAGACCAAGTTTGGAAATATGAAGAAATGTATGAAGTTATTAAAAAATCATATTGTTATTCAGAGTTAACAAAAAAAGATTTTAATGAAATTTTAGATTATTTAGCTGGGAATTTTATTTCTTTAGAAGATAGATATATTTATGCTAGAATTTGGTGGGATAAAGAAACTAATGAAATTGGAAAAAAAGGAAGATTGAGTAGAGTTATTTATATGACTAATATAGGTACTATTCCCGACCAACAAGGAATTATTGTAAAAGATAAAAGTGGAAGAAAAATTGGAATGTTGGATGAAGGATTTTTAGAGAAATTAGATCGAGGAGATATTTTTGTTCTCGGAGGAAATACTTACATGTTTTTGTATGCAAGAGGAATGGTTGCAAGAGTTAGTCCTGTTCCTGGGAAAAGACCAACAGTTCCTTCATGGTATTCACAAAGATTACCTTTATCTTATGATTTAGCAAATGGAATTCAAAGGTTTAGAAAACTCTTAGAAGAAAAGTTTAGAAAGAAAAAAAGTAAGAAAGAAATTTTAAAATTTATTAATACTTATTTGTATGTTGATGAAGTTGCAGGAGAAGCCCTGTATAATTATTTCCAAGAACAGTTTGATTATATTGGAATACCCCATGAAAATAAGTTAATTGTTGAACATTATAGAGATGAGTATGAAAAGACATATGTTGTGTTCCATAGCTTATATGGGAGAAGAGTTAATGATGCTTTGTCTAGAGCAGTTGGATATGCTATAGCAAGATCACAGCATAAAGATGTAGAGATAGGAATTGATGATAACGGATTTTATATCTCATTTGATAAACATGTTAATGTGATGAAAGCTCTTTCTTTGATTAAATCAAAAGAATTTAGAAAAGTTTTAGAATTGTCAATTGATAAATCCGAGATTTTAAGAAGAAGATTTAGACATTGTGCAGGAAGAGCTATGATGATTTTAAGAAATTATGGTGGGAAAAGAAAAAGAGTAGGAAGGCAACAAGTTAGTTCTATGATATTATTGAGCGCAGTTAGAAGAATCTCAGAGAATTTTTTTATTATTAGGGAAACCAAAAGAGAGATTTTAGAAGATTTAATGGATGTTCAAGGTGCAAATGAAGTTTTTGAAAATATTGAGAAGAAAAAGATTAAAATCGAAGAAGTTAATACTTTGATTCCGTCACCTTTTGCAATGAATCTTGTAATGCAAGGATATTCAGACATTTTGAAGATGGAAGATAAGCAGAAATTCTTGCAGAGAATGCATTATATGGTTAAGGCGAAGGTTGCTTTGAAGAAAGGTAAAAAATAGTAAAATATATAAATAAAAATTTTATTTGAAAAAGTATGATAATTGAATCAATTGTAGAATCATTTAAGGTCAGGAATTTAGTTAGTATTATAGGCTCAATAAGAGAAGGTTGGGGATGTAATGAAGGATTACAATATTTTAGACCAGAATGGAGCAAAAATAATTATTGTGCAACAAATAGAGAAGAATGTAAATATGCTGAAAGAGTTCCTAGGGGTAAAGAAGCAAATTTTTCTTTTGTAGGCCCAGAAAATGGTGGAAGACATGAAGAACATAAAGAAATAACAAATCAGTCCTGTTATTTTTGTAATAAATAATTTTATATTCTTTTAATTATTTTCTTATTACATGTTAATCCATAAAAATATTGAAATTAGAGATTTAGGATTGTATTTGATTAAAGAGAAAGTTCTTGTTATTGGAGATATACATATTGGATATGAAGAAGAATTGAATATCAAAGGTTTGATGATTCCAAGATTTAATTTTAATGATTTGAAGGAAAGAATTTCTAAAATTTTAGATGATGTTGAAACTGTTGTGATTAATGGAGATATTAAACATAAATTTGGTGGAATTATGAACACAGAATGGAAAAATGTTAGAGAATTTTTAAAAATATTTGAAGATAAAAAAATTATTTTAGTGCAAGGGAATCATGATAGGATTTTGAAGCCAATAATAAAAGAAATGGAATTAGTTGATTATTATAAAGTTGGTGATGTTTTGATTTGTCATGGAGATGAAATTAAAGATGTAGATTCTAAAGTTGTAATTATTGGGCATGAGCACTGTGCAATTGGTTTGAAAGAAAATGTTAGATTTGAAAAATATAAATGTTTTATTAAAGGAAAATATAAAAGAAAAGTTTTGATTGCTATGCCTTCATATAATCTGCTAGCTATCGGAACTGATGTCCTTAGAGATGATAAACTATCTCCATACTTACAAGGAAACTTAGATAAGTTTGAAGTTTTTGTAGTTTCTGATAAAGTTTATGACTTTGGAAAATTGAAAGATTTATAAAAAGGTAATTTTTCTTTATATGAATGTTTTACCATTTGATTATGCACACAGGATGTAATTTGAAATGTAAGTATTGTGATAAAGATGAGTTTATTCCTTTTGATGATGAGACTTATGAATTGTGTATGCCAGAGAAACCAGAATATTCTATTGAAGATTTAAAAAAAATGGTTACAGATGAAGATTATCTAACTTTTTATGGAGGAGGAGAACCCTTACTGAATATTCCTAAGATAAAAGAAATAATAGATAATGTGAAATGTAAAGGTTTTATGATACAAACAAATGGAATGTTAATAGAGAAGTTAGGAGATTATGTGAAAAAGTTTCATACTATTTTAATTTCTATTGATGGAGATGAAGAAATAACAGATAAGAATAGAGGTCAAGGTGTTCATAAGAAAGTTATGGAGAATGTTGCTTGGGTGAAAGAAAAATTTGATAAGGAACTAATTGCAAGGATGTGTATTAGCGAAGGATCTAATGTTTATGAACAAGTAAAGTGGTTGATGGATAATGGTTTTGAAAGTGTACATTGGCAGTTAGATGTTATGTTCTATGAAGAAGAAAAAACTGAATGGTTGGAAAATTATAATCTAGAAATTACAAAGTTAATGGATTATTGGATGTCGAAATTGAAGGAAGGGAAAGTTTTGAGATTGTATCCTTTCTTAGTTATTATGGATTCTTTATTAAGAGAAGAAAAGTCTACATTAAGATGTGGATGTGGTATTGAAAATTTTACAATTACAACTCAAGGGAAAATTGCACCATGCCCAATTATGAGCGAAATGAAAAAGTATTATGTTGGAAATATTAAAGAAAAAGAAGTTAAGAAAATGTATGTAGGAGAACCATGTAACTCATGTGATGTTTTAGATTTATGTGGAGGTAGATGCTTGTATGCAAATCTTACTAAACTATGGGGAGAAAAAGGATGGGAAAAAGTTTGTGGAACTGTAAAACATTTGATTAAAAGTTTAGAAGAAAATAAAAAAGAAGTTCAAGAGTTAATTGAAAATAAAGTGATTTCTTTAGAAGATTTTGAACATGTGAAGTATAATGGTGTAGAAGTTGTTCCTTAAAAAAAAATAAAAAAATTAATTGAATTCTTTTTCGAATTCAAATTCTTCTTCTCTATTTCTATCATCTCTTTCTTCGTCTTCTCTACCTTCACCATCATCAAAAACAAGACCCATTAATTCCATTGCTCTACCCATATCACCAAATGAACTAACTCTTATGTCTCCAGTAGCTATTGCTGCAGCAAACATTGCACCTTGTTTTCCTCTATTAATTGTCTCTTGTATAACTTCACCAAAACCCCTTTCAATCCAATCAGGATGCTCTAACCTAAGTTCTTTCTCTGTAGTAGAAATCATATTGTAAATGAAATCAAATTCTATTGTAACTGAAACATCTTCCTGACCAGCAAAGTCTTCTCCAGGTGTAATTTGTAATAAATCTGCTTCTGAAACACTTACACCTACAACATAAATATCTTCTCCTTCATCAACAAATCTAACAACACCATCTGTTGGACCATAGTCTTCTAAATAAAATTGGATATCTTCTATTTTTATTGGATCATATTTATAATCCTCAGGATTTTTTCTCTCAGGACCAGGAATCTCACCAGCAGCCATTGCATCTGCAAATTCTTGTTTTAAGAATTCTTCAGGAGGGAAAATCCAAACTTCCATATAAGGAGTATATATATCTAAATCAAATCGGTCAACATAGCCCCACTCTTCATAGATTTTAATTTCACCTGTTGAAGATTCATCTTTATAAGAAAGAGAGATAGGATTTACTTCTGGGAATTCCTGTCCTAAACATTGTGAAGACATAGCTAATTGTCTAGTGTTGTCAACTAAAGCAACCCAATAAATTTCATAAACACCAGAAATATATTTTTCCCATTCCTCAGAATTTGGATTTACATAGTTTGTAAAATACCAAGCAAATAATTCTTCATTTAAGGAAGCTTCTAATTCTTCTCTTTGAAGTAAAGCATTTTCTAATTCCCATTCACACCAAGAGTTATGCCCATGACCATCCCTATATTGATTAATTTCATCAAAAGGTTCTCCCCAAGAATCAAAGTTTAAGTAACTATCAACTTGGCCATCAGTATGTTTAACACATCCTCCTGAGAATGAAACTGAACCTTTATTTTCTGTCCAGGAACCACCTTGGAAACAACCATAATTTAATACAACTGAAGGATTGTTTTGATCACAAATAGGTGCTGAACAATCATCATTGGAAGTACAAGCTTGACACTGTTCTGTTGATTCACAAGTCCACCAAACACCATCACAATTATAGTAACCTTCTTCACATTGACAACTTCCACCTATCTCATCACAGTATTGGTTTTCTCCACAACCTCCTCCACAAATTTCTCTTTCACCACCACAAGTAGGATCTGCAGATTCACAACCATCTTCATCATAACCTCTACCATTGTTACTGTTACAATCAGTATAACCATAGTCACAATAACACTCACCTTCAAATTTGTCACATTTTTGGTTTGCGTTACAATCATTATCTGATTCACATAAATCTCCTTCTTGGTAAAAATTTCCAGTTATTTTGAAAAAGTAACCAGTAATTGCTGAGAACATTCCTGTAACTTCATTTTCTACTGGAGTTTCTTCCTCAACTACTTCTTCAACTTGTTCTTCAACAATCTCTTCCTCAACTACTTCCTCAACTACTTCCTCAACTTCTTCTTCAACTACTTCTTCAACTTGTTCATCTTCAGTAGGTAAATGTTCGGGTTCAACTTCAGGAGCTTTAGGTCCTTCACCACAATCTTCTATACAATAAGATTCTTCACCTGAATCACAAATACCATCACCACAAATTATATCATAAAAACAATCATCAAGACAAACTCCAGGTTCACCTTCTTCACAAATATTGTTTCCACAAACAGAAGAAGGTTCGCAATCATCATAACAAGTATCTTCTTCACCAAAGTCACAAATACCATCACCACAATAAGATTCAATTTCTAAATCAACACAAACCCCATTAACACAAACATCACTAGGATTTGTACAGTCAGATGCTAAAGTACATGTTTCTCCTGTTGAATCATCATCAATACAATAACTATCTACACATATTTTTCCATATTCACAATCATCATCTATTTCACATTCATTTTGTAAAGTACAAAGACCATATTGGCAGAAAGAACCTTCAGAACAATCTTCATCAAATTCACAAATATCTACACATTCGCCTTCGATAAGTTTTTGATTTTCTTCACAAATATTTACAATACCTTCATCTTGACATTCACCTTCATAACAAATTAATGAAACACCACAAGATTGTAATCTACAATCAACTAAATCACTACAATCAACTAAATAATCTTCATCGTTATCAACCCCATCATCACAAATTTCATCTGCTCCTCCACAAGAATCTGTAGATTCACAAGTTGCATCACCATCACAGTCATAGTAACCAGCTTTACAGACACAAATATCATCCTGTAACATTTGGTTTTCTCCACAGATAGAAGATTCGTCACAAGGAACTGTTTGTTTTACTTCTTCACCATTGAATTGACAAGTATATATTGTACAAGGATAAGGTTGGGATACTCCATCACAAAAATAAGTTGTGTCTTCACAAGGATAATCTTGTTTTCCACCACCACAATAAAAATTTACATTTTGATCACATAAACTTTTACATACTTCTTGTTGAGACCCAGTTTCAGAAATTTGTTCACAAACAGAATAACATTGTGCATTGTAAGGAGTCATACAATCAGAACAAGTTTGACATTCATCAATACAAGCTTCGGGATCTTCTGTGTACATTAATGTACATTCTTCACAAGAAGAACATTCTTCAGAACAATCATCTTTGGAATGTTGAGAATTTTCACATTCAACACAAGCAGAACAAAAGTCTTGAGATTTACAATTGTTTACACATTCATTACAACCTGAACTTTCACAAATGGAATCACAATCTTGAGTATCCCAATCACAATCCCAACATTCATCACAAGTGGATTTACAATTATCACCATAACAAGACCAACAACTTTCCTCACACACAGGTTCACAAACTCTTCCACAATCATTAGCACAATCAGGATCATCACAATCTGTTACAGTATCTCCATCATTGTCTACACCATCATCACAAATTTCATCACCACCTAAAGCATTTGTACATGAACCTTCAATACAAGCATCTTGTGTTATGTCACATTTTTCATAAGAAATTTCTCTACACCAAGCATTTTGATTAGTAATAGTATTTTCAACTAATCTATTTTCCCATCTCATTTCAGTAACAGTTTCTTTATCATAACCATATTCTGAAAGAACATTTAAAATTCTTGATAACACATCATTATAATTATCAATATTTCCATCTTCATGCCAAACGTTTTTTTCTAACATATGTCCAATAACAAAATTTAACTCTTCTACAACAGCATAAACTGAAGACATAGAACCTCTATCTTCATCAACTTGATTAGCATTTTTATAAATATCTTGTAACAAGTGTCTAAGTCTAGTTTCTAGTTCGTCAAGAGTGTAATCTTTAAATTCATATTCTTCATAATTTAATTCATAACCATAATAATCACCTTCTTCTGGAAACATTCCTCCGAAGTATTCGTCTCTTCCCCAAGCATTTATCCAAGGATGTTCGCAACCATTGTCACAATTTGGAGTTTGTAGTTCAATTATAAAATTTAAATTATCTCCCTCATAGATGTAGGAATTATAACGATCTCTTTCTTCTTCATATACAGCTCCAGAAAATAAGTTTGAAATTGAATCTTCACAATTATCTCTATTTTCTTCCATGTAAGAATCTAAAACACTTTGGTACTCTTGCATTCTATTTGCAACTTCTTCAGCTGAGACTTGACCATTATAATAAGCTGTTGCAATACTTTTTACATCTGAAACCATTTCAGAAGGATCTAAATCAAAATTATTTTTGAAGATTACTCTAAAATCAGTCCAATAAAAAACAGTTTGAGTTTCTTCACCAGTTAATACATGGGGCCAAGCATTAAAGGTGATTTTTATTTTGTGTCCATCATAAAGGACTTTTTCAAAAGAAGGTAAGGCTTCATCAAGAAATACATCTCTTTCTTCGTTCATACTCCAAGCATGTTTAGTATAATGTTGAGGCCGACCAAAGAAAGATTCAGCAGCTTCGGCAGTTATTCCTCCAGGACCATGTTCTTCAAATTTAAACTCACCAAGGTTTTGATTAATGTCATTTTTTATTATTGTTGACAACATCATAAGTTGTGCATAGTTTAAATTTCCTCTTTCATACTCTAATGCAGTATCAGTGAGAACTTCGATTTGTTCATTTACTGTTTCTTGTGAAGAAACAAATGGTACGACCAACAATATTAGTATAATAAATAATAGCCCCTTTTTCATGTTGCTTATAAGGGTATATAATATTTATAAGTTTATAGATTTTTTAAGAATTTTTGAACTTCTTTTTTTGCCTTGATTCTTTTCTTTTGATGTTCTTCTAAAAATTTAGAAATCTTTTTAGCAGTATACTTTTTTAGTTCACCAGAAAGTAGTTTTCCAGATTTGTAATCATTAAAAATTTTATTTAATTTTTTATCATCTTCTTCTAAACCATAAAGTAACATTTGAAAAGCAACGTCAACATCAGGATTACCACCTTTTTTTCTATGTTCTTCTAAAGTTGCTCTGCCACCTGAGAAAGCATACTTCATTATTTTTCTTGTTGCTTCTTTTGGAGAATCTGTTAATGCAATAAAACTTGTTGGATCTGAAGAAGACATTTTATCTCCTTTTAATCCAGGTAAAAACTTATGATAAGTTGAACTCAATTGCATGAACTTGAAGAGTTTTATTCTATGTGAAAGATCTCTTGCTAATCTTATGTGAGGATCCTGATCTGATCCAACAGGAATTACTACAGGAATTACACCTTCAAATTCTTTTAATTGAGGATGAAGCATATCAGCAGCTTGTAAAAGTGCAGAAGCCATTTTTCCAGGAGAAATGTCTCCATAAATTGCCTTGAATTCATTGTAAGTTGCATGTCTTGATAACATATTAGCTAAACTGTAATAAGCATTTGATTTTTTTCCATCTTTAGATCTTGAGGATTGAAAATAAAAGTCACATTTTTTTAAATCTAAACCTAAAGCAACATAATTTGTTAAGTATTGTTCTATAGCAGTTTTTCTTAATTCATCAAAATTTGAGTTTCTAGAATTGTAAGCTTCAATATCAGCTACAGTTAAATAAATTTTTGCTCCAAGCTTTTGATAAAAAATAATTTGATCTGCAACCATTTTATGACCAAAGTGGAATCTACCTGAAGGCATAAGACCAGTCATCATAACAAATGGTTTTTTTTCTTTAATTGATTTTAATATTCTATCAAAGTCTCTATGTGCAAAAATAAGTTTTCTTCTAAATAAAACATTGTCATCAAATTCTTTTGGAAGTTTTTTTAAATGTTTTAATCCAAACTTTTTTATCAATTTATCATAATCAATATTTCCCTTAACTTCCCATGGTGTTACTGTTGACATGTAAAGTTAAGTAAAGAAAGAAGTTATTAAAGATTTTGGTTAGTCATAAGAAAATTTACGATAAACAGTGTTTGTAGGTAATTTTTCATCTGTAGCAATTAAAGCATTTCTTCCAGCATTCTTTGCAACATAAAGATTATTATCTGCTTTAGCTAATAAATTATCAATTTGCTCTTTAGATTTGTCAAGATTAAGATCTGATGGAATGAACCAATATAAACCAGCACTAAAACTAATATTCTTTACATCAGGAACAGAATATTTCCAAGATAAAGAATCTTCATTAATGTCTTGACCAAATTGATGAATTCTTTCAATAGAACCAATGAAAGTTGGATCATATAAACCTAAAACAAATTCTTCACCACCAAATCTAGCTACCAAGTCTGAATCTCTAAGTCTTTTTCTAAAAAAATCTCCAAACTGAATTAAAGCTTCGTCACCAACTTTGTGACCATAAGTATCATTGAAAAATTTAAAATGATCAATATCAAGAAAAGTTAAAGCCATAGGAGATTTTTTTCTTAAAGCAATTGATAATAAAGATTCCATTTGTTGATAAAAACCTCTTCTGTTAGGAAGTCCAGTTAATTCATCAATAGTTGAAGTTATTCTTAGTCTATCAATTTGTTCTTGCATCTTTTTATGTTCTAAATTTCTTTTTTCATTTAAAGCAAGTAATAAATCAAAATTTGAAGGATCTCTTTGCTCTAGAATAGTAGAACAAGTTAAATCTAAAAATAGAGGTAAAGAATCAGGATCAATACCCTCTGAAATAGCATCAAAAGTTTCTATACTAGGGTCTTCTAAAAATACATTTAAATAAGCTCCTAGTTCAATTCTTGGTGTCATCTTAATCTTGGAAACTAAAGGATTTATTTATAAAAGTTTCTATTAGAAAATATATGAAATTTATCAGGAAATTCAGTGTGGACAGGACAAGGGTGCGCGTGAAGTTTAAATAGGTAAAAATTAATTTATAATTAATGAGAAAAAAATCAATAATATCAATAAAAGAAGAAGATTATATAATCAAAGTTAATCAAAATTTTCTCAATAATTTAATTGAATCTGCAATAGCAAAAACAGGTAAAGTTTCAAAATTAAGTGAAATATTGATAAAAATATATAAACTTAAGAGATATGATCAAAAAAGTTTGTCAGATAATTTAAGAAAATGGCAAAAAAATAGAGATATAGGCTTAAATTATTATTTGGTAATTGGAGATTTTCTTCAGGAAGAGAAAAATAAGTTATATTCAAAGATTAATTATGTTAAATTAAGACAAACTAGAAATGGCTTAAAATTAAAATTTCCTTTTGAAATTACTCCTGATTGGTGTTATTTATCTGAAGCTATAAAAGTTGAAGGCACATTAAATCGAAAAAGAGTAATATTTGAGAATACTGATACAGCATTAACTAAGAAAGTAAAAGAAAAATTGATTAATATAGGGATTGAAAAAGAAAAAATAAGAGAAAGTTTACATATCCGAATTCAAGTTCCAAAAAAATTTGAAGATAAAAATTTAAAAATTTTTAATGAGATTAATAAAAAAAAGGTAAATAATTTTTATTCTCGAATATTAAAGTTAAAAAGAGGAAATAAAAAATCAATTATTTTTTCTTTAAGTCATTTTGAGTATAATAAAAAATTAACTTTTAAGGTTTATCATAAAAATAAGTTTTTACTTCAAAATGATATATTTATTCCAAAACAAGGGAAAATATTGTTTTTCAACTCTCTAAAAGATGAGAGATATAAGAAAGGATGTGTATCATTAAGGATAGAAGTTGGAAATAAAACATTATCTTATATTTTGAATGATTTTTTTAAAATTCCTTATGGAAAGAAAACGAGATCAATATATATTCCAACAAAAATTAAAGAACTTAACAAAGATTGTCTTAGAAATTTAATTTCAATAGTTATTGATTCAGAAGCAGGATTTTCAAATAATATGGCTATTTGTTCTCTTAGTAAAAAATATCTTTTAGATTTTCAAGAAATATTATTGAGATTCAATATTACTTCTAAAATTTCTGGAAACTTATTAAAGATTTATGGAAAGAGAAATTTAATCAAAATAAAAGAGAATTTTGAGATTTTTTCAAAAAATAAGGCTGATAAATTAGAACAATTAATAGTAAAAGGAGATAAATCTCCTAAAGGAATGTCTTTGTCTTTATATTTGCAGAGTTTGAATAAACTAAAAGTTGCAACTTGGATAGAAATTAGAAATAATGCTAATAGATCAGGTAATAGTTCAAGAAAATATAGAGATAAACTCCTAGAAAAAAAGCTAATAAGAGAGGTAAAATTAAAAAGACCTAGGACTTATGAGATAACTAAGCAAGGACAAAACTTTTTAAATGAGAACGAAATTTACTGGTTATAAGAATGGAAATGTCTAAGAAATATAATGCGGATTTAACAGAAAAAAAATGGAATGAATATTGGGAAAAGGAGAAGATCTATAAATTTAATCCAAAAAGTAAAAAACCAGTATTTTCAATAGATGTTCCACCACCATATGCTTCAGCAGGACATTTACATATTGGACATGCTTTACATTATACTCAATTTGAAATTATTGCAAGACAAAGAAGAATGGCTGGATTTAATGTTCATTTTGCACCTTGTTTTGATGATAATGGTTTACCAACAGAAAAATATGTTGAAAATAAGTTAGGAATATCAAAAAAAGATGTTACTAAAGAAGAATTTAGAAAAATTTGTATGAGAGAAATTGCAAAAGTAGAGAAAGAATATTCTGAAAGAGTTTTTAAAAAATTAGGACATAGTTATGATTGGGATTTGTTATATACAACTATTAGTAATGAAGCACAAAAAGTTGCACAAACTTCATTTGTAAAATTAGTGAAGCAAAATGATGCATATAGGGCTGAAGAACCAACTATTTGGTGTACATATCATCAAACAGCATTAGCTCAAGCTGAAGTTGAAGACTTGAAGAGAAAAACAAAGTTAAATTATATTAATTTTGAGTTAGAAAATGGAAAAAATATTGAAATTGCAACAACTAGACCAGAATTATTAGGAGCATGTGTAGCAGTTTTTGTTCATCCTGAAGATAAAAGGTATAAAGGTATTATTGGAAAAGATGTAATTGTTCCTTTGTTTAATAAAAAAGTAAAAATTTTAACTGATGAAACAGTTGATATGGACTTTGGTTCAGCAATATTAATGGTATGTAGTTGGGGAGATACAGCAGATATTGAAAAATGGAAAAAACATAAGTTAGATTTAGTCTTAGTTGTTAATGATGATGGAACTTTAAATGAAAATGCAGGTAAGTATAAAGGTATGACTTTGAAGGAAGGAAGAAAAGCAATTATTGAAGATTTAGATAAAGAAGGAAAATTAATAAAACAAGAAGAAATAGAACAAACTGTTGGAGCTTGTTGGAGATGTGATACTCCTGTTGAATATATTCACTCTAAACAATGGTTTATTAAAACATTAGCACATAAAAAAAGTCTTATTGAAAGAGGAAGAGAAGTAAATTGGTACCCTGAATTTCTTAGAACTAGATATGAAGATTGGGTGAATAATCTTGCATGGGATTGGTGTATCTCTAGACAAAGATATTTTGGAGTCCCTATACCTGTTTGGTATTGTAAAAAATGTGATGAGACTATTTTGCCTAATGAAAAAGATTTACCTCTAGATCCTGAACAAGTAAAATGTAAGAAAAAATGTAAATGTGGTTCTGAGGAATTTGAAGCAGATCATGATGTTTTTGATACTTGGATGACATCTTCTATGACACCTGAAATTGCAGTAAGATGGTTAGACAAACCAAAAGAATTTGATAAAATGTTTCCAACAACATTACGAGCACAATCTTCAGATATAATTAGAACTTGGTCTTTTTATACAATCTTAAAATCAGATTTACATTTTAAAAAAATCCCATGGAAAGATATTGCAATAGGAACTTTTGTTTTAGGACCAGATAAAAAAGGAATGAGTAAGTCAAAGGGAAATGTAGTTTGGACAGATGAAATATTAGATAAATATAGCATAGATGCTTTTAGGTATTGGGTAGGATCAGCAAGATGGGGGACAGATATTCCTTTTAAGGAACAAGATCTAGTTGCTGGACAAAAATTTATAACTAAATTATGGAATGCTTCAAAGTTTAGTATAGGTATGCTTAAAGGATACGAAGATAAAAATTTAGAGTTGGAAGCTTTTGATAAATGGCTACTTTCAAAATTAAATAATTTAGTAAAAGAGAATAATTCATACTTTGAAAAATATAATACAGGAGATGCAAAAAGAAAAACAGAATATTTTTTTTGGCATACTTTCTGCGATAATTATCTTGAAATAATTAAAGATAGAATGTATAATCCTGATAAAAGAGGAGAAAATGCAAAGACTAGTGCTCAGAAAACATTGAGTAATTCAATTTTAGTTATGTTAAAGTTATTTGCACCAATTACTCCTTACATTACTGAAGAGATATATCAATTGTATTTTGCAAAGAAAGAAAAAATGAAATCTGTGCACATTAGTTCATGGCCAGAATATAATTCTAAGTTTATAGATGAAAAAGCTGAAGAAATTGGAGATAAGTTAGTTGAAGTTATTGCATTAGTAAGAAAGAAAAAATCAGAAAATAATTTATCACTAAAAGAATCAGTAAAAGAAATTGTTTTAGATTTAAGTGAAGAGGAAGTAAAACCTTTCCTTGAAGATTTAAAATCTGTTACAAAAGCTAAAAAAATTAGTTTTGGTAAAAAAGTTAGTGTAAAACTGTAACAACAATATTTTTAAAAGATAAAGAGAGAAGAATATTATATAATATGGCTGAAAAAACCAAAGAAAAACAGAAATTGAAAAGATTTGTTAGGAATCTTGAAAAGATTAGAGGTAGACATACTGAATTAGTTTCTGTTTATGTGCCAGCAGGTTATGATCTAAATAAAATTATTCAACATTTACAACAAGAACAAGGAACAGCTTCTAATATTAAAGATAAAACAACTCAAACCCATGTTGTTGATTCGTTAGAAAAAATGATTAGACATTTGAGAACTTTTAAGAAAACTCCAAAAAATGGTTTAGCTCTTTTTTCAGGAAATGTTTCTGATAGAGAAGGAAAGACAGATATCCAAGTTTTTAGTATTGAGCCACCACAACCAATGAAAATGAGATTGTATAGGTGTGATCAAAGATTTGTTCTTGATGAATTAAAAGGAATGTTTGAAATTAAAGAATGTTATGGAATTATTGTACTTGATAAAAGAGATGCTGATGTAGGATTACTAAAAGGAACAACTATTATTGAATTGAAAAGTATGCATTCAGCTGTACCTGGAAAAACTAAAGCTGGAGGACAATGTTTGCATCCAGAAAGTTCTGTACATTTGGCTGATGGACAATATATTCCTATTGAAGAGATTCAAGAAGGAGATGAAGTTATAAGTTATGATTTTAATACACAAGAACTGAGTAGTTCAAAAGTTTTGAAGAAATGGGAAGAGAAAAAAAATAAGTTGTATAAAATTACAGCTGGAGAAAGTGTTATTGTTAGTTCAGGAGATCATATCTTTTTCTTAAGTGATAAAAAAGAAATTGCTGCTGAAGAATTAAAAGAAGGAATGGAATTGTTTAATGAAAAAGGTTTGGGTGTTGTTATTCAAAGTATTATTGTAGAAGAAAAAGAGATACCTTTAATTGATATTGAAGTTGAAAAAAAGAATTTTGTTGTTGAAGGAATTGTTGTTCATAATTCAGCTCAAAGGTTTGCAAGAATAAGAGAAGAAGCAGCAAAAGATTTTTTTGGAAGAGTTAGTGATGCAGCAAATAAAGCATTTTTAGGTCTGAAAGATATGAAAGGAATATTAGTTGGTGGACCAGGAATGACAAAGAATACATTTGTTGATAAAGGACATCTTAATGAGCAATTAAAAAGAAAAGTAATTTCGGTACAAGATTTAAGTTATACTGGAAGTTTTGGAATGCAAGAATTAGTTGAGAAAAGTAGTGATATTTTAGCAGATGAAGCAATTGTTACAGAAAGAAAAATAATGTCAGAATTTTTTAGATTATTATCTCAAGAAGGAAATAAAGTTGCTTATGGTGAATCTGAAGTTGATAAGGCTCTAGAAATGGGAGCAGTTGATAAATTGTTGTTATCTGAATCTCTAGATGATGAAATGATTGAAAGATACGAAGATAAAGCAGAAGAGACTGGAGCTGAAGTTGTAATTGTTAGTACTGATACTTCAGAAGGTGCACAATTAAAAGATATTGGCAGAATTGCTGCTATTTTGAGATTTGCAATTAGTTAATGATTACTTCTAATGTATAAAAATAATTAAGCTGAAATAAATATGATGTAAGAGTTTATTAAATATAATTTATTATATTTAAAAATAAGCATAATCTTTTTAAAGCTAGATTTCTTTTATCGAGAATATGCAGGAAATTAAGAATAAAATAGAAGCTGTATTGTTTATGACAGGACGACTTATGAAGATTGATGAAATTGCAGAACATTGTGGAATCAAAAGTGTTGGTGTTGTAAAACAAGCTATGAAAGCTCTACATCTAGATTATCAAAAAAAAGAAAGTGGACTTGAAGTCTATAAAGAACAAGATAGATATAAATTAAATATTAAAAAACAATATAATCATCTGTCAACAAAATTAGTTTCAAATACAGAATTAGATGGACCATCACAAGCAACATTAGCTTTAATTGCATATAAACAACCAGCTGTTCAATCAGAAATTATTAAAATGAGAGGAAATACAGCTTATGATCATATAAAAGCATTGAAAGAACAAGAGTTTTTAGTTTCTGAGAAATTTGGAAGAACTAGAATCTTAAAGTTAACACAGAAATTCTTCGACTATTTTGATATTGTTGAAAAAGAAAAATTAAAAGAGAAATTTAAAGGAATTGCAGATAAACAAGAAGAAAAATTAGCTAATGAAATAAAAGAAGAAGCTAAAGAAGAAATGATAGAGAAAATTTCAAAAGATGAAAAAATAGAATTAGAGAATAAAGAAAAGAAAGTTGAAGCAATTGTTGAAGTGAAAACAGAAGAAGTAGAAATTGAAAAAAGTAATACTAAATTAGAAAGCCTAGATCCGGATGATTTTGGATCCTAATAATCATATGAAATTCAAATTTGAAAAATTTATACTACCTTTTGTATTTTTACTTAGTTTAGGATTTAGGCTTTATTATGAATTTAAAGTTCCTTTTTTTAGTAGTGATGATGCTTACTTTAATTTAAGACACTCAGAGTATATTTCAAATCATTTTGTACCTTTAGTTTATGACCCATTAAGTTATGGTGGAAATGTTATTTTGAATACTCATGTTTTTAGTTATTTTCTAGGAATATGGGATCTTTTTTTTAGTCAAGGAATAGTCTATAAAATAATTCCTGCAATATTTGCAAGTAGTTTAATCTTTATTGTTTATATATTAGCAAAGGATATCACAAACAATAAAAGAACAGCTTTTTATGCTGCTTTGTTATCAGCATTTATCCCAGTATTTTTAAAAAATACATTAAATCAAATTTCT
The DNA here is from genome assembly GCA_964411565.1 of Candidatus Woesearchaeota archaeon. Lineage (GTDB taxonomy): Archaea > Nanobdellota > Nanobdellia > SCGC-AAA011-G17 > GW2011-AR17 > BS150m-G60. The sequence continues at coordinate 93,478 of CAYPLB010000004.1, forward strand.
ATTTTAAGTCTGTCAGTACCTATGTTTTTCCTTTTGATTTATACCTTTTTAGATATCAAAAAAAGAAAAGGATTGTTTATGTTCCTATCATTTTTGTATATTATGTTAGAACCTTTGAATTTGTTAATGCTGTTTACATTAATTATATTTGCAATAATTATGATGGCAGAATCTATGAATCTCAAAATGGAAGTAAAAGAAGCTATAGGTATGCATATGGTTCTTTTTGTTTTAGTAAATTTAATTTTCTTTAAGAATATTTATCTAGATATAGGTCTTGCAACAGTATGGGGAAATTTCCCTAGCGAGTTATATGGATCATTATTTCAAAACTTTAATATTTTTGAAACTGTATCTGTAATTGGGTTCATTCCTTTGATTTTAGGAGTTATTGGATTGATTTTGGCACCAAGAAAAAATAGAGTAATAAATTTGATTAGTGCAATAATTTTAGCATCATTTACATTGTTATTGTTAAAGTTAATTGTATTTGAATACGGTTTGATTATATTGGCAACAGTATTTTGTATAACTTCTGCAATATGTTTTAATTCAATTATTGAATATTTAAGATTAACAAAAATTTCAAAATTTACAAGTTATATTATTTGGGGATTAGTTTTGATTAGTGTAATAAGTTTAGTTATACCATCTATAAGTAATGCACAAGAAGTTATTTATGAAGGAGTTAGTCAAGGAGAAGTTGATGTATTAACATGGATTAGTATTTATTCAGAAGAAGATAGTGTTGTATTAGGAAATGTTTATGAAGGAAATTTAATTGCATATATTGCAAATAGAGCAAATGTAATTGATACACAATTTTTTTATGCAGAAGATAGATTATTTGATGTAGAAAAAGTTTATACTACAGAATCATTAATTAATGCTGGAACAATAATGAATAAATATGGAGTTGATTATTTATATTTCTCAAGTAAAAGTAAAGAAATGTATGATGTTGAGGAATTAGTCTATGCAAGTGATGAAACTTGTTTTGAAATAATGTACGAAAATGAAGAAGCAATTGTTTACAAAGTCTTATGTTGAAAATGGAATCTATGCAATAGGGTTCTTAATTTTAGTAGTGGTACAACTCTTAAGAGAATTTCCTTATGGTACTGATCACTATCTAAATGTAAGATTAGCAGAATTGTTAAGTTTGTTTGACCCATTAAGTTTTAGTGGAAGATTTGCAGCATATTCTTGGGGGACACCTTTAGTACTTAGCCCGGCTCCAGAATTTTTAGCTTTATATTTACCAGTAATTATTGGAGTAATAAGCATTTTAATTTTTAGAAAAATAATTGAAAATTTTACAGAAGATGTAGCTTTAATTAATATAACTTCATTATTTTATATAGTTTCACCAGCTTTTATTTATCTTTTTAGTTCAGCAAATACATTATTTATGCCATTTTTTATTTCGTTGAGTATATTTTATTTATTTATTAAAAATAAATGGAAATATTTGAATTGGTTCTTAATATTAATTATGCCAATATTTAGTATTAGCTTGACAATTTTGTTATTAGCCATATTATTTATATATGCTTTTACTTTTGAAAAGAAATTAAAGAATAATTTCTATTGGTTGTTTTTTATTGGTATTATTAGTAGCTGTTTATTTTTTGCTTTCATTGTATTTTATTCAGGATGGCCAAGTTTTATTGAAATTACAGAAAAAACAAGTTTTAGTTTATTCCAGAATTTATTCTATGATTTTGGAAGCCTTTTAGGAATAGCAATATTTACATTTATTTTAGCTATTATAGGATTTATTAGTTTATGGAGTAAGAAATATGAAAATATGTTTGCATTTTTTTCAATTTTAATTTTATTTGTTATATCATATTTTTTTCAAAATGCATTAATATTTTTAAGTTTGTTTTTAACTTTTTTTGCAGCAACAGGATTTTTGACTTTAATTACAAGAAGATGGAGTTCACAATATTTTAGAAATGTTACATTATTGTTGATTTTGATTGGAGTTATATTTTCTGGAGTTTCTCAAGAAATACAAATTATTGAAGCTTTACCAAATGCAGAAATTATGCAAACTGTAGAATTATTAAAAGAACATAATGAAGTTGTTATATTGTCAGATTATAGTAGAGGCGTATGGATCAATTATGCAGGACATAAAAATGTTATAGATGAAAATTATTTGTTTGTGGAAGATGCGGAAGAAAGATTCCAAGATATTAACAATATATTTTATTTAAGAAGTTTAGATGAATCTGAAGAAATTATAAATAAGTACAATGTAAGCTACATTTGGGTAGATGAATGGTATAAGGAAGAAATATGGGAATATGATACAGAAGGATTGTTATTTGTAGCCCAGTATACCAAAAACTTTAATAAAATCTATGATAAAGAGGGAGTTGTGATCTGGAGGATTGAAGAATAATGATTAAATGGGTTATATGGGCCGTATCTTTTGTTAGTTTATATGTAGGAGTTTTTTGGCTGCATGTTGTTTTTTTCAAAGAAGAACCTAGAAAAGTTCTTTCTCAAAAGTTTCCTAAAGTTTCTGTAGTTGTTCCAGCAAGGAATGAAGAAAAAGGTTTGTGGAAAACGGTACATTCAATAGCAATGTCAGATTATCCTAAAGATAAAACAGAAATAGTTATTGTAAATCATGGGTCAACAGATAATACAGAAAAAGTTGCTAACAAATTAATTCGATGTTTTTCTGAACATAATATTAAGTTAGTAAATATGAAACATGAGAAAGGACATATGAAATCTCATGCTTTTAATGAAGGTTTGAAAGTTTCAACAGGAAAATATGTAGCATGTGTGGATGCAGATTCAATAGTAATGGAAGATGCAATTAGAGGAATTATTCCTTTTTTTGATGATAAAGATGTAGGAGCAGTAATTAGTACAATTAAAGTTACAAATCCTACAAATATTTATGAAAAAATTCAACACTTAGAATATATGTTTGCTACATTTACTAGAACCTTAATGTCAAAAATTGATACATTACATATTAGTCAAGGAGCTTTGAGTATTTATAGAAAAGATCTTTTAGATAAATATGGTGGTTTTGATGAAGGGAATTTTACTGAAGATTTAGAAATTGCTATGAGATTGAGGTACAAAGGATATAAAATAAAGATTGCAAAAGAATGTGTAAGCTTTACAAAAGTTCCAGATTCATTTAAATCATTATGGGGACAAAGAGTTAGATGGTTTAGAGGATTCTTGTATAATACAAATAAGTATAGAGGAATGGTAATGAATAAAAAATATGGTTTATTAGGTACTTTTCAATATCCATTAAATATTTTATCAGTAGTTACAGTCTTACTTATGTTTAGTTTGTTATCATATGCATTAATTAAAAAAATATTCTATTTTGTAGATAAATTTGCTATTGTAGGTATGCAATATTTTGCTTGGGAATGGCCAAGTATAAAAGATGTTATATTAGATTTGAATATAACTTTAATATTTCCAATTGTAATCTCCTTTGGAGTGGCATTATTTATCTATCATCAAGCACATAAAAACTTAAAAGAGAGATGGAGATATCCAGAAGCATTAGTAGTGTATTTATCATTGTATCCATTTGTTAGAGGGATGCATTGGATGACAGCATTTTATAAAGAAGTGATAAGAGCAAAGAAAAAATGGTAAGAAAGTTTTCAAGAAAAGCATTTGTAACAAGTTTAGTAATTACATTAATGGTTTTTATAGCTGGTTTATTTTTAGGATGGAACTTAGATAATATTAGAACATATACAATTTTAGATGATCTTAAAGGAAATGAATTAGATGCTGAAAGCCTGTCAATAGAACAAGCCTTTTGGGAAGAATTTGGTGGAGATAATTGTCAGTTTGCAGAACAAAGATTGAATTCTTTATCATCAGAGTTAATTGAATTAGGACAGTATTTGAATAGTTATACAGATAAAAGTATTTTTGAAGAAGCAGAATATGAATACTTAGCTAGAAGATATTTTCTTTTAGAAATTCAAACTTATATCTTAGTTAATCATATGAATGAAGAATGTGAAATGGATTTGAGTTATATCTTGTTCTTTTATGGTGAAGAAGATTCTGAATCTGAAAGATTAGGATATGTTTTAGATAAAATTGTTTCAAGAAGTAATAGTACAGTAGATGTATTCTCAATAAACTATGATCTAGAGGATGATATAGCAATTGATACATTGAAATTATACTATGATGTTACTAGTACACCTACAATGATAATAAATAATGATATTAAAAGAGAAGGATATGTGAGTTATGAAGAGTTGAAGGAATTGATCGATGCGGAATTCGTATAAATTATTAAGTTTGTATATTATTTCAACAATTATTTTTCTTATTTGGCACTATTTGTATATAGGTTGGGATTTTTCTGTTTATGTTCTGAATGCAAAATATTGGTTTGCAAATGGAAGTTATTTTGAAATAGAAAGAGCACCATTGATGAGTTTGATTATTGGAGCTTTAAGTGTTTTTACTTGGAAAATTGCTGAATATTTGTATATCATTTTAGTTTCTACTTTGTTTTTCTTTTCTTCTGTAAAACTAGCTGAAGTTTTTAGAGTTGATAAGTTTATTTTTTATTTGTTTAGTTTGAATGCTTTTGTTTTAGTTTATGGGTTAGTCGAAGGTACTGATTTGTTGGCTTTAAGTTTGTTGGGATTATTTTTAGCATATTTATTGAAAAATGATTGGAAAGCAGGTTTGTTTTTAGGATTAGCATGTTTAACTAGATACACCTTTGTAATATTTTTACCTTTATTGTTATTTCATAGAAAGATTAGAAGTTTTATTTATAGTTGTTTGAGTTATTGTTTAGTTTTTCTACCTTGGTTCGTGTACAATAAAATAGTTTATGAGAATATATTTTATAGTATTGCTAGTTCTGTAGCTCTAAATGTAGTTTATAGATATTATATAGAAAGTAGTATTGATTATATGAATTTTATTTATGCTTGGAATTTTTTGATACCTTTGATTGTAATTGGTTTAGTTTATTTTGTTTGGAAGGAAAGGATTGATAGAAGATATTTGTTGATTTTTGGATTTTTAGCTTTATCATTTTATTCAGTTTATAATTTGAAGTCAAACATTGTCAGGTATTTTATGATCTTTACAATTCCTGGTGTTGTGTTTGCAAGTTATATCTATAAGAAAATAAAATGGAAAAAATATATTGTTGTTGCTTTTATTATTTTGACATTAGTTAGTACTTTTTTTGTATTTAGCTCTGGAAAGTTTGTTAATGAAAGTTTTGAAGATTTAGATATTGATGATGAATGTGCGTTGAAAACAAATCTATGGGTAACTTTTAATTATAATGGGAGAACCGCAGAAGTATTTCCAAGGAAAGAATTAGTTTCTTATTATATTGATGAAGGATATTATATGTTGTTCAAGTATGATGCAAGAGAGCCAGAGTATATGTTCAATGAAACTTTTATGCAAGAATTTCCAGTTTATTATCAAGATGAGAATTATATTGTAATTGGAGAAGGTTGTGCAGAAATTAGTTCTGTAAATGAATCTTATATTGATAGATTAAATAATGATTTGTTATTAGCATATAATTACACAGAAACAAATGATCCTTGTGTTCTTTTAATGAGTGGAAATAAAGTTTGTTATTTTGTTGATGATATATTTGAGAAAATAATTTAAAAAAATAAAAAAATTTATTCTGTTGTTTCTTCTGCCACTTCTAGGTTTGAATCAGATCTTCCCCAGAATAACCATTCCCAGAGTTTTGTAAAGAAACCTTCATCTTCTGCTGCACCAAGACCTACACCTGAGCCAGATCTTTGAGGAGTTCTTTTACCAAATAAACCTTTTTGCATACACTCACCATCATCACAAACATATTTGTATCTTGTATCAAAACCAAGTTCATAACAATCAGCAACGATTTCACATTCAGTATCAGATCCAGCAAGTTCAGCTGCACCAGTTCTTGAAGTTATTGCATCTTCAAAAGCTGTTACTTCAACTTCACTAGACTCTTCAGCAAGACCCATTTCTTCTTCTTCAACAGTAATTAAAACATCAACAGATTCTTCTTCACCAGGAACAATACAAGTTCCTTCATAACATCTTAAAGCCCCATCATAAAAACCTTTACAATCCATGTTATAGTGACAAGCTTCACCTTCTTCTTGGTCAATTTTATTACATCTGGAAGTATCAGAAGGTCTACAAGTACTACAATCATATGTACTTACCATGTAATTCCAAGATTCTCCTCCCATTGGACAATAAGGTTCAAAGAAATGATTCTCTGCAACCTGTGTAGAACTACATTGTTCAGTAATTTTTGTTACATCATCTCCATAATAAAGGTCTCCAACTTTTAATGGAAGATCTCCACCATCTACATCATAACAAGAACTTGTTGGTTGTGGTTGTTCTGGATCTTCAACTGCAGTTGGAGATTCTCTTTCTGTAGTTGCTTCTTCTTCAGTTTCTTCAGTTGTTTCTTCAGTTGTTTCTTCAGTTTCTTCTTCAGTTGTTTCTGGAACACTACAATATGCAACTCCTTCATCATTTGTTACACATTCAGAACCTTCTCCAAATTCATCTGAACAAATTTTTGAATTAGAGTATAAATAAGTATGACCTCCACTTTCTTTACAATATTTTTCACTAATTCCTGAAGTATCACAAGTATCAGAACTTTCAGTATATTTTTTTGAAATCATTTGTACTCCAATAGTTGATCCTGGATTTTCATAATCTCGACTTCCATCACTATCTGAACATACAATACATTCATTAAGCATTCCATTAGCATCATCAGTTACACAAGCTGCATCTGATCCACAATCATCATCTGTAGTACAAGTTTCTGCACTTACCATCCCTAAGGATAGTACGACTAAGCCTAAAATTAAAAATAATATTTTTTTATTCATCTCTTTTTTCCTCCTTTTTAAAAAAGTATTTAGAATTATATTAGTATTTATGCTTTAAATGTTTTTTATGTTAATGTGTTCAAGATTTCATTAAGGAAAGAACAAAAATCTTGTCCAAAAATTAATTTTAAAGCTATGAATAATAGTATTAAAACAATAAAAGGTTGCAAACAAAATAAATCTGCAAAAGTTTCTTGATCCATACCCCATCCTAAAGCTAAAGTAAGACCAGGAGTAGGAATAGGAAATACACCAACTAAACCACCTACAAGAAAAAAGAAAGGAGCAGTTAAAATTTTTAAAAGAAAATTTGCTTTAGATGTAATTAATATAAGAACCCAAATTATACTTGTAAAAATTCCACCAATACCTGCTAAAATAATTGTCCCAATAACAGTTTCAACTAAAACATCTCCAACTAAATCAGTGAGTGTATCTTGAGCGTCACCAAGAGCACCTAATATCCAACCAGGAAGGAATTTACTTATTATAAAAAATATGATTAGTAATGAAATTATAAAGCCCCAATGATCTAATGCATAACTTCCAAGTCCTCTAAGCATTAAGAAAAAAAACATTACAATAGATTCTACACAAACATAAGCCATGATTGTGGAAAAGGTTTATATATTAATAAAGTTATTTATTGTTGTATGAAGAGAGGTGTGAAAAGTTTATTCTCCGACAAGAAAGGAGGATTGTTTGATAAAAAAGAAAGTTCTTCAAGTGATTCTGAAAGTAAAGGGAGTGGAAAATTAATTGCTACTCTAATTATTTTATTGATAGTTTTTGGTGGAGGTTTCTTCTTATTTAGAGGATTTTATTATTCTGATGCAGGAGCTTTAGCAAGAGAAAGTGTTGCAAATTCTTTTGGAGATATAGGAGAATGGTTAGGAACAAGTATTCAAGAATCAACTTCAACCTTAGAATATGTAGGATCTGGAGATTTATTTGGAAAGAAAACTAATTCTGCAAGTACAGTAAAAGGAATAATTTTAGAAGATTTAAATCCAGTAGGATATAATTCTCAAGTAGGTTATCCCGCAGGATATGATTTCCAATTATATTATGATGTTGAGTTTGAAAATATTGATGATTATGTTTTAGAAACTGAGTTTCAATGTTTTATGAATGATAGTTCTGGAAATGATGCTACTATTGAAGAAGCAATTGAAGGAGAAATAAAACCAAGTTATGAAGTTTCATTAACAGAAGGTACACAAGTTTCATGTAATATAGATGGAACAGATACAGAAAATTTAGATGGAGCTTATACAGTTTATGGATGGTTAGAATTTGATTTTAAAACTGAAGAAGTAACTTTGCCTGTATATGTAATAAGTGGAGAATTGGCGGATGATTTAGATAGAAGAGATGTTGATTTCTTTGATGATCAAGATTTAGATGTTAGTAGAGGTGATTTAGAACCTTTGTATAATGGTGAACCACTAAGTATAGGAATGGGAGTTTTAGGTGAAGGAGATCAACAACCTTTAATTGTGAGAAGTGGAGAAACTTTGAGTTTTAATACAATTGGTATGACAATTAGTAATGAATGGGATGGAGATGTTGTAAATATTGATAATTTCTATTTAACATTGCCAGATGGTTTTGAATTAGATGAAGGATTAAATGATCTACCAAGTTTAGGTTGTCCTTTTGAAGAAATTGGTGGATTTAGAGATACAATAGAATATAGTATGGCAGAAGATATGATGGATGTTGTATTTGTTAAAGATGAAAAAGGAAAAATGAGTTTCCCAATTACATTCCAATGCTGGTTAAGTGTTGATGAAAATATATTAAATGAACAAGCTTATGAAAATGTTGAAATAATGGCTGAATTAGAATATAGGTATAGGTCAGATGAAGTTGATAAAGGAATTATTATCAAAGGTGAAGGAGAAAGTTTAGTAGAAGTAAATAATCAGGAGAGTTTTTTTGAATGAAAAAGATTTTGATATTATTGTTAGTTGTATTAATAACAACAGGATGTGATTTTAATTCTGATAGTTATGAAGATGAAGAAACTCAACTTGGAACATGTCCTCCAGATTGTATTTCTGGTTCGCAAGCTTTAGATATTGGTGTTACTTATCCAAGTGAAGGTTCTAATGTATATAGTAATTATCCTTTTATTGTACAAGTCGATATTAATGATGTAGGAGAAATTGGAACAGATGGAATGGTTCTCGTTTCAGGATTAGATAGTGAAGTTTTTACTGGTCTAAGTGGATGTACACCTTTAGATTTTTATATTACACAAGAAGATAGTCATAGTGATTATTTTAAAGAAGCAAAAGTAGAGTTTCCACAATCAAATGTAGGTATTGTTGAAGATGATTATGAAGAAACATTAAGTGTAATAACAAGATATGAATATAAAAATTATGGAATCTTTGATTTTTGTTTAACTGATGATCCTGCTGCTGAAACAGAATGTAATGGAGATTTTGAAAAAAATAGATTAAGTAAAAGTTCATCTGGACCTTTACAAATTGATACAATTACTCAAGAAATTATTCCAGTTAGTGGAGATACAATAAGTATAATAGTAAATATAAAAGCAAGAATAAATTTAGATAGGAATCAACAGTTAATGCCTGTTGATGATTTAACAAGTATTGATTGTTTGTATATCAATGAAGATGAAAAAATAAAAGTTGAAAGTGATGTAATATTATTAGGAGAAAGATATATTTGTGACTTTTTAGAGTTTGAATATGGAGAAAATGAAGCACAGGTACAATGTAGAATTGAAAATGTTGACTTAGGAAGTTTTGTTGGAGGACATAAAGAACAAGAAGGTTGGGTTGAATTAAAATATGGTATTGAAGAGAAACAATCAGTGAAATTTAATGTTAAAGCTTAAATCAAATAAAAGAAAAGTTTAATAAGTAAAAATGATTAAGGGAGGAATAAGATGGTAAGTAAAAAAATGGTGATGGTTTTCCTATTGTTAGGAGTTCTATTTATATATGGTTGTGAGGGAGGTCAAACTACAAGCACATTACAAGGAGCTTATGCAAATTGTTTTGGAGATAATCAGCAAATGGTTAGTGCAGGATTTGAAGGTTATGCACCTGTTAGTTCTGAAGATAATCCTTATGAACCTGGAGAAGAAATTGATATAACAGTTGTATTTGAAAGTTATTATACTGAAGATATTGATTCTGGAAATGTAAAAGCAAGATTAACTGGAGATGCAGCGTTACAAAATATTTTTGCAGGAGCTACAACTCAAAATGCAGATACATTATATGGAATTGATACAGAAACTTGTTTAACTGAAGATACAGAATTAGATATTGGACCAATTATATATCAAGGAGATATTACTACTAAGGTTAGTAAAGAAATTACTGGATTGTATTGTTATACACAACCTGTTGAAGTTAAAGCATATTTGTATTTCACAGAAGATTCTACTGAAATTGGAGAAAATTTACCATCTGGATCAAATCCACCATCAAGTGTGCAAGTAACTCAAATTGAACAAAATCCGGTTGATGTAGATAGAGATGCAAATACAGGAGATATGAGATTTAAAATTTATATACAAAATGTAGGAACAGGAACAATAGTAGAAAGTTTAGATGAATGTTTTGAATATAGAGATTCTGGATATAAAGAAGAGTTCCATATTGCTGTAACTGGTGCATATGATACAATCGAATGTCCAGATTCAGTAAAGTTAAGTAGAGATGAAAGAACAGATGTTGTTACTTGTAAAATCACAGGAATTGATGTGACTAATTTAGGAGATGCACCAAGTGAAATTACAATAACAATGGATGAGTTTGCATACGAAGATGAGATTCCAAGCACAACAATTTGGTTGGAACCATAATTTTTTTATTTTAATATATATTTTTAAGTAATCATTTTTAGTATAAGATATAAAAGCTTATAAATAGAAATTCTTTGGATCAATTTTAAGGGAAGGATAAAAAAATGGGAATTAATCATGAGGAAATTATTTCAAAGATTTGTGAAGAAAAAGGTGTTTCTAAAGAAGAAGTTGAAGCTAAAATAAAAGAAAAATTAAACCAATTATCAGATTTAATTTCTAAAGATGGTGCAGCACATATTGTAGCAAATGAATATGGTGTTAAAGTTTATGAAAATAAAAATGAATCTAGACAAGCAAAAGTAAAAGATTTAAATCCTATGTTGAAAAATGTTGATATTATTGTGAAAGTAATTAAGTTATATGAAGTTAGAACTTTTAAAACTGCAATGAGAGAAGGTAGAGTTGCAAACTTATTTGTTGGAGATGATAGTGGATCTTGTAGATTAGTTCTGTGGGATGAAAACCAAATTAAAGAAATGGAAAGTGGAAGAATAAAAGAAAATACAGTTTTGAAAATTACTAATGCCTATGTTAGAGAAAATAGAGGATATAAAGAATTACATTTAGGAGGAAGTGGTTCTTGGATAGTTGATCCAAAAGGTGAAGATATTGAAGTAAAACAAAAAGAAGAAGTTGCAAGAAAGTATATTAAAGATCTAGCTGAAGGTGAAAATGCTACAATTATAGGAACAGTAGTGCAAATATTTGAACCAAGATTTTATGATTCTTGTCCAGAATGTGGAAAAAAAGTGCAAGTGCAAGATGAAAAATTTTCTTGTAACGAACATGGAATTGTTGAAAGTAAACCACAAGGAATTTTAAATATAGTATTTGATGATGGAACAGACAATATTAGAATTGTTTGTTTTAGAGATAATATTAATAAAATTTTGAACATTGAAGATGTTGCTTCATTGAAAGATAATCCAGATAAATTTAGAGAAGTGCAAAGGAATGTTGCTGGAAAACAGTTGAAAATTCAAGGGAATGTAAAAAGGAATACTTTCTTTGATAGGTTAGAAGTTGTTGCTTTCAGTGTTGAAGATGCTGATCCGAAAGAGTTAGCAATGGAATTGAAAGAAAATTAATTCTAATAAACTTTATAAGTTATAATTACTATTTATTCTTTAAGTTTTTTTAAAAGGAGGAAAAAGAGATGAATAAAAAAATATTATTTTTATTAATAGGCTTAGCTGTGCTTTCATTTGGAATGGTAAGTGCAGAAGATACATGTGTTGATAATGATGATGGATTTTTTCCATTAATAGGTGCAAATGTATCTACTTATAATGAAAGTGCAGGTCAAGTTAGTTTTTGGGATCATTGTGATAGCGGTACAAGAAATGTTAATGAAATGACTTGTGATGGAACAGGTTTACATTCAGAAATAATATCTTGTTCAGGGTATTATGGTGATGATTACGAATGTTTAACTGTAGATATTGCTGGAAATGATGTAGGATTCTGTGGTACTACTTGTTCAGATCCAGATGATCAAGATTATGAAATTCAAGGGAATTTGACTTTTTATAACTATTCAATAAATAGTGAAGATTCAATTGTAGATTATTGTTGGCCTGGCTCTGATACAAAAGTAGTTGAGTACTATTGTGACGGTGAATATACTTTTGAGATATATGATTGTGCAGATTTAGGAAACTATGTTTGTTTAGAAGGAGCTTGTGTTGAAGTTGAAGATACATGTACTGATTCAGATGGAGATGATCCGTTAACTGAAGGAAGTGTAACTACAATTCGTTCAGGAGAAGAAGTTCTTACTTATGATGAATGTGATACAGCAACAGATCTAATAGAAAAAACTTGTGATGGTACAAGTTTAGTAGAAAGTTCAGTTGATTGTCTAGATTATGGAGATGAATACTCATGTATTGAAGATGATGAAGCTGGTTATTGTGGAGTTCTTGAAGTAACGGAAGAAGAAGATAGTGATGATGGTATGATGGATCTTATAACAAGTCCAAGTAGTGCTGAGGAAGAAGATTTCTGTCAGAGTGAAGTTGATACAAAAAGTGATGCAGATGGTGATGGATATATTGGAGTTAGAGGTGGATGTGATGTTGATGGAGATGAAGTTTTAGATTATCTTTGTGGTTGCCACGATAGAAGAAGAGATATTTTAAGACATAGACAAGAAGGTTTTGATGAAGCTTGTCCAATGTTCTTAGGGAAATATATCTGTGATGACTATGATACCTTAGAAGAAGAAGATACAGCAATTGAAACAACCTGTGAAGAAATGGGTGGAACATACTACTATGCAGATGCTGATTGTGCAGGTGGCAGAAGTTATGCAGCAGAATTTGAATCTGGGTTCTTCTCAAGACTTTGGAACTGGATAACATTCTGGAGCTAAATTTTTTTATTTCTTTTTTTATGTTAATTACAATGAATTTCTGAAAAATTTTCAGTTTTTAGTAAGTTATCTTTTTTAATTAAAAGAGTTTTAAAAATTATAAACACAAAAGTTTATATAAGTGTATATGTATATATATAGTATGGCAAAAATAATCAGTGTTTCAAATAAAATTTATGAGGAACTCACAAAAATGAAAGGAAATGAAAGTTATTCAATATTAATTGATAGACTAATCTCTGAAAAAAGTAATAAAATAAAAATTTTAAGCTTTTTTGGTACAAAATGTGTAGATAAGAAAAAAATTAAAGAATTAAAAGGAGGATGGAAAGATTGGTCCAAAAAGTATGTTTAGATTCAGATATATTAATAGATTTTTTGAATAAAGATGAAGAAGCAAAGAATATTCTAGAAAAAGTAGAAGGTAACTTTTGTATTAGTTCTGTTACGGCTTTTGAAATATGGTATGGAAGAAAGAAATCTGAACAAGTTGAAGAATTATTAAAATGGATTGAAGTTCTAAACTTAGATTATAAATCTGCTATCTTAGCAGGAGATATTTTGAGAGACTTGAAGAAAAAAGGAAAACCTATAGATTTTAGAGACTTGTTTATTGGAAGTATATGTATAAAAGAGAATATTCCTTTAGTAAGTAGAAATATCAAAGATTTTAAGAGACTAAAAAGATTTGGACTAAACCTAATTTAAAATGTTAATTACTACACATTTATTGGCAGGATTGGTAGCTTCTTTATTGATAATAGATCTTTTTAATGTTACAAATGCTTTAGCTTTTTTAATCGTATTTACTTTCTTTTCAGTATTACCAGATATTGATTCTCATAAAAGTTTTGTTGGAAGTAAAGTGAAACCTTTAGCTTTTATTTTTGAAATAATATTTGGACATAGAGGATTTCTACATAGTATGTGGATACCTTTGATCATCTTTGTAGGATTTTGGTTCTTTGGATATTTAACTTTAGGATTAGCTGCAATGTTAGGATATGTATTACATTTGTTATTAGATTCTTTAACTCTAGGTGGAGTTAAATTTTTTGGAATCAAAAAAAGAAGAGGATTTGTGAAAACAGGTGGAGCTTTTGAAATTGTATTATTCTTTGTTTTAGTGATTTTATTGATTAAAATATTATTTTAGAACAAAACCTCTAACAGACCTTAAATCATTTTTATCATAGTATAAAGATATAGGAACATTTTGTTGGTTAAATATTTTGGAAATTCTTGAAAATTTTCTAATTGTATCTGCACCATATATAGATAAATTAAAGTCAAGAGAAGAAGAACCATATTGTATTCCTATTCTTAAATCTTGGGCCCAAATAATTTTTTCACCATCACTTAAACTATAAGGAATAGTAGCTTTGATTACTTCCCCTTCTATAGAAGTATAATGAGGATTAAAAATATTTAAACCAGGTGTTTTGAATCTTACCATAAAAAATTATTCCTGAGGATATTTTGCAAAAAATCCCCTAATATCTTTTGAATTTCCTTCATCAAAAAAGACTTTACATTGAAGGCTGTTTATATCATAAGAATTCTTCTCTAAAAATCTAGAAAAAAGAGTAACATCTCCACCATATATTGAAAATCTGAAATTCTCTGTATTAGAACTAAACAAAAGATCTAAAGCTACATTCTGTTTAGAACCATCACCAATAGTTTTACCTTCATAAAAAATTAATTGAACATCTAGTGATTCTAAGCCTTTTTTATTATGATTAAACCCTGGAAATATATATCTATCTTCAACCATTGTAAAACCTAGAATATATCAAGTCTTTATAAGAATTTTGTAATAAAAATTATTGTTTATCTTTATGATATAAAGTCAGTATATAAATTGAATCACCTTCAATAAAATAAGATAGTCTAAATGGAGAAATATATAATTCTCTTGTACCTTTTCTAGAATACCTCATAGTTTTTCCTAAATTTGGATTATCCTTTATCTTTGCAATTTGTTTAATAATTTTTTTCTTAATTGAATTATCTTTTATTTTTTTAAACTCTTTCTTAAAATTTAAATCAAAAATTATATCTACCACTTTTTGATCTCTTCCAGAAACTCATCAAAATCCATTTTTATCCCTTTTCCTTTCTCAATTCGTTTTAAAGCTTCTTCAGTTTCTTTTGCAAATTTAATATCTTCAGCAAAATTATTTTCCATAATACTTGCCTTCTTCATAATTAATTGTTCCTTGTTCTGAATTAATATAAGTTTCTCACCTTCTTTTATATCCTTACGCATTTCTGTAGGAATAACAATTTGTCCTTTTGTACTCATTTTAGTTATAGCAATTTCCATAGGTAAGACTAATCTTACCTTATTAATAAAGCTTTCGAAATAAGAATATAAATTTTTGTAAAAATAAAAAAAGAAAAAAGGTTTATCTTCGCACGATTAAGATCAATGCTAGGATAACGATTAAAACAGCTAAGATACCAAATCCAAGTCTTAAAGCAGTTGAAAAGTCTGTGTTCTCAACTTCTTCATCATCAGAACTGTCATCTGTTACAACAACTGTAACTGTGCTGTCATCATCTTCTGAGTCAACATTACAAGCTGAATTATCTTCAACATCGAAGCTAACAGTTTCTTCTAAAGTATCGTAACCTTCATTGTATGTAACTGTAACAACAGCTTCATATTCACCAGCTTCTGTACAATCAGGAATCTGATATGTTAAGGAAACTTCACCTGAGGATTCTTCATCTTCATTGTCAATTTCTTCGCTTGTTAGTTCGTCAAGATATTCTGAAACTTCAATATCTAGTTCTTCAATACTTAGAGTAACTTTGATATCTTCTTCTTTGTGATCGCCCATGTTTTCTAATCTAACTGTAGCACTTGCGTAATCGCCTGCTTCAGCATCATCAACTAGAACATCCTGAACACTTAAAAGATGTCTTTCATTACTTACTAATATTGTAGTTGTAGCTGTGATAGAATCTGTTTCGTCGAATACTTCTACGTATAGAGTATATTCTTGATCAGCATTCAAATCTGAAGGTAAAGCTAATTCTAAAGTTTTACCATAGATAACACCTGCTTCAACATCGAACATATCAGATGTTTCTTGAACAGTATCATATTCGTAACCACCTAACCAAGTCTTAATTTGAACATCTTTTGTTTCATCAAGACCTTCTAAGTATACACGAACTGTAATTTCGTCTCCTCTCTCAACATAGATTGAACTATCAACTGAATAACCAATACCATCAACATAAATATTACTGAAAGCATAGTTTGTACTTTCTTCTGCTAATGTAGGTACAGTTAATAGACACAATGCCATTATCAATACACTTAATATTTTTTTCATTTTTCTTATGTCCTCCTTAAGGATTCTGTTACCACTCTGCTGAAAGATCATAGTATTTAAAGCTTATGGTTTTGTTGTAACTCAATAGTGGTTTCTTTGCCCTTTTTAGAAGAAATAAGCTTAAATTGGGTTTATTTTTAGATTTAAAGGGAAATTTGAAAGGTTAAATATATACTTAAACATAATAGTTATAATTAGTTTTCAGAGGTAGAAATCCAAAAATAAATAGATTCTCCAGAATCTAAGTCTACAATTACTTTAGCTGAATCAAAGTTTTGAGATATAGTAAAAGTTTCCTTTATGATAGCTTTTGAAGAGTCTTCTAAAGTAATACTTGAAGATGTTAATTCCTCAATATTATCTTCATCAAATTCTATGTATATATTGTAATCATAATTATTAGTTAATTCTAGATTGTTAACAATAGAAAATGAAAAGTCATAAGATTCTCCTAATTCAATCTCAGAAGGTAAGTCCTCAGGATTTTCAAAGTATAACTCTGTGAAACTAGATTCTCTAGATGTAGAGAATAATAAAATGAAAATTGCTAATATCATTAAAGCAGATACAAGGATAATTGTTTTGTAAAGTTTTGATTCATTCATAATTGAAAGTTGAGATTTTAAGAATTTATATATTTTGTGGTTACTTCCTAGTAGTTATAACCGTTAAGTTTATAAAGTGAAAAATGAGCCAAAAAATATGTTAAAAAAGATTTGGAAAAATAGTTTGTATAAAAATTCATTATATCTTATGTTTAATGCAGGAGCAACTGCAGTATTAGGATTTGTTTTCTGGAATATTGTAGCAAGATTATATACAAGTGCAGAAGTAGGGATAGCATCAACATTAATTTCTCTAGTAGGAATGATTATATTATTATCAAGTTTAGGATTTAATATTTCTTTAATTAGATATCTACCTTTACATAAAGGTGAAAGAAGTAAAATTATTAATTCAGTATTAACAATAACAGGATTAACATCCATAATAATTAGTATTATATTTGTATTAGCTATGGGATCATTTTCTGAAACTTTAAGTTTTATTAGAGAAAATCTTGTTTATAGCCTAGTTTTTATTATTGGAGCTACAGCTAATGTATGGTTCTTGTTAATAGAAGCAATATTTATAGCATACAGAAAAAGTAAGCTAGTATTCACACGAAATATGATTGCAAGTATTTTGAAAATAGTACTAATCTTTTTTCTTGTTAGTCTAGGTGGTTTTGGAATTTTTTTAGGATGGTATATTGGATTAATAACAGCATTATTAGTAACATTATTTTTAATTGGAGTAAAAATTATTCCAGAGATTGATTGGGATATTATTAAGAGAATGTTTCATTATAGTGGAGGAAATTATATATCACATTTATTTTCAATGTTGCCTACTTTTGGTTTGCCAATTTTTATTGCTTATTTTTTAGGATTTGAAAATACTGCTTATTTTTATATCTCATGGACAATTGCATCATTAATATTTTTTGTTCCACAAAATGTAGGAAGAAGTTTATTATCAGAAGGTTCTCATGATAAAAAAAATGGAGATCCAAAAAAAGCTTTGAAGTTTAGTTATGCAATTGTAATCGTAGGAATTATTTTAGGTATAGCTATGGCAAAAATATTACTTGGTTTATTTGGTGAAGAATATCTTACAGGAGGATTTACATTACTAATAATCTTATTATTATCCTCATTGTTTTATACTTATAACTCTCTATTAGTTATGTATTATAATCTTAAACATAAAATTAATAAAGTTATTTCAATTAATTTAAAAATAAGTTTGTTAACATTTATATTTAGTTATTTCCTAATACCTTATGGATTAACAGGTATTGGATTTGGTTGGTTAGCAGCAAACTTCATAGTTAGTTTAGTAAATATAGGAGAATTAAAAAAATGGCAATAAAGGTTGTAGTAAATGGATATTTTAGAAGTGGAACAACATTTATTTGGAGATATCTAAATGATTCACTAAAAGGATATGTTAGTTTTTATGAACCTTTACATAAAGATCTTGCAGCTTTAGTTCAACAAGCAAAGAAATTAGAATATCAAAAAAATACTTTACACAATGATTACTTGTGGAATGAATACTTAGAATTAGATGAAGAAACTTTGAAAAAATTATTAATTAATAATCCTAATTTAAATGATACAGGAATAGCTAATTATGCAGCATTAAAAGAATATTTGAATATTTTTCATAAATTGAAAAAGAAAGTTATGTTGCAAGCAAATAGGATGCATTTCTTTTTAGATGTTGCTAAAGATTATAATGCAAAAGTTATCCATATTATTAGACACCCACTAGATGTGTTTGCTTCAATGGAAAGAGTATATGAAGAAGATAAAAAGTCTAAATTAAGATCTACTTTGAAAAAAATGGGTAAAGTTTATGGTTTTCAAAAATTAAATTCATTTGATTTAGATAAAGAATTCAAATGGATCAATAAACATATTGGATATCCTACTTACTCAGAAAGTTTTGTAGAGAAATATTTCAAAGAACATGATTACTTTGGGAAGTTTGTTGTTGTATGGACAATCTCTAATTATTATGCTTTGAAAAATGTAGAGAAAAATAATGGATTCTGGATTTCTTATGAAGAAGCTGTAGAAAAACCAGAAAGAACATTTAAGAAAATTTCAAAATATTTAGAAATTCAATACAAAGAAAGTCCTAAGATAAAGAAAAAAAATTCTTTTAAATTTAGAAAGAAAGATTTAGAAAAATTAAAAAGAAAAGTAAAAGAATATGGAATTGAAGAAGAATTCAATTATGTTATTAATAAAGTGAAAGAAAGAGGAATTAATTACCTTTAGTTTTCTTTTTTGCAATTATTAGATGAAAAGGCCTCCACCAAGGCAAAGTAAAAATATAAATTATGTTTAATATCAAATTAAAAAAAGGATTAGATAATTTATTGTAAATTTTATGCCTAGTTTTTGTTATCTCAAAGTTAGTATTTATCAAGAATAATTTTAATTCTTTCTGAGTATATTCTCTTATATGTCCCATATGACCAAGAGTATGTAATTTATTAAATTCTTCATAAGCATTGTTTATTCCTTGTCCGAAAAAGAAACGTACAACTCTATCAATAGCATATAAATTAGGAGTTGTTAAGATTAATTTACCTTCAGGTTTTAAGATTCTGTTAATTTCCTTCATTGTAGTTATAGGATCTATTCTTAAATGTTCAAAAACCTCACTAAAAAGAACCATATCAAAAGTATTATCTTTGAAAGGAAACTTTTGAGATTCAATGTCACCTTTTTTTATTGTTAATTTATGTTTTTTAATAAAAAAGGCGGATCTCTTTGGATCTAAATCTAAACCAATAATAGGATATTCTAGTTTTTTTAGACAAAAAGTTAAATGAAAAGGAGCAGAACCAACTTCTAGGATCTTTCCTTTAGTATATTCTTTTTTAACAAGTTTTAGAATTGACTTGTATCTTTTCTTATGAGTTTTATAATATCTTATATTCCAAGATTTTAATTTAGGATCAATTAAGTGAAGATTTTTTTCTAAATCATTGAAAACAGGTCCATATTTATCCATAAATACAAAGAAATATCTTGATTATTTAAAAGTATTGATTATAAAAATATTTCTGCCCAACCATTATCATAAATTAAATTTTTATCTTCTGTAGATTCTTCAATTTCATGAATAACTAAATCATAAACGTTAATTTTATCTGAAAGTTCTAAAACTAATAAATCATATTCAGTTACTAAAACGGCTTCAGTGGAGTCTTCATCATAAAAGAAAATTCTACTTTGATCTAAATACTCAGGATTTGAAGATGTAATTGAAATATTGTTATCTATTAACCAGTCATACATATAATCAACTTCTTCAGGAAAGTACCTTACTAAGGATCTAATATCAAAGAAAATACTATCAGAATCGATTTGTTCATTTGTTAAAAATGCTGTAGGGTAAATAAATAATCCTCCTAAAATGATTAATACAAAAATAGTAGAAATTAAGGCTATATTTTCTTTTGTTTTCTCCCATAAATAAACTATAAAAGATGCTGCAAAGATGGATAGAGCAAATGGAAAATATTCAATAACTCTTACAGGATCAAAAGCTACATTATTTCCACCAATGAAAATACCTAAGACAATTAAGGAAGCTAATAGAGCAAAAGTTAATAGTGAAAAGTAATGAATTTTATTCCAATTTTGAATAATAAAAAAACCATTCAAAGTCAATAAACCTAATAAGAAAATAGATAAGAAAGTTTGAATAGGATATACCATAACTAATAAGGTATTAAGTAAAACTTGTACTAAAATAAAAGTTAGGATTAAAAAAATGTTTAATAGAATTTGAAAGTTTTTACTCTTTAAATGTGAAAGTTGAATTGTATAACCTTTATCCAAAAGATATTTTATTAAAATAAATATCCCTATTAAAAATATTAATCCTACAAATATTAAAAATGATTTTTCAGTGATAATTGTGAAAAATTTACTAATTAATGAAAATACTAAAGGTAAAGAAACTAACCACCAAAAAATAGCCATAACTGTTAGGAATGCAAGGATTATCCAAGCCAATATTTCTTCTCTATATTTTACAATAATCAAACAGAATAAGAATATAATTCCAATTAAAGTTGACCAGTGATGACTTAAAACTAATAAAATTGAAGATAAGATTGTTAAAAATAAATAAGTTTTATTGTCCTTATGCATTAAAGTATCAAATAGATAAATTGTTGCGAGAAAAAATACAATACCTATAGTCTCTCTAACAGGTTGCATTGACCACCAAATTAATGCTGAAAACATTGTTGTGATAAAAGTAGCAATTAATGAAGTAACTTGAGAAAAATATCTTCTAAGGAATAAGTAAAAGAAGATTAGACTTAATACTGAAATTAATTGTGGTAAAAACATGTTTACACTGAGATAATCAATACCTGAAAGTTTACTGCCAAAATAAGTAATTAAATGTAATACAGGAAAAGCACCATAAGCACTAGAGAAATCTATAGAACCATCAGAATCAATGTGTAAAACTTCTAAGAAGTCTCTTTTTGAATCATCAGTTAGTAAGTAAGGATAACCATCAAGATAAGGAATTATTCTTAATACAAAACCAAGTAATAAAATCATAACTATTGCAAAAATAAATATATTTTTTTTAGTACTTGATTGCATTTTTGTAATTTTCCTCAATTTGATCTACTATATTTTCCCACAAATAATTTTCTACTTTGAAATTTAACTTTGGAGTTTTTTTCATCAGTTTATCAATCTTTTCCTTAAAATTTGATTTTGTAGCAATAAATTCTTTATCTACTAAATACATTGAAGCATTATCTTTTGCTTTCAAAACTAAAGTTGGAGTGCCACAAGCCATAGCTTCTAAAGGAGCAATACCAAAACCTTCTCTAATTGAAGGGAATGTAAATAATTTTGCAGATTTCATATAACCATAAACATCTTCTATTCTAGGAAGCATACCTAAGACTTCAATATTAGGATATTCCTTTGCTTTAGCTTTTATTGTTTCAAGTTCAGGACCAGAACCAATAATCCCTAAAGTGTAATTATTTTTAACTTGGTCAATTAAAAAAGATACATTCTTCTCTTTGATCATTCTTCCAGCAAATAATAAGTCAAAAGATTTTTTCTTCTTAGATTTTTTTATTAAATCGTAATCAATCCCATTTGGAGAATAATTCATTTTATTATTTGTAACTTTTCTTAATCTTCTTTGAGTTAATCTTGATACTACATTAATATTAGTTGATAATTTTGCAGAAATATTTTCAACGATATAACCAAAAATTCCTTTGAAACCTAAATAGTCAAACCAATAGTTACCCCAATATTCGTGCCAAGTTACAAAAAAAGGTTTTCTTTTAATTTTAGCAACTAAATATGCAGGAAAAATTTGAAAATAAGGCATATGGTCAACTTCAATAATATCGAAATTTTCTTTGATTAGTTCTGGGAAGACATGTAATGAAAATTTAATAGCTTGACTAATAGTTCTCTTTCCATCTTTAGAATACATTTTGAATTTTGGAGAAATTGCATGTAAAGTTAAACCATTTTCTTTTTTTATCTTAGGACCTTTCCACCATTTCATAGTGTAAATATGGACATCATGTCCTTTTTTTGATAAAGCAGTAGATATTTCAAAAATTCTTTTTTCCTTTCCACCTTTAAAATAAGGATAAATGGAATCTGATAAAAAAGCTATCTTCATTTTGCTACATACTTTGCATGAGGTTTCCAAGTTAAATTTTTCATC
>CAYPLB010000005.1:0-95450 GCA_964411565.1 Candidatus Woesearchaeota archaeon
TTGCATCATCAAACAAGTGTACATATTCATCTTCAAAGATTTTATGGGATTGATTCAATAATTCAAGATCTTCTTTTTCTAAATCATCAGGAACTAGAAGATATCCTAAAGCTACTTGGGCAGCATCATGATTTGAAACTTCATAACCTTTAGATAAGACTGCAGCTTTGGCAGCATACAACATTGTATAATAAGATACAGTTATTGCCCAATAATCCCAATGAATTCTCTTTGGTTGATCTTGATTGGGTTCTAAATCTTTGATATGTTCAGCAATAAGTAAACTATTCTCAGCTTTATCTAAAAATAACTTAATCTTAAAAATTTCTCTAGATGATCTAATCCTTTCTTCTTTTAGAAATCTCTTAAACTTCTTTTCATATTCTTTTTTATCAAAGTGCATCTAAAGTCAACCTCCAAAATTTATCCGGATTATTTAGTATAATATGATTCTTTAAAGCCTGTTTACCAACATTTTCTTCTTGAGCCTTAAGCATTAATTTAAACTCTTTTTCTGTAATAAAAATGGCATTTATTTCTTTTCCTAGAAGAGTCTCTAACTTTTTGAATGAAATACTCTTTTTTCCAGTTTTATTTATTACTATAATATCAATATCACTTGCTTTTCTTTCACTCCCTTTTGCATAACTACCAAAAAGGATTACAATATCCTTTGTATTTAATTCCTTAGCAATCATTCTAATCAAAGGTTTTTTGGAAATAAATTCTTTTTTCTCTTCATCTGAAGATACTGTTAAATGGGCTTTTAATACAGTATTGTCTTTATTCAAAGCCAAAACTTTAGATTTGCCAATTGTTTGAATACTAAGTAACTCTTTCATTCCTCCTACAGTTCTATAAAAGGATGCATATGGTATTTTCAAAGTCTTACTTAGCTCATGCATTGTATATCCTTTCCCTATGTGTTTTCCAAGGTAGTTTGTTATTTTATCTTTGTTATCCATATATGAATAATATTATTCATATTTGATATATAAATCTTTCGCTTTGAAAAAAAGAAAAAAAGGTTAAGCTTTAGCCAACCTGATTTCTTTAATTCCATCTAAACCAAGGATTATAGTTGTTGTAGCTGCTAACCAGCCGAGTAAGCCTATAATCACTTGATATCCAAGATCTGTAAATGCTCCTTCACTTGCGAAAAATGCAAGTATTAACATAGACATTCCAAATCCAATTGCTGCCAAAATCCAGATTGTTGATTCTTTCATATTGTGTTTCCTCCTAGATTATTCATTTTTTCTAATAAAAGAGTTCTAAACTCTTCATCCTGAACCAAAAGGTTCATCATTGCGTCTACTTTACTTCTAATAGCCTGATTTTCCTCAATTTGATACTTCATCTTATCATCTAAAATTGCAGTACATTTCTTACAATAACTACTGTCACTTTCATTAATCGTATCACACCTAGGACAAATCTTTGGCTTCATTTTATTTTACATTTTTACTTACCTCCATTCCATTGAATTCAAGAAGAGCATTATCTAAATCTCTTCCAGAAAGATGAACATAAGTAGAAGCCATTTTTGAGCCTTGAATCCAACCAAAGTATTGATTCATTTGAAACTCTGTAAGATGAGAAGCCATTATTGTTGCTCTAGAATGTCTAAACAAGTGAGGATAAACTCTTTTATTGATTCCAGCACCTTTGAATGATTCTTTAATCACTTTAACTATAGCTCTATAACTCAAAAAAGAATCTCTAGTTTTCTTCCCAATACAAATCCTTATCCACAAAGGTGCTTCCTTATCATTTCTTAAAGGATGAATACTCAGCCAGTTCATAAGGTAGGGAGTAGATCCAATAATTCTAATTTTTCGAGAACCTGTTTTTCCAAAAACAGTTAGAACAATTCCTTTAGAATCAATTATAACATTCTTTAACCTAAGATTAGCTAACTCACCAATTCTACATCCAGATTCAAATAGCATTGAAATAAAAGCTTTGTTTCTTGGATGCTCAACATAGTCAATTACTTTCTTAACTTCTTCTTCTGAAAGTAAGTCTCCTTCAGCAGGAAGTTTTAACTTTTTTCTACTTAGATTTGTACTAATCCAGGATACTTCTTCAGGGTAACTTTGTTCTCCATTTATCCAACGATAAAATCTTTTTAAGATTACAAAGTAACCTTGTTTAGTCCATTCAGAATAATCTTTTAGTCTTATTTCTTTGACTAAAGACATAATGTCTTCTTTCTTTGCTTTGTCAAAATCTAAGTTTAGCCATAAAGCAAGTCTTTTTAAACTATCTAAGTATTTGATAATTCTAGGCTTACTTATTCCTGTTGCAAAAAGATGGTCTTCAAACTTAAAAATCAATTCTTTGTTCTTTTTGCTAATTTTAGATTTCTTTACAGATTTTTCAGATTGTTTTATTCTACTTCCATAGTTATGAAGGTCTAATGACATTTTTTCTCCTA
Organism: Candidatus Woesearchaeota archaeon; assembly: GCA_964411565.1. Lineage (GTDB taxonomy): Archaea > Nanobdellota > Nanobdellia > SCGC-AAA011-G17 > GW2011-AR17 > BS150m-G60. The sequence goes on from CAYPLB010000005.1 coordinate 2,441, forward strand.
CTATAGAATTAAACAACATTAGTACAAAAACTTCTGGTACAAGTCAAGTACCAGAGAGTGATCTGCACTTCTGAATCGTACGCCGAGACTGGGATTCGAACCCAGATATCCATAAGGAAACAAGCTTTCCAGGCTTGCGCGATACCAGATTACGCGATCTCGGCATATGATAGAATCAAATTCTTTCCTTTAAAAGATTTATCCTTCTAAAAATCAACCAAATACTTATAAATATAAAATTTTTTAGTTTCATCTTAGGGAGAATAAAGATGGGAGAAGCATATTCTGGAGAAACTCAAGGTCAAAGAGTAATTTTTAGATATAAGGGAATATCAGATAATTCTGGAGAGTATCTAGAACCTCTTGCTAATAATATTAGAAGACAAATGAATGTATCAATGCCTATAGGATGTCCTATTGTTATTGACAGGGATGAAGGTGTTTATGAATTTAAATTTTTAAGAATTAATGATGATTATGTATCATTTAATTTTTATGATGCTGGAGCTAATGGTCAAGATAAATCCTTATCTAGGCTAGAAAAAATAGCTTCCAGGCTTGGTTTTGAAATTGAAGTAGCTGAAGCTTAAGCAAAAAGTTTATAAAAGAATAAAATTATTTTTCTTTTATTATGCCCTTGTAGTGTAGTACGGTCAATTTAGGTATACTCTATACTTAAGACTAGTCATTTCACCCTTTCGAGGTGAGGACCCGGGTTCAAATCCCGGCGGGGGCATTCCTTCTCACCTAGCTATCCCTACCATTAAATGTCTTACATAGCTATAAATAGGTCAAGTCTTGCAGGAGAAAAAAGCATGGCCGAAAACGACATTTACAAGAGTAAGGAAAATTATGAAAGACTAGTTAAAAATCTAGATACATGGGTTGAGAAACCCAAGAAAGGAGGAAGATCTATTTTTTATTGTAAGAACCCAAATAACTTACAATATGTTAGAAAACTCATAAAACAATTTGAAACCAAAGATCTAAGCTATATTAGAAGAGTAAGGCTATTGTGTTTCATTAAATCCATTTTGTATGCTACAGAAAAAGATCTAAGTAAATGTGAAAGAGAAGATATTGATGAGATTGTATCCTTTCTACATACAAGAAATAAAACTGTTGAGAGCAAGAAATCTTTTCTTAAGGATCTAAAGGCAGTCTGGAGAGTTCTATTCCCTGAACTAGATAGACATGGAAGAGAAGACGAGACTATAACTCCCTATGTGGTTCGCCATATTTCTCGCAGAGTAGACAAAAGTAAAGAGAAGATGCGTAATGAACGTTATACAATGGAAGAATTTGAAAAGATTCTCAAATACTTTGACAACAAACCTAAAGTCCAATGTTTTCTCACTGCTGTACATGAGACATATACAAGACCTCAAGAATTATTGTACTTGCGTATGGGGAATATTGAATTCTATGATAACTATGGAATTGCCTACATTTCAGATCATGGGAAAGAAGGTACAAAGCCTATCCAGTTTGAAACTTTGTCATACCCTTATCTTCTCAAATGGTATCAACAACATCCATTGAAAAGTGACCCTAACGCTTTCCTTTTCATCTGTGAAAGTAATAGTGTTCGGTTCCAACAAATGACACCCAAATCTATTAACTTCCATCTTCGGCAAGCTTGTAAAGATTTAGGGATCAACAAGAAAATAACTTGTTACTCTTTGAAGCGAATGGGAATAACTATTGATAGGATGAATGGAGTTCCTGACAATATCATCATTGCTAAAGCCGGATGGGTTGATGGAAAGCAACTTTCTTGCTATGATCTAGGTACGAGAAAAGAAAAGCTTCGAATGTCTTTAATTAGAAAAGGTTTAGTTAAACCTCAAGATGAAAAAGAACAGAAATTTGTTCCAAAACAAAAACAATGTACATTCTGTCAAACACTCAATACCCATACAGAAAAGCTTTGTCTATCTTGTAAAAGACCACTTGATAGAGAGAAGATCAGAGCTCAAGCTGAGAGAATGCGTAGTTTTGAGAATAATGATGTTTTTGCTAAGCTTGAGAAAATGGAGAAGCTCTATGCTCAGTTGGTGAATCAATAATTCTTTTTCTTTTTTGTATAGAAATAGATAAATAGGCTACCATAAATAAAAAATTATGCAAAGAAGAGCAATTTGGAAACTTGTAAGAATCTCAATAATATTTATACCATTGATTCTTTCAGCAATATTTCTATTTTCTCCTTTTGAAGAATTTCCTCTTGAAAGCGAAGAAGTTATTATTAATATAGATGGAAATATTTCTAGAGAAACAACCACCCAAGTTAGTACTGACCATTTTTCTGAGCCTAGTTTTAGAAATCTTATAAGAGGTATTCTTCAAGTTCCTTTTGATTTACAATGGTATAGAATCTGTTTTGTAAATGAAGACTCAAAAATAGTTTATGCTGAATATCAAGATCCCGATTACAGTGTTAATGTTTCTGTAAACTTTAATGAGGGTGAAACCAGATTAGAAATACCTATTGGAGAAGAAAAATGTATAATACACAACCTTGATGAAGAATTTATCTTTAATTGGGAATTTACCTACTCAGCAAATATAAGCAAGGTCTATGAACAAGTTCCTCAAAGAATTGACTTAGGTAATGGGTATTATACGTATGATTATGGATCCTTTACCCTTGATCAAGAAGTAGAAAGTTATGCTAAACCAGAAACTAAAAGTATTATTGTGAAAAACATACTTATTTTTCTATCTTGGTGTGGTATAATTTGGTTGATAACTAGAATGATAAGATTTGTAAAATATGGATTAGACAAATAGATCCATTAATTCTTATTTTAAATAACCTTCTCTAATCAACTGAGAAATACTCTTCTCTTGAACTTTAGCTGCTCTACGAAGCTTAACTTCTTCTTCCATACTTACTCGAAGGTTTAAAATTCTATCTCGGGTAAGGGTCTTTTGGTAACTTGCCATTCTTCTCTTTCCTGAAGCAGTTCTATTTGATCTTCAGCTTCTTCAACAATTTGATTAATCTCTTTCCACATCTTGTTTCGAATAGAAACAATTTGTCTTCGTGTTACTAATCTCATAAAAAAATACTACATCCTACTTATATAAAAGCCTCAAAGAAAAATATAATGTACAATCTTTTGTACAAAATTTTCTTCTGGTTCTTTATAATAAAGTCTTACAATCCAAAATTCCAGGAAACAGATTGACCAAACAACCAGGAGGAAAAAACAATGCAAAAGAAAATGATTTTACTGTTAGCACTTGTACTAATTGTCTCTCTCGTCCCAATGGTAAGCGCAGAGATCGAGTTATCAGAAACGCTATCAAGTGATGATGAAGACGCATTTGATGAAATACTAGAACCAGTCATGGACATCTACAATTTCATTAAATACATAGCAACAGCAGTCGCAGCACTAGTTTTAGTTGGCGCAGGAATACTATTCATGCTTAGTGGAACCGATCCAAGGAAACGAGAACAAGCAAAAAGCATGGTTATGTATGTCGTAATGGGACTTGTAATCATCTGGATAGCACCGCTATTGGTAGACTTCCTCGTGCAATGAGATTAATTTTTTTTGTAGGGTTAGTGCTGATTATAGCACTCCCCTCAATTTTTGCTCTAGATTGTAGTATCACAAGTGATGAATCTCTTTGTGAAGATATTATAGCTAGTGGTATTAGCGAAGAAGAGAAAGAAGAATTGTATATTGCGTTATTCTATCAAGAGTTTCCAGACTATGATTATGCATATAACCATAACACAGAGATTGAATGGGAAGAATCTCCCGAAGGTGTAATAGAAATAGATGGAACATACATCAAGAACACATGGATAATACTTGCTTCTGTTCTACCTTCAGTACAAATTGAAGATGAGATCTATCATAATGGAGAAGGAGAAATTTTAACAGGATACAATTATGATATAGTATTACCTACAGGTACAGCATCAGGAGATTGTAAAACTTCTTATGGAACTAAAAGAACTTCTAGAAGTCATACGATTACAGCTAATGGGAAAGAAATAGGACATAGCTCCCTTGTTTCTTTTACTAGTGAAGAAGATCTTGAGATAGAAACAGAGATGACTATTACTGCTGAGATTTCTATTAGACACTACACAGAACAACCAAAAGAAAAGAAATATTACATTGGTGGAGGCAAATATCGTTATGAGTATGATTATGATGATATGAAATGTAAATACTCACACACAGAATACGAAGAAGAAAGAGTTACAGTTAGTGATAACATAGAGATTATTTATTATGACTCTGAACAAGACTTTGAGATAAATTTAGAAAAAGAATCTTATAGCTCATATCATGGAAATTTAGACATTGAAGATGTGACAGCTTTTGATCTTTCCTTTAAAGACTCCAGCTACGAAAAAAGAGAATGGTATTACAGCTATAACTATGAGTACGCTCCTTACTATACACTTCAAGTTATTGCTGAACCTTATGAAGTAGAACAGTCTGAAAACATCAACATAAATAGTGCATACGAATTTATAGTCAACTCTTATGAAGATTGTTCTATAACACTATATACTCATTTCTCTGAAGAATCTGAATCTTGCTCTCTTGAATATGAAGATATAGGCTTAAGCATGAGTTTAAGTGAAAATACTGTTTTAGAAGGAGAGAGTTTCATTGTCTCTATAACACCAAGTGATGAATCTGTTATAGTTAGTTATGGAGAATTAGAATATGAAGTTGAAGAAGAGATTGAACTTGTAGCTATAAGTACTGGCCTGGTTATAGTAAGTTATGATAATGAAAAAGTTTCAGAACTAGTTTTTGTTCCTTCAGGAGAATGGAGTAGCTTTTTTGCTTTAGGTTGGTTTGGGATGTTCATCTATATCCTTAGCAATCTTGGAACATTTGTCTGGGGGAAGATTGGACTATGAAATTGTATATATTCCCCTTATTTTTTGTACTCTTAATGCCTATGGTAGCAGCAGATTCTTGCTCTATTACAAACCTCGGAGATTGTTTACCAGAAGCATTCTTTAACTATGTATTAGACATTATCAATACACCTTTAGAAATATTGCTGGGGCTCATTAAAGGCCTCCTAGCTGAAGCTATTGATCCCTCAGCGTTTAGCGAAGTTTGGGCCATTGTCGTCTACATCATATCTATGTTTTATGGTTTACTTTTATTATGGTCAGGTCTGAATTTCATCATTTCAGGCTACAATTTTGAGAGAAGAGAGAATGCAAAGGAATGGCTCAAAAATATCCTTCTTATGGTCTTTCTCGTACAAGCATCTTATCTTTTGTATGTCATGCTCTTAGACGTGAACACTTCTCTTACAACTGCTATCTTTAATCTCATTAGTGAGGATTTCTTTATTTTTACAATAGACAGCTTTTCAGAAGTGGCTAACGAGTTAATGTATGGATCTGTTTACCTTTTAGTTTTGTTATGCACAATTGTAATCCTTACGATTCGTTTCATTATTGTAAGTTTTGGTGTAGCTCTTTTTCCAATTGGAATATTTATGTATTTCATTCAGCCTTTACGTGGTTTTGGAAAGGCTTTGTTGAATTTTTTATTCATCAACATCTTCATTTCATTCTTTGCTTCTTTGATATTCCTTGTAGGTTCAGTGTTGTTAGATACCTCTCTGTTCGCTGATACAAAGATGCTTCTAATGATTGCAACCTTTCTATTAGTAGATGTTCTATTAGTCTATTTCTTGCTTTATGGACTCGTTATGGGGGCATTGAAAATGACTCTAAGTTGGAAGACTTTTGGGTTGCTTAAGATTCTTAATAGAAAGTAGTAACATAACCTTAAATACCCTCAATTTAAGAGCTCAAGTATGACAGTTATTGCAACCATGAAGGAAGATGCACTTTGGGAACTAGTACTTTCATATCCTGATCCTGCTTTTAAAACTCATTTAAATTATGTGGAATGTATGTGCACGCTTTCTGAAGAATCAGATTTTACTTACAGAGGTAAGCTCTCAAGAATAAAATTAACTAAAGATACCAATCAAGAGCTAACTAAAAAACTTAGCATAATCAGGTTGCTGAAGAAAAATTTAGATGCAGAAATGGAAGAATCTAAAAACAATTCTGATTTTGCTGAGATCGCAAATATATGGGTCTGTGTTAAAGCATACTACCTTATTTTTAACCTCCAAATAGTATTAGCGTTTTTTATTGAGAGTAATGATAGTTTTCTGAAAACAGACCATAGGAAAATTAGAAGATATTTTAAGGATTTAATCCAGAGTGGTAAACTTGTATCCAATAAAAAAGAATTTAATCTAGTTATCCCCATAAAAGAAGCTGAATCATATAAAGCTGAGCCAGGACTAAATTTAAGAAGAGAATGTGATCCTGAAGATTTAGTACCTTCTATAATGAAAAAAATTGTAGAATATAAACTCCTAAATTTTAAGAGAGAAAATAGGATTAAGGATTACAAAACAAAAAAGAATAGAAAAAAAAGAGATGAGTATTATTCAAAAACAAATGTCAATTTAATAGACTTCTTTTATTGGTATAGGATTAAAACAAATTATAGAGATTTAGACTTTTTAGATAAGGAATTAACTCAACAAGAATATATGGCTTTTCTAAAAAAATATTACCAATTAACTATTAACTTCTATAAATCATACAAAGATATAATTAATTTTGTAGGGAATAAAAGAATTGGCAAGAAAATAATTTAATTTTGTACAAAAGATTGTACAATTCCTTCAACTTCAACCCTTATAATCCATATATAAGCCCAAGTTTCTATGGCCTACGAGATCCCACAACAGCTTCAATACTCTGAAAAAATAATGTTCAATATGGACTTCAAACAGCTCGCCTATGCCTTCATCTTTGGCCTTACAGACTTTATCCTTTTCTTCAAAACTCCCTTCAACATCCAGATAAGAGTATCTCTAATCATTCTTCCAACACTTCTAGCAATGGGTTTCATGTTCTTCGATTTAGACAAATATCTAAAAAATCTCTACCACTGGCTACGCTTCAGAAAAACAGATAATATCAAAGAATGGATTGGAGTCAAAAGTATAGACAAATACATCAAAACTAAAACGCAAATAGCAATTATTCAAGTATTCCCTATAAACTTTGGAATCAAAGGTAAAGACGAAAAAGATGCAATAACCAGACAATTTCTTAAATTTATGAATGCCATTGACTTCCCTATCCAGATCCTTATGAAAACAATGGATGTTGGTATAGATGATTACATAGAACAACTTGAACCTCCAAAAGATTACAAAGAACTCTTTGAAAAAAGCACAGCATACCTCAAACAACACATTATTGATAAACAGATTAAAGATAGGGCTTTTTACCTTGTTATCCCTGAGAAAAATTCTCTTAACATCCAAGTACAAATTTGCAAAGATTGGCTTCGATCCTTGAATCTAGAGTACAAACAGCTAGAAAAAAAAGAACTGCAAGAGCTTGTAGACATCAAAGGAAAACAATTAGTAAACGCACCTTCACACTTACAAATAGATGACACCTATCAAAGAATAATCTATGCACATGGATATCCAAGACTTGTTGAACAAGGATTTCTTGACAAAGTTGTTAGTGCTACAGGCGACTTTGATTTCACTCTCCACATTGAACCTTATGATGTTGAGACTATGATGATAAATATTAACAAACAGCTTCAAAAACAAAAAGCTGATCTTTATGCAATGGGGATGAAAGGTACAATTAATCCCTCTTTAGAGATCCAATTTAGTGATACCAAAAAAGTTCTAGAAGAATTACAAAAAGGGAATGACAAACTTTTCAACATTTCTCTCTACATTAATTGTAAAGCTGAGAACCTAGCAGATCTAGACCTTTTAACAAGAAAAGTCATGTCCACGCTAAACTCTTTAATGATTATTCCCAAAGTTGCAACCTTTCAAATGGATAGGGGGTACAAAAGTCTCCTACCTTTAGCTGAGAACAAGCTCAAAATATCAAGAAACATTACATCAAAAGGTCTTTCAGCCTTCTTCCCTTTTACGTCTCCATTCTTTCGAAGTGATGAGAAAGGGGTCTGGTTAGGTGTGAATAAGAATGGTATACCTATTATCAAAGACATCTTTGAACTCTCAAACCCTAACGGAGTAATTCTAGCTCAATCAGGTGGAGGGAAAAGCTACTTTGCTAAATTGTTAATCTCTAGGTATTTACTCAATGGAACAAGAGTTATGGTCATAGACCCACAAGGAGAATATAGAAATTTGGTAGGACAATTCAAGGGAGAAAGAATAGACCTCTCACGAACTTCTGAAAATATTATCAACCCCCTAGATCTTATGGGGCACGATTATGCAGAGAAAAGACTAGCCCTAATGGATTTAATGAATGTCATGCTAGGAGATCTCTCAGAGCCACAAAGAGCCTTCATAGACAAAGCAATCACACAAGCCTACCTTAGTTGTGGTATTACAAACGATGCTGAGACCTGGGAGAATGAGCCTCCAATCCTAAGTGATATTATGAAAGCTCTAACAAATATGGAGAAGAAATCAACTCAAATGGAAAAAATCAGCCTCCGTTCTCTCATCAATCGTTTAAGTCTCTATGTAGATGGAGTCTTCTGTTTCCTTAATAGACAAACAAATATTGACTTTTCAAACAATTTTGTGTGCTTTGATATAGGAGATATCCCTAAGCCAGTAAAACCTACGCTAATGTTTCTAGTACTAGAGTATGTGTACGCTAAGATGAAACAAGATATTGGTAGAAAAATCTTGCTTATTGATGAGGCTTGGTCTCTCCTCTCAAGAGCTAAGGATGCTTCCTATATATTTGAAATTGTAAAGACTTGTCGTAAATTCAATATGGGACTACTCTTAATTAACCAAGAAGTAGAAGGTTTACTAACTTCTGCTGCTGGAAAATCAGTTCTAGCCAATAGTGCATATACAGTATTATTGAAACAAAAACCAGCTGTGATTAGCAACATAAAGAAGGTATTTCACTTATCAAATTATGAAAGAGACTATCTACTATCAGCTTCAGTTGGTGAAGGAATCTTAATTATTGAAAATGAGCATCTAGAGCTTAAAGTTATTGCCTCAGAAGCAGAGCACAAAGTCATTACAACAAAAGCTGATGAATTGATTGAGTACAAAAAAAAAGAACCTAAAAAAGTCAAGAAGAAGGTTAGTATTACTGTAGATCCCAAAGCTAACTATTTCATTAATTCTAAAGTCTCAAAAGAGGAAAAGAGTTTTCTACTAAAACAAAGATTCAAAGAAGTCACCTATACTTCAATTGATGGCAAGAAAAGAAAGCATTTAATCAAACCACGCTTCAATGAATCAGACCAACATTGTCTAGTTACTTACGATTTATACCACCACATTAAACAGTTTACTGACAAAACATCCTTATACATTACAAAAAAGCCTGACATTGTTTTCTCACACAAAGGAAAGAAATTTGCTATTGAAGTAGAAACAGGTAAGATCAACAATAAGAAAATATTGAAAGAAAAAATAACTGCATTAAGAAAAGAATATGGAACTAACTGGTGTATTGTGGTGACAAGTAGAAATTACTTAAAGCATTACAGAAAATATGGGAAGACTTGTACCAAGCAAACTATCGTAAAATTCTTACAAAAAGCACATTTTGATAATTAGCAGTACAAGGCTTATTTTAGCTGAATTCCCCTATTTAAAGGCGTTGATGCACTCGTAGTATTAGAACTATTTTAAGCTAGTGCAAACATTTAGTCAAACTGACTGGATTTCTACCTGCTTATTAAATGCTTGTTTAATTAGAAACAGAATGTAATCAAGATCTTCCTCTTTTTCGAATTCAACACTAACATCACCATTACCCCACCGACCTAATCCAGTTATATCTCTACATTTATTTTTAGGATCATTTATTTCCTCATACTTTAGATTCAAAGTTAAGCCAAGACTATTCTTTTTAGGGATTACATCTACAAAATTAGTTACAGTTTTATATGCAACATATAATTTCAAAATGTGTTCATTTACTGAAGAATCAAGATTTAATATTCTCTTTCTTAAAGCCTCAAATAAGATTTTAATATCTCCAGTCAAATTTTTATGGTCTTCAATAGTATACTCTTTTCTTCCTTTTTGGGTCTCAATTACCTTATACTTTTCTAATTTTTCCTTCTCTAGATTTGGAAACTTCCATATTTTTATCGCCAGATCTGTAATCTCCTTAGCCCTATTAAGAATTGCCTCTTCATTCCAAACATTAAGCTTAGCTAACCCTCTATTAATTCTAATAGGGCTATCTGAAAAACCTCCTTCCATATTTCGTTTGACAATAAATGGTTTATCACTTAGCTCAGAATTATATCCAGTAAGAGTTAGATTACCTATTGTATGCAAATATCTTAACTGAACCTCTTGCCAGTTTTCCCCAAGATCTTTCTTCCATTCTATTGATAAGTTCTCATTTTGTGGCATTATATGTTCAATAGTATAACTTCCAATATCAACCCTTTCCTTACGGCCATAATTTTCTAACTTATCTAAGAGATAATTCCTAATCCGAGTGTTATAAATGTCCTTTACTCTAAGTTCTTGTCTAAACTCGCTATCAGTAGGGAATCTCTTGTAAGAGTCTTTTAACAACATTTTAGCTCTAAAACTTTCAACATAAGACCCTTTATCTATCTCTTTAGATAGATTTGCAAATGTCTTGTTTAGTGAGTTTGTGGGTATTCCACACACAGCTCTTCTTAGAATATAACTCTCCACTAATTCTAAGATAGAAATAAATTCTTCTTTAGACAACTTCTCATTTACATAATCATCATAAACTTCTAGTAAGAAGGGATAAGATACATCAACCTTTAAAGTATTAATATTGTCTAAAACTCCTGCGATTAATTTATCTTCCTCTTTTGATAATGCAATATTGACAAAATATTTAGAATATCTATAGACATCTTCAACTAAATCAGTTACTGAAACACTTTCTTTCGCATAAGCTTTAAACGCAGAATAAACATTCTTAATATTAGGTATTTTTCCAGTTTTTAGAGTAAGATAATCTCTCATGAATCGATCAAATAATTCAGAATATTCAGCATGGCCAAAATTCTTTTCCATAGGGAACCAATAATCTGTATATAGCTCTATTTGTGATTTTGGATCTAACTGCATTAGGACATAATTCCTAATCAAATCAGCTTGGCTCAAATCTAGGCCAGTAGAATTAAGACTTTCAAATATAAGTTGGGGATTATCCCTATCTTTATCCAAAGCAACATCAATGATAGTTAGCTTTGCAATCCCTTTGTATAATTTCTCTAAGTCTGTCTTTACAATTTGATCTTTAAAGAATTTATAATTATCAATAACTCTTCTTGATCCCTCACTAGGAATCTCTTTGCCTAATAAAATACTCTTCCAAGTTTCCTTATCAATTTTGGTTAACAAAAGTTTAAGATAGAAATCATTATCTTCTTCATTGTTAACCAAATAATAGTTCATGATTTTCTTATAATTGATTTGTCCAATCGAACCTTCTTTTTTAATAGCTTCACTAAGTGCCAATAAAAGAAGAGAAATGGTAGTTAATCTTTGCTGTCCATCAATAACTAATAATTCTGGAACAGATGAAACTTGAAAAGATCCGTGTTGGATATAAACAATAGAGCCAATAAAATGTCCTTCCAAAGAGTCATCATTCCCTGCCTTAACGATATCATTCCAGAGTTGACGACATTGACTAATGTCCCAGCTATAGGTTCTTTGATAGATAGGAATAATAAACTGCTTTGTTCCATCCAAAAATCTCAATAAATTCTCTTCATTTGCCTTCATTTAATAATCTTATTTTTCTATGTCCTTATATTCTTAACTAATTTATTCCTCTCACCAAGATTATGAAAAGCTAAACAAGGCCTCTCTATGGTTAATTTGAAGATTAGAAGAATTTTATGCACTCGTAGTATTAGAACTATTCTAAGCTAGTGCAAAACTTTAAAAGTAACCTCTATTCTCAAGAAGCTATGAAAATTGGTATAATTGGCGCTATGGATGAAGAGATAGCTTCCTATCTAGATCATGTAGAAGATATCAAAGAAGAAAAGTGGAAAATCTTCACATTTTACATTGGGAAATGGTTTGGTAGGGATGTAGTTATTGTAAAGTCCGGTGTGGGAAAAGTCTTTTCAGCTATGATCTGTCAACATCTTATTGATACATACCAAGTAGACAAAGTTCTCTTTACAGGAGTTGGAGGATCCTTAAACAAATCTCTAGAGATTGGTGATGTCGTAGTTAGTACTGATGCAGTCCATCATGATTTTGATGCAACTCCTTTAGGTTTCAAGAGAGGCCAGATTTCATACACAGATTATAGATACTTTAAATCTGAAGAAAAGCTCTTAAATTTAGCTTTACAAACTAAAGTTGAAGGCCACAAAGTTATCAAAGGGAGAATTGTTACTGGGGACCAATTCTTCACGCAAGCAGATAAACAAAATCACACCTATCTAACTGAAGAGTTACAAGGTGATTGTATAGAAATGGAAGGTGCAGCTGTAGCTCAAGTCTGTGAGATTAATGAAATACCACACCTAATCATTAGAACCGTTTCTGATAAAGCTGATGGAACAGCAGTTGAAGATTACAACAGTTTCAAAGGAACAGTAGCTAAGAACTCTTTTGCTGTGTGTAAAACAGTATTAGAAAACCTAAACTAAATCTTCCTATCAACATGAATCTTTGCAATTAATGCAGAAAAATTTAAGATACTCTCTTTATTCTCAGTCCGTATATCTCTTGTCACATCAATAAATTCAGGCATATCTCTAGCAACAATAGAAAGGATATAATCCCACGTACCAACACCTTTCTTAATCCAGTGGACATGAGGTTGTTTAAGGATATTTCTTTCAAATTCTTCCTTTCTTGCAGGATTAATTTTCACCAAGACATTATGAAACTCAAGTCCTAAACGTTGATAATCCGGATCTACAGAAAAACGAACTATATGTTCCTTTTCAAAGGTATCAAGTATATTCTTAATCCTAATATATCCCAGTCCAGTTAGTTTTATGAGTTTCTTGTATGAAGCTAAAGGGTCTTTGTACAATACTGTCAAGATTTTTTTCTCAGCATTTGAAAACTTTCTCTCTGCTTTATGTAGAAGAGTGACATTCCTAATAATGCTAAAATCATGGCAAAAAAGTTTGTGACCAAGAGAATCTTCTTCATGAAGAATGACATCTATATTTTCTATATTACCTAAGAATTTATGATTGATTTTAGATAAAACCAAGTCTAACTCTTTTGTGCTACTAACAATAAGAAGTAATGAAATATCATAAGCTCCAAGCGTTTCCTTAACTTTTACAACATGTTTTAGTTTTTTTACTGACGAAATATTTTCCTCATTAAACTTACTTAGTTTAAGAAATACAGTTGCTTTATACTCCTCAATTCCATTAAACACTAAAAGAGGCTTAATATAATTTTGATCATATAATTTCTTTAGTCTATGTTCTACAATCCTTCGAGGAACTTTTAAGGTGTCTGCAATACAAGAAACTGATTGTCTAGAGTCAATAGAGAGCAAATAGATAATGTTTTCACTAGCTATGTCCAATTTCTGTGAAAAAGTTTTGTTTTGAGCCATTTTTAACAATAATTTAACTTATTTAAGAGAAAAAGTATTTAAAAATGTTCTTATTATGGTTTATAGGGTTGCTTAGGAGATTATTATGAAAAAAAGCTACCTTCGGCCCTACAGAAAAAACAAGCAAGCAATTCAAGGAAAATTATGTTATAATGAGTCTGTTCGTGCTTGGAACGTTCTTCGATTAAAAAAGGAGCTTCTAGAAGAGTTCACAGATCTGAAAGACAAAACTACTAGATTCACTTATGAAATGCTCCTATTCTACGATTATGAACGCTTGCAAAAGCATTTAGATAGCCTTAAGGAACAAGGAGAAGCCCCTCCTTTGCTCTTTTGGTTCAAAAAGGAGGAAATCTAGAGTTGTCAGTCTAAAAAGGTCCCATTTATAAAAGAGTTGTCAGTGGAAGACAAGTATCTTTATAAACAGCTTGTCAATATATAAAAATATGTCAAAATATGATATTAGCCAATTAGCAGAGCTGAACCCTTGGTGGGTCAAGAAAGAAGCGATATTAGGAGACAAGAAACTCAGAGATATTGCAAATAAGAAATATCCTTGGGATCCAAGTCTTAGACACTTCATCAAGCTGGATAATGATGTCATATACACTATAAGAGGACCTAGGCAAGTCGGAAAAACAACTCTTATGAAAATAACCATTAAAGAGCTCTTAATAACGAAAAATGTTAAAGCAGAAAACATCTTTTTCTGGAGCCTTGAAAGAAATAATGCGAAAGAGTTTCATGAGATCTTACTAACTTATCTACAATGGGTAGCTCCTAGGAATGATGAAAGAAAATACATATTCCTAGATGAAATCTGTTCAATTCCAAAATGGTCTAAAGAATTGATCTACTTTGCAAACAATGGATCTTTAGAAAATACTTCAGTAATGGTGACTGGTTCACATTCAATGGACCTAAAATATTCAACAGAACTTATGCCTGGAAGAAGAGAGGGAGGAAAAGAAGATCCTATAGATATGATCTTACTACCTATGAAGTTTTCAGAACTTGTCCATTTATTGTGGCCAGACCTAAAGAAAAAATTATTTGATATTGGACTTATTACTAAAGCTGATAGACAAAAAGTCTTACTTGAATTATTTGAAGGGAAAATATCAAACAAATTACAAGAATTGCTTCCATACAAAAGACAATTAGATCAACTCTTTGAAACGTATATGCTTACTGGAGGAATACCTTCTGTAATAAATGAATATCAGGAAACAAAAAAGATCTCTACAAAGTTATTCAACATATACCTCACAGCAATTATTGGAGATCTTAGACGATTCAAGTTCAAAGAAGAATACTTCAAACAAATAATGAGAGAAGTGTTCAGTACAATTACTACACCAATAACTTGGAATAGTTTTACAAAAAGAACAGCCATTGGGTCCCATAATACTGTTAAGGACTACATTGAAGCATTAGAAGACTTGTTTGTTCTAAATGTTGTGTACAGATATACAGACCATGACAAAAGAATTCACCATTTTAACAAGAAATTGTACGTGCAAGACCCTTTCATTTTCCATGCTTTACATGGATGGGCTTTTAGTAAGAAAGATTATTTCACTAACGCTAAAGCTAACTTATTAAATATTGAGGTCAAAAGTAATTTAGTAGAGAATATAGTACACAACCATATTACTCGTTTTGTTTATGGCCTTAATCCAAGAGACTTATTTGACCCAAAAGACATAATTTGCTACTACCAAAGCAAGAGAGGAAAAGAGATTGATTTTGTGTTCCTCTATGACGAAAAAGAGTATCCTATTGAAGTTAAGTTTCAAAACCAAATTAAAGGTTCAGACTTTGCAAATTTTGGAGCATTCAGAAAAGGAGTTATGGTAACGAAAGACGAATTAGGTTTACATAGACATTATGCAAAAATCCCCTGTTCTATGTTCCTCATGTTGGTGTAAAAAATGTTAACGAAAAGCAAATACCTGGACGGAGAACAATGTCACCTTAAGCTTTGGCTAAAAGATAGAAAACTTCTTCCAGAACCAAGTTTAGCTGACTTACATAGGTTTAAACAAGGGTATAACTTCCAAGACCAAGTCTATTTTCTTTTCCCTGAAGGTGTTGATCTAGGGGAATTAGAGTTTAAAGAGAATCTTGAGAAAACAAAGGAGCTAGTTAAAGAAAAAAAGATTATCTTTGAAGCTGGATTTAGCTTTGAAGACCTTTACCTCCGAGCTGATATTATAGAGCCCAATGGGAAAGAATGGGATCTTTATGAGATTAAAGCAACATCACAAGTAAAAAAGCATCATATTCCAGATTTAGCTTTCCAGAAATATGTCCTTGAAAAAGCTGGACTAAAAATTAACAAATGTTTTGTTTTGTTCCTGAATAAAGAATATGAGAAGAATGGTAAGATAGATCCTTCAGCTTTAGTAAGTAAAGAAGATGTTACCGCTAAAGTTAATTTAGTCAAAAATATTGAAGATAATGCTAAAGTGTTTATGGAAGTTATGGCTAGAAAGGAAAGACCTCCTATGCCTATTTCTAAGAACTGTAATAAACCTAATACTTGTCCAAACAAACCTATTTGTTGGGGAACTCTTCCACAATACAATGTTTTGCAGTTGACTAACTGGAGACAGTATTGGCCACTCTTTCATGAGGGAGTTGTAGCAATGAAAGATATTCCTGAAGATGTTGTTCTAAAACCTAAAGATATGATTATTAGGAAAGCTGCTGTTGAAAATAGAGTCATTGTCTCTAAGGAACATATTAAGCATTTTTTATGTAGTTTACAGTATCCTTTATACCATTTTGATTTTGAAACCTTTGATACAGCTGTTCCAATCTATGATAAATCTAGACCATATCAAAAAATTCCTTTCCAATATAGTTTACATATTGAACACGAAGATGGGAAGTTAGAACACTATGAGTATTTAGCTTCTGGTGATGTTGATCCTAGAATGGCTTTATTAGAACAGTTGCAAAATGAGATAAAAGGTGTTGGGTCTGTTGTAGTTTACCATAAAGTCTTTGAAAGAGATAGGTTAAAAGAATTAGCCAGTGATTTTCCTGAACACGCTGAATGGATTCAAAAGGTTTTGGATAGATTAGTGGATTTAGAAGATCCATTTAAAGCGTTTTATTACTGTAATCCATCTCAAAAAGGCTCTTATTCTATAAAGAAGGTTTTACCTGCGATTACTGGGAAAGGCTATGATGGAATGGAAGTTTCAAATGGAGCAGATGCTTCAGCCCAGTATTTTAATGCTTATATTAAGGATAGCCTTAATGATGATAAATTACGTAAAGCTTTGTTAGAGTACTGTGGTTTAGATACTGAGGCTATGGTTTGGATTGTGAAAGAGTTAAAAAAGTTAATATAGTAGTACTTTATTTATAAATAACATGTCTGAAAAGGAAACTCGCGAAAAATTAATAGATAAACAATTATCTAGAGCTGGTTGGTTTAAGAAGTATATTAAAGAGGAAGTTAACTCCGTAAAATCAAATTTTAAGAAAAAAGAATACATTGAGAATGGGCCTATTGAAAAAAAGGTTGATAGATTTATTGATTATTTATTATTAGATGAAAGTAATTCTCCAGTAGCAATTATTGAAGCAAAAGATTATTCAAAAGACCCTAAGAAAGGAAGAATTCAGGCTAGAACATATAGGGGAGATATTGAAAGACAAATAGGCTATAGAATTCCTATTTTTTTAACCAATGGAGAAGTTTGGTATTATTTAGACTCACATGATATAGAGAGAAAAGTTAGTGGTGTATTTTCTCAAGAGGATTTGCATAGAAGACTAGACCTATTTCTAAACGAAAAAAACCCATCAAATATCAAAATAAATGCTAATATTGTAGATAGAGCTAGAAGTGTCTTAAACATAAAACTCCTTTCTGAACATTTTGAAAAAGGGCATAGAAAAGCATTAATTCAAATGGCTACAGGAACAGGTAAAACTAGAGTAGCAATGGCCCTTGTAGATTTACTCGTTAGAGCTAATTATGTTCGAAGAGTTTTATTTGTAGCAGATAGAATTACATTAGCTGACCAAGCAAGTGCTGAAGGATTTAAGAAATTTTTTAAGGAGCCAGCTCAAGAATTACATCAAGATGGGTTTGATAGTACTAAAAGGTTTTATTCTTCAACTGTCCAAACATTGCTAAATATTTACGAAAAATTTAGTCCAGGTTTTTTCGATTTAATTATTTTTGATGAAGCTCATAGAGGAATTTTTGAAAAAAATAAGCTTGTATACGACTATTTTGATGCACTAAAAATAGGGCTGACAGCTACACCAAGAGAAAGCGAGTCTAAGAACACATATCTTATGTTTGATTGTGAAATAGGAAAACCAACAGTTGAATATGAGTATGAAGAAGCAGTTAGAGATGGTATACTTGCAAATTATAGAACTAAGATTATTGCCACAGAAGTTTTATCCTTAGGTATTAGAGGTGGAGAATTAACTCCTGAACTTGAAGATCAGTTAAGAAAACAGGAAACAAGTCCAAAAAATTTAATATTAAGTGGCCCTGAGTTTGGAAGAGCATTCATGGATGATAAAACAAATGAGCTAATTATTCGTGAGTTTATGAACTCTTGTTATAAGTCAGATGAAGGACTACCTTGTAAGACTATCTTTTTTTGTGTTAATCAAAAGCATGCAAAAAAAATGAAAGATGTGTTTGGAAAAATGTTCCCTAAATTAAGTGGACATGTGCAAGTTATTACTTCTGACGAATACAGAGCCCAAGATGAGATAAAGAGGTTTAAGAAGAAAAATGAACCACGTATCGCTTTATCTGTAGGTATGTTAGATACAGGGGTAGACATCCCGGAGATCTGCAATTTAGTCTTTGTAAAACCTATATATTCATCCATTCGTTTTTGGCAAATGTTTGGTAGGGGTACAAGAAACATAAATGCTTGTAAAAGGTATGAATGGCTACCTAACAAGGAAAAGAAAGACTTTCTAATATTAGATTTTGCAATCGGAGGTTACTCTAATGTTATTGCACATAATTTAGGTAAGAGTAAAGACAAAGACACAGGTAGAGACGTTATTACGGAGATTTTTAAGAATAGAGTTAGCTTACTAGACAAAAAACTAAATGAAAACCAAAAAAGGATAATTACAAATAAGATTTTATCGGATGTTAAAGCGTTAGATGAAAATTCTTTTATTGTTCGTGAAAGACTCTCTACAGTCCGGAAGGTTAAAGAAAGTTTTGATCTTGAGAAATATATTAGAGAGCTAAAAGAAGAGATTGCTCCTCTTATGATATTAAATACTGGAAATAATGCTGAAGTTTCTTCCTTTATTTTACAGGTTGAGAGATTATTCAAGTATGTCCTTGTTGAGGATCAGCTTAAGATTACTAAAGTTAGAGACTATGTTAAGGAAAGGCTTGAAAATATCCTTGCAAAGGATAATTTGTCAGAGATTAAGGCTAAAAAGAAAGACATTATTTTAGTCTTACAAGAAAAATATTGGGAAGATTTAACTTTTGAAAAAATAGAGTTGATTATAACAAAATTGGCATTATTAATGAAGTATTATCAAAAAGAAAAAGGGACCATTTTGCAAATTGATAAACCAGACTCTATAATAGAAATACGAGAAAGTGTTAATGAGATCAAGAAGAACGAGAGATTAATAAAATTTATTGAGAAAAATCCATTATTACAAAAAATTAGATCTGGTAAAGGTATAACTTCTAAAGAACTATCAAAGTTGGAAGAACAACTAATAAAATTAAATCCAGCTTATACTATTGATAATGTTCAAAAAAGCCTAAAAATGGATTTTATGTTATTTCTTCACCAAATCATTGGGTTAACAAAAGAGTATGACCCGAAGATTCTTATTGAAAGAGAGTTTGATAAACTCATTATAAATTCAGGGACTTATAATGCTAAACAAATTGAATTTTTACAATTATTGAAGAAATTCTTTTCGGATCGTAAGCATATTGAGTTGAAAGACTTTGCTGATGCTCCTTTAACAGGTGCAGATCCTTTAGATAAATTTAGCTATGAGGAAATTGAAGAAATAAAGAAGAAATGTGATAAGATTAAGATTAGTTAGGTTATACTTAAGTATACCCCATAAATTTAAATAGTTCAAGGTTTTTCTTAAAAAAATGAAAGACCATAAAGTTGTTCCAATAAAATTTACTAGAGAGGAGTTTTCTAGAGTAGATAATTATTGTACAATAAAAGGAGCATCTAGAAATTCTACAATCAAAAAAATTATTTTTGCTCAAATTGATAAACCCAAAGAAGGCAGATCAAAAAAAACCAAAAATTTCATGTTCGACACAAATGTTTTTGACAAGATTCTAGGAGGCCAGATCCCAATTAGTGAAATTCAGAGAAGTATAGATTTGGGTTACAAGTATTTCATCACCCATATCCAAACTGACGAGCTAAGCAATATCCCAGATAATAAAAAAGAGAAAAGAGCAAAACTCATTTTATTCCTATCTATTGTTGCTCCTTCTTTAATTCCCACTGAATCATTTGTCCTAGGTTATACTCGTTCAGGATTTGGAAAAAAAGGTACAGCAGGATATTATGAGAAATTGCTAAATGATAAGAAAACAAATGTTAAAGATGCCATTATTGCTGAAACAGCAATTAAAAATGGTTTTACAATAATTACAGAAGATAAACATTTTATTAAGAAAATAAAATCTCTTGGTGGACTAGTTGTTGACTCAAAAGAATTTATAAGTAGTTTGGAGAAGAAAAAATGAAAGTCCCAAAAGGTTGGAGGAAAAATACCTTACAAGAACTATTTAAATTCCAAAAAAAGTCAAAAATAAAAGCTGGTGCAAGTAAACATCAAGGAAAATATAAGTTTTTTACTTCTAGCCCTAGACAGACTAAGTTTATTGACAAATACAATTTTAATGGTGAATATCTTATATTTGCTACTGGAGGCCATGCAGGTTTGCATTATTGTAATGAAAAATTTTCCACTAGTACAGACTGTTTTGTTGTAAAGGTCTCGGACCAAGTGATTACTAAATACATTTACTATTACCTTTTAGATAAAATACAATTACTTGAAAACGGTTTCAAAGGTGCTGGATTAAAACATATTTCAAAAAAGTATATACAAAATCTAGAAATTTATTTTCCAGAGAATAAAGAAATCCAAAAAAAAATTGTTTTACTACTAGAAAAAGCTGAACAAGCAAAAGAATGGAGAAAAGAAGTAAATTGTTTAACAGAAGAATTTTTGCGAAGTGTTTTCTCAGACATGTTTGGAGACCCTTCAAAGATTACGAAGTGGGAGATAAAGCCATTAAAAGAATTTGGAAAAATAATTACTGGAAATACACCCTCTAGAAAAAATAAAAAATATTATGGAGATTATATTGATTGGGTAAAATCGGATAATTTAAATCATCCTAATACCTATGTAACTATAAGCTCAGAAAAGTTATCAAAAAAAGGTGCAGAAATAGGAAGAATTATACCTAAAGACTCTATCTTAGTAACTTGTATTGCAGGAAGTTTAAAATGCATAGGAAATGCAGGTATTACAACCCAAAAAGTTGCGTTTAACCAACAAATGAATGCCATTATCCCCAATAATAAAACAGACTCTCATTTTTTGTATTATTTAATTTTAAATTCAAAGAACATTATTCAAAGAGCCTCAACGAAGTCTATGAAGGGAATGATTAGTAAATCAAAATTTGAACTAATTAAATTACCTTTACCCCCACTAGAGATCCAAAAGGATTTCGCTTTAATTGTAAAAGAAGTAGAAAAAATAAAAGTAGATCAAAAAAAATCAAAGGAAGAATTAGAAAACTTATTCAATGCTTTAATGCAAAAAGCTTTCAAAGGAGAACTAAAATGCTAGAAACAGAACTGAAATCAAAAATCAATCTTTTATGGGACAAATTTTGGAGTAATGGAATTTCTAACCCATTACAGGCAATAGAACAAATGTCATACTTAATCTTTATGAAAAGACTAGAAGATGAGGATGTCAAAAGAGAAAAAAATGCTAAATTAAAGGGAGAAAATTATGAGTCCATTTTTCTAGACAATGAGAATAGTAAATGGTCTAAGTGGACAAATTTGCCAGCTGATAATATTTTACAGCACGTTAGAACAGAAGTATTCCCATTCTTACAGAATCTTGGAGAAGATAAATCCCTATATGCAAAATACATGAAGGATGCAGTATTTAACATGCCAACAGCCTCATTATTATTAGAATCTGTTAAAATTATAAATGACATGCACATCAAAGAACAAAATAGAGACACAAAAGGAGATATCTACGAGTTCTTATTATCTCAACTAAAAACAGCTGGAAAGAATGGACAGTTTAGAACACCAAGACATATAATTAAAATGATGGTGGAATTGGTTGATCCAGAATATGGTGAAAATATTTGTGACCCTGCATGTGGAACAGCAGGATTTTTAATCACGGCTTATGAACATATCCTAAAGAAAAATACTTCTAAAGAGTTGCTAAAGAAAGATGAAGAAGGTAATTATTCTAATTTGGTAGCAGATAAATTAAATGACACACAATTAAAGATGCTAAAAGAATCTATCCATGGAACAGATTTTGATCCAGTAATGACGAGGGTTTCTTTAATGAATCTAATGATGCATGGGATTGATAACCCAGACATTGACCAAGTTAATTCTTTAACAAAATTATATGAACAAAGACCTATGTTCGATATAGTTCTAGCTAATCCACCTTTTAAAGGTAGTATAAATCAATCTGAGTTAAACGACGACTTGACAATAAAGACAAAAAAAACAGAGTTGCTATACTTAGAGTTCATATACAATGTATTGAATGGTAATGGAAGATGTGCTGTAATTATTCCTGATGGTGTATTATTCGGGAATTCAAAAGCTCATAGAGAAATTAGAAAGATTCTATTAGAAAAATGTAGAATTGATGCAATCATTTCAATGCCTTCAGGTGTCTTTAAACCATATGCTGGTGTTTCTACAGGAATCATTATTTTTACGAAAGGAGAACCCACTAAAGAAGTTTGGTTCTATAACATGACTGAAGATGGATATACATTAGATGATAAAAGAAACAAAATAGATGGAAAAGGAGATATCCCTGACATCATAAAATCATTTAAAAATAGAAATAAAAGTAAACAAAATGATAGAAAGAATAAACACTTTTTTATTCCAATCAAAGAAATCAAAGAAAGCAACTACGACTTAAGTATAAACAAGTATAAAGAGATAGTTTATGAAGAAGTAGAATATAAGCCAGCGAAAGAGATTAAAGCTAAAATAATTCGGCTTGAAGAAAATATTCTAAAAAGAATCAAAGAACTTGAATTTTAAATCACATTATTTTTTTCTCTTTTTCAGTATAATAGAAATCTTTTCCTAAAACAACATGGTCCAAAACTTTTATATTTAATAACTCCCCACATTTGCTTAGAACCTTAATAGTTTGAATGTCCTCTTTACTAGGAGTAGGGTCACCGGAAGGATGATTGTGAGCGAGGATTATAGAATTTGTACTATTCATAATTGCTGTACGAAAAATTTCTCTCGGATGAATCACAGTTGAATTGAGAGTTCCTATATGTGCTATCTCTACTAGAGAGACTTTACCTTTAGTATCAAGATGGATTACAAAAAAATATTCCCTATCAAGGCCAGAGGTTTTCTTACCCAGAAATTTAAAAACATCTTCAGAAGACTCAATATATACCTCTTCCTCTTCTCTAATAAATCTTATTTGAGACAAATCTTGCATATCTTAAGATTAGACAAATTAGTTTTAAAAAGCTTCACCAAAAAAATCGGGAAGATTTTCAGAAACACAAATCTATTTAAACTACCTCACCTTATAACTCTATGTAAGATCTTGACCTGTTTAGGTTAAGGATTTCTAGCTCAGAAGGTCTCTCCGGCGGGGGCAGTCATTCTAACTTAGGTTCAAATTACTTTAAAATTTGAGCATCTGATTCAGGTTCAAAAAAGTAGGTTTGAATAATTCCCCTTACAAATTAAAAAATAGAGTGTAGGGGGAAACATTTAAATACTATTAATACCTAAAGATTTCTATGGTCTATATCCATGTTAAAAAAATTGGAAATAAGGAGTATTATACACTAAGGATGTCTGTTAGAAAGGACAATAAAGTAATAACTAAAGATCTATGTAACCTTGGTTCTGACATCTCAAAGATAAGTATTGAAAGTTTAGAAAAGGAATACAAGAATGAAATAAGAAAATCTTACAAAACAATAAAGAGGTTTTTAGAAAAGAATGTATATTTAGAAAAAGTAAAGAAATTAAAACCCAAGTCCTCCAAATATTTCAATAAAGAACAATTATTAAGCATATCAGCAATTAAATTACATTACAGTAAAAAGTTTTTAAAATTAGATAAATTAACAAAAAGAGACTTTTATGAAGGTTTTCTAATAAATTTTGCAGTTAATTCTACATCAATAGAAGGGAACACAATTCCTTTGAAAGAAGCAAATAAGCTACTAACTGAAAATATTTTACCTAAAAATAGAACTATGAATGAAGTGTATGATTTATTAAATACAAAAACGGCCTTTAACTTTCTCCTAGAAAAAAAACCAAAACTGACTCTGGAATTAATAGAAGAAATTCATGGTATCTTACTTGATAAAATTGATAGTAGAAAAGGCTTTAGAAACCATGATATTAGAATTTTTGGACAACCTTTTAAACCTAGTCCAGCAAGATATGTTAAAGCTGATTTAAAATTATTATTAACTTGGTATGAAAAAAATGAAAAAAAGATTCACCCATTAGCATTAGCTACCTTTTTTCACCATAAGTTTGAGAAAATACACCCTTTTTCTGATGGCAATGGTAGGACTGGAAGAATGTTAATGTGCTATATTCTTTTTTCATTAGAATATCCACCAATAGTTATCTCTAGAAGATTTAGAAAAAAATATTTAGATTCTATGAATAAAGCTGATAAGGCATTGGAAAAAAGTTTAACAAGTTTAGAAATAGATAATTATAAAAATTTGCTTAATTTTATTTATTTAGAATATAAGAATTCTTATTGGGATCATTTTCTAGTCTGAGCAGAATAACTTAAATACCAATAAGACATATTATATTTAGCTTAATGGCATTACTCATATCTAAGTTTGAGCAATGCATATGCAATGCATTCGGAGAGCCTCAACAGAGACCTGCTACCTGGCGGGGGCATTATACTTCTTCTTTAGGTGACCACAAAATCTTAAAATGTAGTCACCTCTAACCAAAAAGTTTAAATATGTAGTCACCTCTATTATAACTATGCATATTGAAAAAAGAAAAGAAAAAAATAAAATCAAATACTATTTATCTCATTCTTATAGAGAAGGAAAAAAGGTTCATAAATTTAGGAAATATTTGGGTTTAGATTTAAAACAATCAAAACTAAAAGAAAGAAAAGAAATTGCTGAAAAACTAATTCTAGAAGAAATTCATAAATATAACATCATAAAAGATCCTTTAGAGTTCGAACTTTCAGAAGAACAGATAAAAGAAATAGAAAAAATAGAAGCAAAAATACCTTTAAAAGTTAAACACCTTTCAAAAAAAGATTGGGAACTATTCTCTGAAATATTTACTTACAACACAAATGCTATTGAAGGTAGTCAATTGAATCTTAAAGAAGTTAAAAATATTCTTGAAGAAGACAAATGGCCTGATAAATCTAAAGAAGACATTGCTGAAACTTATGGTGTCGAAGAGGCCTTAACTTATATTAGGGGAACTAAAGAACATATAAACCTAGATTTAATTAAGAAGATTCATAAAATTGTTTTTAAAAATTCAAAGAGTTTTGCTGGAAAACTAAGAAAAAAAGGGGAAGATGTTGTAGTTAAAGATAGTAAAGGAAATATTGTTCATGAGGGTGCACCTCAAGAAAGAATCAATCACTTATTAAAAGAATTAATTAATTGGTATAACAAAAATAAGAATAGATATCCTGCATTAGTTCTTGGAGCTGTTGTTCATAACCAATTTGAGAATATTCATCCATTTGGAGATGGGAATGGGAGAGTTGGAAGAATCTTATTAAATAATATTTTTTTAAAACAAGGATTACCACCAATTAATATTGATTTCAAAAATAAAGCTGAATATTATAGTTCTTTAAAGGCTTATGAAAATAAAGATCTGAAGCCTACTATTAAGCTTTTTATTAAGGAGTATAGTATTCTTAAGAAAAAATTGAAGAAGTAGAAAAGTACTTAAAGCTCGTCGACAACTACTATTTAAAGTTAGGGAATACCTAGATTTTCGGAGACTGTTCGTTGAAGGCTCACGACCGGCGGGGGCATTCTTACCCTTTAATTATTGAGTTTATCTATTACAGGGTAAACTATTCTATTACCCTTCCTGAAAAGTTTTCAAAAAATAAAGGGTAAAATTTATAAATAGCAACTTCTTCTAAATATATATGGTATATATCTACAAAAAAGTCATCTCAGGCAAAGCCTACTACTACCTGAGAATGTCCCAAAAAACAAAAAGAAGAACTGTAACAAAAGATATTGCCTATTTAGGAAATGATCCTTCAAAAATTGAAAAAAAATTAGATTCCCTACCTAAAATATATCAAAAAGATATTAGAAAATCTCATAGAAATATAAAAAAATTTATCACCTCAGAATATTTGGTTAAAAAAGTAAAAAAACAAAAGTTAAAAGAGATTAAACTTCTAAAAAAAGAATTACACGAAGAAGTTGAAGCAATTAGATTACACTATAAAGATCATTTTCTTAAAGAAGATGAATTAAGTAAGGAAGAAATATACAAACACTTCTTAATCGATTTTGCTTACAATACAACTTCACTTGAAGGAAATACTATCACATTAAAAGAAACTGAAAAATTATTACAAGAAGAACTCACACCAAAGAATAGAACTTTGAGAGAAATATATGACTTACAAAATACAGAGGCAGTTTTCTTTGAATTATTAAGTAAGAAAGAACCCATAAATGATAAATTAATAATTTGGATGCATGACGAATTAGTAAAAAATATCGATAAAAGAATAGGATATAGGTTAGGAGATATAAGAGTTTTTAGATCGAGATTTAATGCTTCACCAGGGAAATATGTTAAGGTTGATATGAAAATACTGTTAGATTGGTACAAGAAAAATAAGAAAAAATTACATCCAATTGTTTTAGCTAGTGTGTTTCATCAAAAGTTCGAAAAAATTCATCCTTTTTATGATGGCAATGGAAGAACTGGAAGAATATTAATGAATTATATGTTAATGTTAGAAGGATATCCACCTCTTGCAATAAGTAAAAAAAACAGAACTGAATATTTAGATTGTTTAGCTGAAGCGAATGATGTTAATATTGATGATATAGATGAAAGAAAGTATAAAAAATTAGTTGAGTTTGTTTCTAAAGAAATGATAAGTAAATATTGGAATCATTTTCTAGTCTGAGCAGAATAACTTAAATACCAATAAGACATATTATATTTAGCTTAATGGCATTACTCATATCTAAATTTGAGCAATGCATATGCAATGCTTTCGGAGAGCCTTTACCGACCAGCGGGGGCGTCCTTATTCTGATACGACTCTCCACCCATATTTTAGGTCAAAAAAAGAGGGGCATCATGTCTCCGATACGACTCTCCATTTTAGAATTCTACAAAAAATAAGATAGAAAGGCTTAAAAATAACCTTGTTAAACTTTGAAGTAAATAAGAATTTATAAAGAAAAAAATTCTTTTAGTTTTATGAGGATTTCAATAGAAGAAAAGGAGAGTAATTTTATATGTGGATAGAAGAACAAGAACATGGGCAGACCCATTATGTAAAGGAAGTAGATATTAATGGGATGGTAGAATTAAGAGTTGTAAGTCCAGATGGAAGAAGAGTAAGAACAATAGAGTTTACCTTGGAAGAAGATGTAAGAAGTACGAAAAAACCTTATGACTTACAGTACTTTTTTGATGATAGAGGGATGCCAAGTTCTTTTAATCATTGTGGTGCTGCAGTATTTGGTACAAACTGGCCACCAAGTAATCTATTAAAGAGAGACACTGAAGGAAATTTAAGAAGGGAATATGTTTTGTTAGGCTCAGAATATCCTTCTATAAAAGTTTCTTTAGATCGTTGTGTTGAAATAATGGAAAGATTTTAGTTGTTTTTATTATTCTTTTTAGAAAAATAATCAAAAATTTTTTTTTATTCTAAAAAACAGAAAAGTACTTAAAGTTCGTCGACAACTACTATTTAAAGTTAGGGAATACCTAGATTTTCGGAGACTGTTAGTTAAAAATATTTTCCAAAAAAAGGCAGTTTTCTTAGATAACTCTCATCAACTTTAGACTCTTTTTTAGATGGAAAAGCTTCTGATCTTAAAACCACTTGACCACTTGGAGTTAAATAATAAGTTCTAGCAAAATTTCTTGCTGATTCTTGAGTTTTTGTCCACATTGTATCTAAGTCCTTTTGTGTTATTTCTAGAAATTTATCTTCAATACTCATAAATTAATAGAAGATTTATAATCTTTAAATATTTTTCTCTACTATTGAAAGTATTCTATTGACCAGAAAACTTAAATAATAAGCCAAAATTCTTTCAAATATAGAAAATGACAAAAAACTTACCAGAACAGATAACTGAAATGTTTTCAAATATAGAAGGAAAAGTTACAAAAAATATTTCTTTAGATGAGTTAGAAAGAAGACTTCGACCTCAAAATCCAGTAGCAGGAGGAGAAACTTGGTCAGATTATTCTTCTGAAGGATTTCTTGCTCCAAATCAAAGACTTTTAGATGTTTTGGAATCAGACTATTTGGCTTTACAAACATTGGAAAGGACTTATCCAGAAATGGCAGAATTAGCAGCAATAGTTTTAAAAGAAAAAACTAGATTTGGTCCAGCACAATTGAATCTTTTACAAAGATTTCTTAGATTTTTTGAGGATGTAAGTGAAAGAAAAAGGATTGATGATAAAGAATATTCTATATTGAATATTGGTTCAGGAGGGTTTCAAACTTGTCCTTGGGGATGTGAAGGTAAGGATAATTATGAGTATAAAACAACTGGGTGTGGAACTACTTATGTTATGCTTGAACAAGGTGAATTGCCAGATGATGAAGATTTTAGAATAGAAGACCTTACAAGAACTCTTGCAGAATCATCATTCTTGGTTGTAACAGATTTAACACCACATTTAATTGCATCACATTACTTTTTTGAAGGTGAAACTCCTTACAGAACAGATCCAGAAAGATTAGTTAGAGTGTTTGATGTTAAAGGAAGATAAGTTGCCTGATTGGATTGAAATTCTGCAGAAGACTATGGAAGAGGAAGAAATTGTTGTTTTTGAGGACAAATTGTAGTTTTTTCTCAATTTTTTGTTTAATTAAAATACTTACTTGGAACAACTATAGCCGACTCTCCATTTGAAAATGTTCTTGCAGTCCTGAACTCTGAAAAGTTTGTATGGAAGTAATCTGAAAGCATATTCATTGGACAAAATTCAACTAGACTAATATAAGATTTTTTCATCTGTCTATAGTTCCCATGTACTAAAAAATGTATTGTTAAGTGAGGTGAGCAATAAACACCAACATTACCAAATCTTAAATCTAAAGGTGGAGAATTCCTAATTTTTGAGAAGGAAAACATTTTAAAAGGAAACTATCCACATAATCTCCATCTTCCCAATCATATTTCATATGACAAGACATATAAAGATCACTTTGAGTTTCTACAAATTCTGGAGTAAAAACATGTTTTTGACAAACATTTTCTGAAGCACAACTTTCAACAAAACTTAATCCTTAAGCTAAAATAATATTTTTTTTCATAAAACCTAAAATCTTTATGAATTATATAAACTTTGTTATATTTTATTGATATCAATACAATAATCCTTAAATATTAACTAATTTTACTTTCTTTTTATGAGATCAGAAATTTTAACATTAATTTTAGCTTCTTGTGTTGATGGAGAATTTGACACAAAAGTAAATCAAGAATCAGAAGCACCAATAGAAAAAAAATGTAGAGACCATTACCGACCTGAGGATAAAGAAAGAGTTTTTTGGACTAATCGTTGCAGAGAAGATGGAATTTATCGCTTAGAAAGTTGGGGTCATACTATTCAAGAAGGAATGGCTCTTGCTCGAACAAAAAACATTGATGGAAAATTAATATTTGCAGATTGTTATGGACATCATTTAGGAGATGAAGTGCATGATTTTTATGAAGCAGGAGGAACAAACGAATTTTTATCAAGTTTAGTTAAAATTGAAAAAGCTGAAGGAGGAGCATTCTTTGTCCCTTTATGTCATCTAGGTTTTTTAGGAGAATATCAAGCAGCAGGTGGGACTATTGAAGAGATGAAAGCTTATGCTACTTTGACAGACACAAAAGGAAATTCTATTTTCTCAGGTCATAAAGCAGTTCGTTTTGAATTAGTAGGAGGTTCATTAGAAAAAGCACAAGAATTATCTAATTTAAGAAATTCTGAAGGAGATCCTGCA
The DNA here is from genome assembly GCA_964411565.1 of Candidatus Woesearchaeota archaeon. Taxonomy (GTDB): domain Archaea; phylum Nanobdellota; class Nanobdellia; order SCGC-AAA011-G17; family GW2011-AR17; genus BS150m-G60. The sequence goes on from CAYPLB010000005.1 coordinate 32,607, forward strand.
TTCCAGATGGATTTATTATTTCCTGTACATTATAGTGGTACACGAATTGGTAGTGAGATCTTTGAGTATCAGAAAAAAGGCGGGACTGTTGATTGTGCTAAGGAAGCAGTAACTGGTGATAGAATTTATCTATCACAAGTTAATAATGCTTGTATAAAAAAATAATTTCTTTTGAAATATAGAAATTTATTTATAGTAGAGGATAAATATTTGAATTATGAAATCTATAAATACACTAACTTTAGTCACATTATTGGGTTGTGGTTCAAATAGGTCTATTCCAGAACCAAAAAAGGGAAGCTTTAGAGAATATGGAATTTTTAAAACCAGTGACTCTCCTGTAACTGATCCTCTTTCATTAGCAGATTTTTTATTCACTAGTCCAAGTCAAAGAATTTGTGGTTGTCCTTATGGAGATTTTACACCTGATAATGTAATTCCTAATGAATATTATGATATAGGACAAGTTCCTTTTGAAGTACTAATAGATGATTCTGATTATGTTGCAAATGGTGTTGGACAGAATATGTATCATGCATTTTCTGGAGAACCAACTGAAGATGGAAGAAAATCTTTTTTTAGAGTTGGAATAGTTTTCACAGGAGCTGAGTTTAGTGAAGATTTTAATGTACTAAGAGAAAATTGGCCTAATAAAGAATTTGAATTGAATAGACATAAAATGAAAGGCTGGAAATTTAACCAGAGCCAGGTTTATGAAATTGATTTAAAAAATGGTGAAGCACCAATAGATGTTTATGTTTGGAACTGTTGTCATCCAAATCAATTATAATTTCATGAAATTTTATAGAAGACTAAAGTTTAGTTTCTAAATCTGTAGTTTTCCCTGACCGAAATCTTTCATAACCCTCACTCATTGTATTTGTAATTACTGGAATAGTTAAGACCAAAGGATTGTCAACAACAAAATCAAGAATTTGGGAATTAAAAACTAGTAAGCTAGCTCCTGTAAACAAGGAACCAATTCCCATAACAGGAGATTTTGTCCAATAGTTTGCAAAACTATCTAATCCTAAATAATTTCTTCCTTCTTCTTGTGCTTTAGCATACTCTTCCTTTGTTCCTCTTACAAAAGTAGGAACAACTAAACAAGCAACAGGCAAGGCTAGTGCCCCTTCAAAAAAATCCTTAACAACTCCACCAGTTCCTCTAATAGTACCATACAAAGAACTAGAATTTAAATTATAATTTTGATTTTCCATATTATTTCAAGAAAAATTTATTAATAGACCTTTATAAAAATTTCCATTTACAGAACCTCTGTGTTCCTTAAATCTCATTTAAATTCAATTAACAATATATATAAACATCAAATAAAAAACTTTTTTATAAAATGGTTTCAGCAAACTTATACATAGGAAATAATTTATCCCTTGAAAATTTTAATAAATATCTTCAAAGAGAATTTACAGAAAAGGGTATAACTGTAACAGATAAACTTTATTTAAGAAGAACTTCTGAATATCATTCTCTTCTTGTTTCAATTATTTGTGAAGAAAATTTAGGAGAAACAGTTGATAGAGCTTTATCAAATGCTTCAAATAAATTAAAAGAAAAATCTTGGAGAAGAAACATACGTAAACAAATTTATGATGGCAGTAGTAATTTTATAATAATTGGTGAATATCAAAATGACACTAGAGCTTCAGAATTATTCCTTACTATTGCAAAAAATGAACTTGAAAGAAGTATCAAACTTCAACTTCATGATCAACAAGATATTGAAAGAAGAACAAGATCTTTGAGATAATCAACTAAATTTATAACTTCTCACAAAATAAAAACTCTTTTAAAACCTCAAAAATCTCTTTTTAAACAATATGTGTGGAATAATTGGTATATTTGGAGAGAATTCAAAGATTGAAGTAGAAAAATCTCTAGAATTATTAAAAAATCGAGGAAGAGACAATCAAGAGATTTATGAAGGAGAAAATTTTACTTTAGGTCACACATTACATTCTGTTGTTGGTTTTACAAAACAACCAATTATTGGAAAAGGAATTTTAACTGCAAACTGTGAGATTTATAATTGGAAAGAACTTGGAAAAGGAGATAGTGATTCAAAAATTTTATTCAATTTATTAGAAAATAATGATATTGAAGAAGTACTAAAAAAATTAGATGGTGTTTTTGCTTTCGCATATTATAAAGATAATAAAATCTACTTAGCAAGAGATATAATTGGAATCAAACCTCTTTGGTATACTCACACTGACACTTTTGCTTTCGCATCAGAAAAAAAAGTTTTAGAAAATTTAGGCTACTTAAACATTCAAGAATTAAACCCTAGAGAAATATTAATTTATGACAAAGAAAAAGATAAAATAACTATAAAGAAAAGAAACTTTTTCACAATAAAACCAGAGATTCAAGATTCTAAAGAAATTATTTTAGAGAATTTAGAAAAATATTTTATTAATGCTATCAAAAAAAGAATTCCAAGCAAAAAATTTGGAGTTTTATTCTCTGGAGGAATTGACAGCACTTTATTATCTTATGTAATCAAAAATTTGGGCAATAATTTCACATGTTACCTTTCAGTTTTTGACCATCCAGATTTAAAAGAACCTGAAGATTTAACTTATGCTCAAGAGATTGCAAAGGAATTAAACTTTAATTTAGAAATTGTAAAAATAAGATTAGATGAAGTAGAACCATTACTAAAAACTATAGTCCCTTTAATTGAAGATTCAAATGTTGTTAAAGTTGGAGTAGCATTAACCTTCTTTGCAGCTTGTAAAAAAGCTAAGGAAGATGGATGTAAAGTTATTTTCTCAGGTTTAGGTTCAGAAGAAATATTTGCAGGTTATGAACGACACAAAAATTCTAGAAATGCTAACGAGGAATGTCTCTCAGGTTTACTAAAAATGTATGAAAGAGACACTTACAGGGACGATGTAATTACAATGTTTAATGAATTAGAATTAAGACTACCTTTCTTAGACAAAAAATTAGTAAATTTTGCATTGAGAATTCCAGAGAAATACAAAATTAATGAAGAACAATCAAAAATAATTTTAAGAGACTTAGCAATCAAATTAAAACTTCCAGATAAATTCTCACAAAGAAAGAAAAAAGCAGCACAATATGGTTCAAACTTCCACAAAGCTCTAAAAAAATTATCAAAGAAAGATAATCATAAACTAATCTCTTCATACTTAAAACAATTTTATCCTCAAAAGAACATGAAGTTAGCAGCTTTAGTTAGTTCTGGCAAAGATGGCATTTATGCAATGTACACAATGATGAAACAAAATTATGAAATATCTTGCATGCTTACAATAAAAAGTAAAAATTTAGACTCATACATGTACCATACTCCAGCAGTTGATATTGTAAAACTTCAATCAGAATCAATAGGAATACCTTTAATGATTCAAGAAACTGAAGGAAAAAAAGAAGAAGAGTTAGAGGATTTAAAAAAAATCCTAAAAGAAGCAAAAGAGAAATATCAAATTGAAGGAATTATCACAGGAGCTTTATTTTCAAATTACCAAAGAGAGAGAATAGAAAAAGTTGCAGACTCATTATCATTAAAAATATTTTCACCTTTATGGCATATGAACCAAGAAACTGAGGTAAGAGAAATCATAAATAAAGATTTCAAATTTATTATAACAAAAGTTGCTGCTGATGGTTTAGATAAATCTTGGTTAAACAAAGTAATTACTGAGGAAGATTTAAAGAAATTAGTAAATCTAAATGAAAAAATGGGATTTAATATCGCTGGTGAGGGAGGAGAATTTGAAACACTAATGATTGACGGTCCAATTTTCAATAAAAAAATTCAAATTGAAGATTTTGAAATAGAAGAAGATGGTATTGTTGGTACATTAAAAATAAAAAAAGCTAAATTAATCTAAGTATCCCTTCTCCAAATTCTGTAGCAGCTTCTGGTCCACTTCCTGTGATAATATTATCATCTACAGTAACTCTTTCTCCAGTGAACTGTGCACCATTGCTTACTAAATTACTTTCTTCACTTGGATATGCTGTAGCTTGTTTTCCATCTAACAAACCTGCATTAGCTAATATAGAAGGTGCAATACAAATAGCTCCAACTAATTTATTCTTAGAGTGTGCTTCATTAGCTAAACTCCATGCTTTTTCATCATTGAAAAACATAGTAGCACCAGTTCCACCTACAAAAATTAAACCTTCATAATCATCAACATTAATTTCTGAATAATCTAAATTTACTGAGACTGCTGCACCTAACATTCCAGTAGCCATATCTGTATCTTTTGAAGCCACAACAACTTCTATTCCATTATTTTCTAGAACATCCATAGGTTCTAATAATTCCTCATCTCTAAATTGATCAGGAGCCACAATCATAACAACTTTCTTTCCCATTTCATTTACCTCAACATTTTCTTCAAGAACTTCATCTACTGTTTCTTCAACATTATCTTCTGTATCTATAACTTCCTCAACATTAATATCTTCTTCTACTATATTATTATCTATTGTATCAATATCATTACTCGCACATGATGCTAATATTAGCAATAGAGATATTATCACGATCTTTTTCATATTTCATTTTAATCTTCTTTAATATTTAAAACTTTTCAAAACCATAAACCTTATAAAGGATATATGAAACAAGATTCATATGTTATGCAAATCATACAATACATTTTTTCAGAACTTCGCAAATAGAACTAATTTGGAAATCATTTTTTTATTACAAAAGGGCCAAATGAATGTATCTAGTATTGTTGAAAAAACTGGAATTGAACAAAGTGCTGTCTCACACAACTTAAAGAAACTAACAGAATGTAACATCTTAACTGTTGAACAAAAAGGTAGAGAAAGACTTTATTCATTAAATAAAGAGACTGTTCAACCATTATTAAAATTAGTCCAAAATCATGTTGAAAAAAATTGTAAAGGTTGTGAAAAATGATTCCTAAAGATATTTACTTAGATAATGGAGCTTCAACTAAGGTTGATGAGAAAGTATTAGAAGAAATGCTTCCATATTTTTCAAAACATTATGGTAATGCATCTTCAGCTCATTCATTTGGTTACGAAGCTAATCAAGCTTTAGATAAAGCAAGAAAAGTTATTGCAAAATCAATCAATGCAGAATTTGAAGAAATAGTTTTTACTTCTGGTGGAACTGAATCAAACAATGCAATAATCAAAGGTATTGCTTTCGCAAACAAAGACAAAGGAAATCACATTATCACTTCAAAAGTTGAGCACAAATGCATTGTAAAGGCTTGTGAATGGTTAGAAACTCAAGGTTTTGAAATAACGTATTTAGATGTAGATGAAGAAGGTTTTGTGAATCCTGAGGAATTAGAGAAAGCAATCACAGAAAAAACTATATTATTTTCAGTAATTCATGCAAACAATGAGATTGGTACAATTCAAGACTTAGAAGCTTTAGGTAAAGTTTGTAAAAAACACAATGTATACTTTCACACCGATGCTTGTCAAAGTTATACAAAAGTTGACATTCATGTAAAGAAACAAAACTTAGATCTTTTAACAATAAATTCTCACAAAATTAATGGACCAAAAGGTGTTGGTGTAATGTATGTTAAACAAGGAACAAAAATAACTCCTCTTTTACATGGTGGTGAACATGAATTCAAAAAAAGAGCTGGCACAGAAAACATTCCAGGTATTATTGGCTTTGCTTCTGCTGTAAAACATGCTCCAACAAAAAAAGAAATTGAAAAAATGTCAGAATTAAGAGACAAATTAATTGATGGAATTCTAAAAATTGAAGCAACAAAGTTAAATGGTTCAAAAGGAGAAAATAGATTATGTAATAACATTAATGTTTCATTTGCTGGTATCGAAGGTGAAGCAATTGGTGGATATTTAGATCAAAAATTTATTTGTTCATCTACAGGCTCTGCATGTTCAGAAGCATTATTAGAACCTAGTCATGTTTTAATGGCTATAGGCCTATCACATGAAGCTGCAAATGGAAGTTTAAGATTAACATTAAGTAAATATTCTACAGAAGAAGACATAAACAAAACTTTAGAAGTTATTCCTAAAGTTGTAAAAAAGCTAAGGAAAATATCTCCTTTTGGGAAGGTAGTAGACTATGTATTCGGAAAAAACAATTAAACATTTTAAAGAACCAAAAAATGCAGGAGAAATGCAAAATCCTGATGGTGTTGGTGAAGAAGGAGGTTTCAAGTGTGGTGATGCGATGAAGATTTTCATTAAAGTAAAGGATAATATAATCACAGAAATTAAATTCTTAACATATGGATGTATTGCAGCAATAGCTTCAACAGACATACTTTGTGAAATGGCAAAAGATAAAACATTAGAAGAAGCAGAAAATATTTCAGCTAAAGAGATTGCAGAAGAATTAGGAAAACTTCCAGATATAAAATTCCATTGTTCAATTATGGGACAAAAAGCATTAAAAAGAGCTATAGAAGATTACAAAAATAAAAATGATAACTAAAGAAGTAAAAGAATTAATGGAAAAACAGCAATACAGAATTGTTGGCTCACATAGTGCTGTAAAAGTTTGTGGCTGGGCTAAAAAAATGATTCGTGGTGAAGGAGGCTGTTATAAATTAAAGTTCTATGGTATTCGAAGCAACCAATGTTTACAAATGTCTACTAGTTTAAGTTGTGCAAACAGGTGTATTTTTTGTTGGAGAGATTACAAAGCTCCTGTATCAAAAGAATGGATTGGAGAAATTAATGATCCTCAAGAAATTATCGATGGTGCAAAAGAAGCACAAAAAGAATTACTTTCAGGATTTGGCGGACATCCAAGTACAATTAAAGAATTAAAAGATGAATCAAAAACAGTAAAACATGTAGCTCTTTCATTAACTGGAGAAGCAATTAATTATCCCAAAATAAATGAGATCATAGAATTATTCCACAAAGAAAAAATTTCAACTTTCTTAGTTACTAATGGTCAATATCCAGAAGAAATAAAAAATTTGCCAAGAATAACTCAATTATATATCAGCTTAGATGCACCAAACAAAGAAATTTTAAAAAAAGTTAGTCAACCTTTATTTACAGATCATTGGGAGAGATTAAACAAAAGTTTAGAATATCTTTCACAGAAAAAAGAAAGAACTTGTTTAAGATTTACTTTAATGCGAGAGATCAATATGTGTGACTTAGAAGGTTACTCTAAATTAATCAAAAAAGGAGATCCAGACTTCTTAGAAATAAAATCATACATGTTTGTAGGATCCTCTCGTCAAAGATTAGATTTAAAAAATATGCCTTTCCACGAGGACATGGTAAATTTTTCAAAAGCTTTAGTAAAATACCTTCCAGATTATGAAATTGTAGCAGAACATATTCCTTCAAGAATTGTTTTACTTGCTAAAAAGAAATACAAACAAGATGGAAAATGGCATACATGGATTGATTTTGATAAATTTTTCAACAAAGAAGAAGATTATTCTAGAGAAACACCTGACACAGGTATTAGTGGCAAAGGAACAAAAGATAGAATGAAAGTTGATGAAAAGACTGATGAGCTTGAATTCTGGCAAGAAGATTAAGGAAAATCAATTGGAAATTTTTTTGTTTTATATACAGCAGGTAACACAACAAAGTGATGAAATAAATCTGATAATGCTATAGCAAATCCTATTTCAAATAAACTTACTGTTAAAGGAAAAATAAAAATAGAACTTTCAAGAGCAACAACTGGAGTAACATAAAATAAACCTACAATAGCTATCAAGATTCCAAAATACATATGATGGATTCTAATTGGCAAATGTAATTTATGCTGAACTCTCTTACTATGTATTCCTGTACTAAACCTAAGAAATGCTGTAATAAATTCAATCAAAATTGCTAAACCAATTATAAAAGACCAATCCATAATTATATATAGTAAAAATAACTTTATATATTTTACCAAAATGATAAAATATTGCCCTGATTATATATTCAATTCAGTAAAGGATATCGATGAAAAAATATTAGAAAATAAAAAATTAATAATTTTTGATATAGATAACACCTTATTTTATCCAGAAACTACAAATATTGATAAATCTATTATAAATTGGTATAAAAAATTCTCAAAAAAACACAAATCTATTTGTATTTCAAACTCAAAAACAATAAAACAAAGAGAAGCTGCAATAAAAAAAGCAATTAATTGTGAACTTTTCATTACTGGATTAAGAAAACCTTCTAAAGAATTATTCAATAAAGTTACAAAAAATTACAAAGTTGAATCAAAAGATATTGTGACTATAGGGGATTTTTACTTTACAGATGTATTATTTGCAAAAAAAAATAATGCCACAGGAATATTAGTTAGACCTTTTGCTCCAAATGAAAATTTTTGGGTAAGCATAGGTAGACTTATAGACAATACAATAATAAACTTTTTAACTATATTCATGAAAAGATAAGACTATGAAAAACTTTGAATCAGAAATATTGGAAAAAATAGAATACACAGAAGATGTAATTTTACTTAAATTATCAACTCCAGAAGACTTTACTTTTGAAGCTGGACAATATATTAGCATAGAGATAGAAAAAGACAATAAAAAAGAGTTGAAATGTTATTCATTATTGAATCCACCTTCAGAAAAAGGAATAACTCTTTGTATTAGATTAATTCCTGGTGGTTTTGCATCAGAATTCTTTAAAGAGGTAAAATCAGGAGATAAACTTTACGTTAAAGGTCCCTTAGGTTTCTTCAAATTCCAGGATAAAGAAGATATTGATGAATTTTGTTTCTTAGCTGTTGGTACTGGTGTTGTTCCAATGATTTCAATGATAAAAGAGAATATTACTGAATATCCAAATAAAAAATTCACATTAATTGTTTCATATAAACTAAGAAAAAACATGTTAAATCATGAAGAATTATTAGAATTAGAGAAAAATAATAAAAACTTTGAATATCATCCTACTATTACTAGAGAAGAATGGGATGGTAAAAAAGGTAGAGTAACTTTACATTTACCTGAAGTAATAAAGAAAAAAGTGTTTTATATTTGTGGTCTAAAAGAAATGGTTATTGATACAAGAAAGACTCTTATTGAGAGAGGTGTTGACCCAAAAGATATTAAACAAGAAAGGTTTTCATAATACTAGGAGAGGGATAAAATGAAACTAAACGTAGAATCTAAATTAAAAGAGGCAGATTTAACTGTTCTTGGTCTTTTTGAAGAAGACAAACATAATTACAAAGACTTTAACAAAAAATTATCTGAGGAGATTTCAGATGCAATTTCAAAGAAAATGTTTACAAAGAAATTTGGTCAAGCATATACAAGTAATATAAACAATTCTACAAAAAGAGTTCTAATATTAGGTTTAGGTAAGAAAAAAGAATTCACTTTAGAAAAATTTAGAAAATCTTTAAACAAATCCTTAAAATATGCAAGATCAAGAAAATCTAAATCTCTTTCAACAAATCTATTAAAAATTTCAAATTTCAACACTAATTTATTAGGTAGGGCTACAGCTGAAGCTTTTCTATTATCTGAATATCTTTTTGATAAATACATAACTCCAGATAAAGATAATCCTAAAGTTAACTTAAAAGATATATATTTAGAATATTCAAACAGTAAGGATTTACTAAAGGGATTGAAAGAAGGTGAGATCATTGCTAATGCAACAAACTTCGCAAGAGACTTAGTAAATGAACCTGCAATTGAAGTAACTCCTTCATACTTTGAAAAACTTGCAAAAAATATTTCCAAGAAAAACAAATTATCTTTAACTGTTCTTAACAAAAAAGATATGATTAAATTAGGGATGGGTGGACTTTTAGGTGTAACAGCTGGTTCAGACCAAGAACCTAAATTATTAATTTTAGAATATAAAGGCTCAAATGATAAACCTATTGCTTTAGTAGGTAAAGGTGTAACTTTCGACGCTGGTGGATATAATTTAAAACCTTCTGGTTACATGGAAACAATGAAATGTGATATGGGTGGAGCTGCAGCTGTTTTTGGTGCTATAAAAGCTGCTTCAGAATTAAAAGTAAAAAAACATATTATTGCTTTAATGCCACTATGTGAAAACTTAGTTAATGGTTCAGCTTACAAACCTGGTGACATTTTAACTGCTTACAATAAAAAAACAATTGAGATTGGCAACACAGATGCAGAGGGTAGATTAATTCTTGCAGATGCAATTAGTTATGCTGAAGAAAAATATAAACCTAAAATACTAATTGATTTAGCAACTTTAACTGGTGCATGTGTTGTAGCTTTAGGTGAACAAATCTCAGGTTTAATGTCTAAAGATGATAATTTATCTAAAGAACTTGAGGATGCAGGTTTAACAAGTCATGACAGAGTTTGGAGACTTCCTATGTTAGAAGAATATCAAGATGCAATGAAAGGTTCAATTTCTGACATAAAAAATATTGCTCCAAGATCTCATGGTGCTGGTGCAATCACAGCTGCTGTTTTCTTAAGTCATTTTGTAGATACTGAGAAAACTCAATGGGCTCACATTGACATTGCAGGTCCTGCTTTCATAAGTGAAGATAGAGATTATTTAACAAAAGGTGGAACTGGTGCTGGAGTTAGGTTATTATCTTATTTTTTAAGTAAATAAAATAAAAAAATTATTTCTTTTTCTTCTTCTTTGTTTTACTCTGAAAGTATGCTTTTCCTTCTTCATTAAATCCTAAATAGTAGACTATTCCACCATTAATTAATAACTTTATTGGCGAAAATATAAAATCTCCACTCGCAATCCCAGTTAAACTACTTAGTAAACCTACTGATGAAAATACTAAAGCAACTATCCATGCCCAATATTTACCTTGTCTCAAAGCTTTTGCAACAACAAAGTACAATATTGAAAATACAGCAATAATAAGACCTAAAACAATTAATCCTGCAGTTCCAAGAATACTCATCCAAGCTTGTTCGAGTTCAATAATATTGACCACAATACTACCACCAACAGCAAATGCTAAAGCCATTAACATTAAAACTGCTGCAATAATAAAGTAATACAAAGAAACTATTTTTACTCCTTTCGGAATAAGTTTTTTCTTTACCATTTAATAAAAAAAGTAAAAAAACTATTTAAGTCTTTTCTCTATTTCTTCCCAATTAACATTTTTTAGAAAACTATCAAGATATGCTCTTTTTCCTAAACCATAATCCTTAATGAAAGCATGTTCAAAAACATCCATAACTAACAAAGGAATTGCTCCAGCTAGATGTCCACCATCATGTTCATTTATCCAAGTATTAAACAATTTTCCATTTACAGGATCATAAGCTAAAATTACCCATCCTATTCCTCTCATACTTGCACCAGCTCTAAAATCACATTCCCATTCACCAAAATTTCCAAAACTTTCAATAATTTTCTTTCCTATTTTTGAATCTTCATTTAATTTCTTTCCACCATTTACTAAATTACCAAAATATAACTCATGTAATCTCATTCCATTAAATTCCCATCCAAATCTCCTTCTCAACTCCGAAAATTCTATACAATTATTAGTCATTACTTTCAAAGTTTTGATTAGTTCATTTGTATTTTTCACATATCCACTATACAACTTAAAGTGGTCTTTCAACATTTCATCTGAAAAACCTTCCATTCCCAATAAATGAGAAAAATCTTTTTCTTCATACATTTTTTCTTCCTCCTTAAATTTTTCCTATTAAATCAACACCTGGACTTAATGTTTCCATTCCAGGCATCCAACTTGCAGGACATACTTTTCCATTACTATCTCTAACAAATTGTGCAGCTTGTATTTTCCTAAGTAATTCTTTAGAATTTCTTCCTATACTATTATCATGAATCTCAGCAGCTTTAACATTACCATCTGGATCAATAATAAAAGTACCTCTCAATGAAACTCCTTCATCTTCTATATAAGTTCCATAAGCTTTTGCAACTCTTCCTGTAGGATCTGCTAACATTGGAAATTTTATTTTCTTTATTGTTTCAGAACTATCATGCCAAGCTTTATGTACAAATGCTGTATCTGTACTAACACTAATAATTTCGACATTAAGATTCTTAAAATGTTCATAATGATCTGCCAATTCTCCTAATTCAGTTGGACAAATAAAAGTAAAATCTGCTGGATAGAAAAATAACACAACCCACTTTCCTTTATAATCTTCTAATTTTATTTTACTTATGTCTCCATTATAATATGCATCTTCTACAAAATTTACTGCTTTTTCATTTATCATTTTTTACTCCTTTAACAAAGATTCAATCTTTGATTTTAATGCTGGTTTAGGCAAAAAACCTGTGATTCTATTAATCTCTTTACCATCTTTTATCAAAACTAATGTTGGAATACTTCTAACTCCATATTCATTAGCAATTGAATTATTCTCGTCTATATTTACCTTAGCAAATTTTAGTTTTCCTTCAAAATCTTCACTAAGTTCTTCAAAAACTGGTGCAATCATTCTACATGGTCCACACCATTCTGCCCAGAAATCAATAATAACTGGTAACTTTGAATCTTTTACTTCTTTTTCATAATTATTTTCATTTACTTCATTTACTGTCATTTTAATTTCTCCCACAATCCTTACAGATTCCATTGAATATTACATTTACACATTTTGCTTCAAATCCTTTTACATTAATTTTTTTTAATGCATACTTAGAAATTTCTTCTTGAAATACATCCATAATTTTTCCACATTCATTACAAACACAATGTTGATGTTTACATAGATCACCATCAAAGTGGAACTCATTATTAATTTCCAACTTAAGAATTTCACCATCTTCTGCTAAAATATTTAAGTTTCTATAGACAGTACCTAAACTAACATTAGGTATGTCATTTTTTACACCACTATAAACCATTTCAGCTGTTGGATGCGTCTTCACACTCTTTAGATAATTCAATATCTTTTGCCTTTGGAAACTTATCCTTCTTCGTCTATTAGGAATCATTACTAATTAAGAATAATTACTACTTTATAAGTTTTTCGAATCTATAATATAATAAAAAAAGAATTATTCTAGTTTAAATGGTTTTATTTTACCAGCTTTTAAATCTTCTAAACCTTGTACTAATTGTTTAATTAACTCATTTTGTTCTTTTAATAATTTTAATTCATTACCATTCTTCTTCATATTAATAAATACCTCCTTATTATATTTAAATATTTTGTTTTTAATCATTTTCGAAATTTTTTATATAATTTTTAAAATATCCTAATTTTTCTTTTATATCATTAATTATTTTATCTTGAATTTTTTTATTACTTACAGAAACTAATAAAACAATAAGTTCATCTTCATATATTAAATAATATAGTCTAAAATTTTTAATTTTTAATTCTCTAAAAAATATATATCCTAAAGGCTTACCTCTACCATAAGGATTATCCTTTAATTTTAATATTTGTTTTTTAAAATATTTTTGTAAATTTTTTGGAAATTTTTTGGAATAATTTTTCTAAAATTTTCATCAAAATCATTAGATTCAAAAATTTTATACTTCATACACTCATTTGACTATGATAAATTAAAAAGAATTACTTTAAAAAAACTGAAAAATTTTCAACATTTATGAAAAAAAGAATTATTCTTCACTTTCTTCAACTTTAATTGCCTGTCCTGGACAGATTTCTGAAGCTTCCTTAGCATTTTTTGGATCTTCAGTTTCTAAAACCCAAACTTCTTTCCCATCTTCATCCTTTTTTACAGATTCTTTTAACTTAGAGATATAAGTTTCTTCATCCATTTCAAATAATTCTGCTTCTACTCCAGCACATGCACCACATCCAATACATTTCTCTGGGTATAATTTTATAGTATACTTTTTTGCCATAACACAATTTCATTTCTATAAGTATATAAAATTAACTAAAAAAATGTTACTTTCTAACTTCTTATCATACTAAATCACTCCAATAGAAAGATTAATAAACACTCAATTTTCTAGCCAGTTGGCAATAAATATAAAAAGGTTTTAAAAAATGAATAAAATAATAAATAGAATATTTGTATTATTTATATTAATGCTGTTTGTTTTTAGTAATTTTGTAATGGCAGCAGAGACAAATGATACATTTTTTGATGTAACTGCTTCAGAGGAGCAGAGAGAATATATTATGATAGATTTAATGGAACTTCAAGATAGTGATCTTTTTGTTGAATATGTGTCAATGTTTGAAGGTCAATATGATGCACAGTTTGTTTATGATATTCCTAATTCTGTAATTAACTATGAGATTATTGATGAGAGTGATTTATTAATTACTGTTGAGTTATTAGGAATTGATGCTATCATGCAGGATTGGCAAAATATTGTTGATTCTATGGTTATATATGGTGAAGTTAAGGGATATGTTACATCTAGACCTCTTAAAATAGTAGGACATGTTACTTCAAGAGAGCTTACTCCTGATGAATTAGAAGATTTAGGTACAATATCACGTGATAAAAATGGTAAAATAATAACTTCATCAGATGATGATGATGATGATTTTTGGCATGATCCTGAACTTCCAGATTATATACTTGTAAAGATAGTTAATGAAAATGATATTTATTATGTTTCATTAGATTTTTATCTTTATGTTTTAGAATCAAGTATAAATCAAAATTTGTCTTCAGAATATGAAAGTTTAGTTTCAGCTAATATTGTTGAAGTTTTTGTTTATTAACTTTTTTCTTTTTTTCAGTTATGTTCAAAAAAGCAAAACCTTTTTTAATACTTAACACCCAAATATAGAAAATGCAAGTAAAATTAAGTTTTGACACTGAAAATGAAAGTTTGGACAATCTAAAAAAATTAGTTGAAGCATTACAAAAATTAATTTCTCATAGAGAAGGTAAACCCATTTCTCAAGAAATAAAAAAGGAAGAACCTAAAAAAGTAGCTTCAAAAACTGGTGGTGGATGTAGAGTTGTTCCATATGAAGATATGTCTGATAAAATGGCAAGTTTACTTTCTGGAAGAAGGTATTAATTATCCAATTGAGCTGGCATTATACCAAATGGGTTATAAGTATGTTGTAAACCATGAACATTAGTTAACAAATCATAAGCTTCTAAATCTTCTTTACTAAATTCTAATTCTGGATTACTAGAAAGATCATATTGCATTTCAGCATTTTGTAAGAAATCTACTGCATAAGCATCATCTACATTAGTAAATTCCTTGCTAACATTTACCCAAAATTTAAAATTACCATCAATTGAATCAACATCATTTAAAATAATTCTTCCAATAGGAATTAATCTATTTCTTTCATTTTCATCAGTTTCTTGATTAGCTTTTCTTAATAAAAGTCTAGCACATTTTATACTTCCAAAAATAAACTCATTATTAGCTTTTATATTTAGTTCACTTCGATCTAAAAAATTATCTAAATTAACATCTTCAATAATATTTATTAATGGATTTGTAACTTCTCTGTATAACTCAACAAATTCCTCAGCATAATTAAAATATTCTTTTTCATCCATATATGAAATAACTTTTCTTAAAGCAGTTAAATGTAACAAATAATTATTAACTTTTTCATCTTCGCTAAAAACTTCACTTTCATCATTTAATTTGAATCCTTCTCTAAAATAATATAAAGATTTCCTAAAATCATTAAATTTTTCTGCTGAAAAAACACCTAACATTCTATAAGTAAATTCTCTAGCACCTAATAAAAAATCATTTTCTTCATATTCTTCAGAAGCAATTAATACTTTTTCAAGATCTGATAAACCTTCATTAGGCTTTTCTAATTGAAATTTAACATATCCTCTCTCCATATAACTTTTTGCTAATAAAAACTTATCATCTGAACAAGTTTCTGAAATACTAATAGCTCCTGTTAATAAATTTTCAGATGCCCTTAAAGTTTTATTTTGATAAGCTTCAACTCCATTTTGAATTAAAAAAGCAATATATCCATTTATTTGATCTTCCTCAATTATTGATCTAAATGTATAAAATCTTCGATTTGCTTCTTCAAAATCTCCATTAGCATAATACTCACTACATTCCATTAATAGAAAATAACTAATATGAAATTGATCTAAGGTATATTGTTTAATTTCTTCAGACATATAAAAAAAAATTAACTATTAATTTATAAATCTAACCATTAAAATCTTTTAAACTCTTTTGTTGCTTTTTTCTTCCTACTAAAGAGGCAATTACTTCAAAATCTTTCTTCATTTCCTCTAACATTACAGGATTCCTTCCAGAATATAAAAAAGAAGCAGGATGTATCACAGGAACTACAGATCTTCCATTTAAATCAAATATTTTTCCTTTTATAGACTTTATTCCAGTTTTCTTAATAATTCTTTCAGTTGCAAAATTGCCTATTGTAACAATAACATCTGGATCCATTACAGAAATTAATCTATCTAATCTATTTCTACAGTTCTCAACTTCTTCTTTCTTAGGATTTCTATTATTCTCAGGTCTACACAAAATTGTATTTGTAATAAAAATATCTTCTCTATCAAAACCAATATGGGATAATAATTGATTCAAAATCTGTCCAGACATCCCACAGAACGGAATTCCTTGCTTATCTTCATTTGCTCCTGGTGCTTCTCCAATAAATAAAATCTTAGCTTTCTTATTTCCTGAACCAAAAACCACTTGATTTCTACTATTAACTAAATCTCCACACTTCTCACATTTAGAATATTCACATTTTAATTCATCAAACATAAACATATAATTTTTTATTCAATTAATAAACTTTCTCAAAAATATACAACCTAATACAACTTTCTTTAAAAACTCTTTATTCTAGTAACTTTATACATGACTAAATTCATAGTTGTGGTTGGTGGTGTTATTAGTGGAGTAGGTAAAGGTGTCTCATCCGCTTCTATAGGTAAAATTCTCCAAAAATATGGTTTTTCTGTTACTGCAATAAAAATTGATCCATATATGAACTGTGATGCAGGAACTTTAAGACCAACAGAACATGGTGAAGTATGGGTTACTGATGATGGTGGAGAAATAGATCAAGATTTAGGAAACTATGAAAGATTCTTAGATCAAAACATTCCTAAATTAAATAACATAACTACAGGTCAAGTTTACAGAACTGTAATAGAAAAAGAAAGAAAAGGTGAATATTTAGGAAAAACTGTACAAATTATTCCTCACATTCCAGAAGAAATAAAAAGAAGAGTATTAGAATCATCAAAAGGTTTTGATTTTGTTATTATAGAAATTGGTGGTACAATTGGTGACTACGAAAATGTTCCTTTCTTATTTACAATGAAAGCATTAGAAAGAGAATTTGGTAAAGAAAATGTTCTTTATGTTCTTGTTACATATCTTTTGGTTCCAAGGCACATGGAAGAAATGAAAACCAAACCAACTCAACAAGCTATAAAATTATTAAGTGAAGCTGCTGGTATTTTCCCTGATTTAATCTTTTGTAGAGGTCCATTCCCTTTAGATGATGTTCGGAGAAGAAAAATAGAATCTTCTGCAAATATTCCTAAAGATTCAATTATTTCAGAACCTGACATTGACACAATTTACAGAGTTCCTTTAGACTTAGAAGAAGAAAATGTAGGTTTAAAGATATTAAAAAAATGTAATTTATATCCTAAGTCAAATCCAAATTGGGAACATTGGGAAAATTTAGTAAAAAATATTGTAGATCCTGCTAAAAAAATAAAAATTGCTATTGTTGGAAAATATGTAGATGTTGGAAATTTTACTTTAACAGATTCTTATGTTTCAATTAATCAAGCACTAATCCATGCAGGTGCAAACTTAAATGTAAAAGTAGAAATTATTTGGGTCAATTCTAAAGATTTAGAAAAAGATCTTTCTGAGTTAGAAAAATTAAAAGAATATCAAGGAATTTTAGTTCCAGGTGGTTTTGGTTCTTCAGGTATTGAAGGAAAAATTAAAGCTATTCAATTTGCAAGAGAAAATAATATTCCTTTCTTAGGTTTATGTTATGGGATGCAAATGGCTCTAGTTGAATTTGCAAGAAACATTTTAAATTTAGAAAATGCTAACACAACTGAAGTAAATCCTAATACTCCTCATCCTGTTGTAGATATTTTGCCTGCACAAAAAGAGTTAATGAAGAATAAGGATTATGGTGGAACAATGCGTCTTGGTGCATATGCAGCAATTCTAAAAAAGGATTCACAAACTTACAAACTTTATGAAGAAACTCAAAGGTTAGAAAAAGATCAAGAACAAATAAATGAAATTTCTAGTGAAAGACTAGGTAAATTAGAATCTTCAGAAAATGTTATTCTTGAAAGGCACAGGCATAGATGGGAAGTTTCTCCTAAATATGTTGAAAAGTTTGAAGAAAAAGGTATGGTGTTCTCAGGGCATCATGTAAGAGAATCTGATAATATGAAACTAATGGAATTCATAGAATTACCTTCACATAAATTCTTTTTAGCAACTCAAGGACATCCAGAATTCAAATCAAGATTAGACGATCCTTCTCCTATGTTTTTAGGCTTTGTAAGGGCATGTATTAGTTAACTTTTTTCAACACAGGTCCTTTATCTCCATCTTCTACTAAATAACCTTTTTTCTTAATTTTATCTCTTAACTCATCAGCATCATTCCAATGTTTATTTAGTCTAGCATGTTCTCTTTCTTCTAACAATCTTTGAACATCTTCTGGAATTTCTAAACTTTTTATATCTTCTAAACCTAGCCCTAGAACTCTATCAAATTCCATTAAAGAATCATATCTTTCCTTACTATTTACTTCTTCATCTTTAACCATATCCCAAACTGCAGCTAAAGCTTGAGGCATATTCAAATCATCATTGATAGCAGCTTGAAATCTTTCAATATATTCTTCAACAGCTCTTTCTCCTTCATCTTTTTGCATTAACTCTAAAACTTTATTTCTTAATTTGTTTAAAGAATTTTGTGCACCATCAAGACTTTCCAATGTAAAAATCATTTGTTTTCTATAAATACTTCCTAAACAAAGATATCTAAAAGCTAAAGGATCATAACCTTTCTTAATCAGGTCATCTAACAAATAAACGTTACCTAAGGACTTACTCATTTTTTCCTTTGCTAAAGTTAAATGTTCTCCATGCATCCAATATTTTACCCAAGGTTTTTTTCCAGTAGAAGATTCAGTTTGTGCAATTTCATTTGTATGATGTACAGGAATATGTTCTACACCTCCTGTATGAATATCAAATTGTTCTCCTAAATATTTCACACTCATAGCTGAACACTCTACATGCCATCCAGGGAATCCATCAGACCAAGGAGACTTCCATTGCATGATATGATTTTTATGCTTACCTACAGCTTTAAACCAAAGTACAAAATCCTCAGGATTTTTCTTTTCTTTATCTACTTCAACTCTAGCTCCAGCTTCTAAACTTTCTAATTTTAATCTTGCTAATTTCCCATAATTCTTAAACTTTGAGATATCAAAATAAACACAAGAATCACTTTCATAAGTAAAACCATTTTTTTCAATTTTCTTAATCATTTCAATCATATCTTTTACATGTTCAGTAGCTTTACAATAAACTTCAGCAGGGAGAATATTTACTTTCACCATATCATCTTGCCATTTCGCTTCATATTTTTTTGCTATAGTTAACAATGATTCCTCAGAAATATCTAGTTTCTCTCTTTTCAGAGCCTTTATCATTTTATCTTCACCAGAATCTGCATCAGAAGTTAAATGTCCAACATCAGTAATATTAATTACTTGTTTAACTTTATATTTGTTAAATAATAAAACTCTTTTTAATATATCATTAAATATATAATTCCTTAAATTTCCTATGTGTTGATAATGGTATACGGTCGGGCCACAAGCATAAATTCTAGCTTCACTTTTATTCAAAGGACTAAATATCTCTTTTTCCTTAGACATTGTATTATATAGTCTTAATTGCATATCCAATATAATAAAATTCAATCTTATAAAAGTTTGGTATAATTATTTATCTCTTTTCAAGAAAATTCCTCGATCCATTCTATGTTTCATAACTTGGATCTTACCTTCTTCACCAACATATTTCCCATATCCTAAGTTTTCATCATGCTCATTCTGTACTAATTTCAAGAAACCTATTTTCTTTTCACCTTCAATTCTTAAAACATGTCTAACTCGTAAATGCTTTCCATACAAAAAATCCATTTCTCCAATATCTTTAACAAAAATCTTTTCATTTGACATTTTTGAAATTAAATCTAACAATCCAAATGAAGGAACAAATTTATCATTTTCTTCATGACCTAATAATAAACCAAAAAATTTCTCTTTTACATTCAATCTATTTTCTTCCAGTTTTTTATTCTCTAAAAAATACTTTTTACCAATTTTCACAAATTTAATTTCTTTATCTGTAAATTTTTTAACAAAAGTATCTAACATTTTCTCAACCTCGCAATAAAAAATCCTATAGTATTTGTTTTATGTGGCCACAATCTTTTACAAAACTTCATATTTTTATCTAATTTCTTTCCAAATATATTAATCAGGCCATTATCTCCAATACAATCAATTTTCTCTAATTTAACATCAAAATTATCTAAAGCATATTGTATAACAAACTCATCTTCTTCTGGTTCTAAGGAACAAGTACTATAAACTAAAACTCCATCTTTATTCAACAAAGAAATAGCATGTCCAATAAATTCTTTTTGCAATTCACTTCTTTCTTCTACTCTTTTCAAATTATTCTTTCTCAACCAATTATTTTCCAGCATAAAATTACCAGAACATGGAGCATCTAATAAAATATAATCAAACTTTTTCTTCACAGCTCTAAAATCCATCAAATAAGCAATACAATTATCAACTCCCAACCTTTCTAAGTTATTTTCTAAAACACTTAATCTTTCTGCTTTATTTTCTACAGCAACAACATCACAATACTCTGATAACTGACTTGTTTTACCTCCTGGAGCAGCACAAGCATCTAAAACCAAACCTTTAGGTTTCATAACTTCTACAGGGATTTGTGTTGCTGCTTCTTGGATATAGAATAAACCTAACAAATACTCAGGACAACTCACTAAATTGAATCTAGAACTTTTTACATAAAATGCATTTTTCAAAAAAGGAACTTTTTCTAAAACAACCTTTCTCTTTTCTAACCTTTCTTTCAATTCATTGGGACTAATTTTCTTAGTATTAACTCTTATACATCTATCTAGCTTAACTACCTTCAAATCTCCGTCCATTTGCTTATATCTTTCCTTAAACATCTTTTATCTCTATTTTTTGATCTTTTATACTATAACCTTTCTCAACGATCTCTTTATATTTCTTTTCTTTATACAAATCAAACAATTCTTGTATTATAATATAATTTTCATAGATCCAATCCCCAATTTTCCTTCCATCAACTATTTCTTTTTCGAATTCTACTAACTGTTTTTTTTGTTCTTCTAAGATAATATTTTGTTTATCGACTTTAGTTAATCTTTCACTATCTTCTCCTTCATCTAAATCTTCAATAAAAGGAGTATAATAAACATCTAATGCTTCACTAAAACTATCAAATCTTTCACCTTTTCCTAAAGATTTCATTTCAAAAGGAACAGGTTCATTATTAACAATATTTGCATTTTTCTTTTCACTCAAAATTTCATTTAATTTAACAAATAACTTTTTCAATTCTCTTGCCTCAACATTTTCTTGATTTTTATCTACTTTAGCTCTAAAACAAATTTCTTCAGCAAACATTCCACCTAAATTCAATGTTGCTAACTTTCTAACAATATCTTTTTTATCACTTTTTTCAATAAACAATGCAAACTCTTCAAAATCATTAAAATTAATTGGCTTTGATGGTGGATATAAATACTCAACTCTAGCCTTTATCTTTCTATCCTTCCATAATTGAACTTGTAAAGCAGAAATAATAGTATAATTTTCATCACAAAGAATAACATTCCCTTTAGAAAAAAATTCACAGACCATAATGAACTTATTTTCTTTTCCTTCAAAATGAATTTCAATAATTCTTTCAAAATCTTTTTGTATAATCTTCCTAATTCTATTTCCACCAATTCTTTTCCTCAAAAACCTACAAAAGTTTATTATTAAATTTGGACTCTTCCTTTTCTTCTTAGCAACATACAATCCAACTCCAGGAATAATTCTAATATGTTTTCTTCCAATTCCAGTTTTGTGAACAGTTAAAATAATTTCAGAATTATCTGGCTGATAAATTTTATCAACTCTTCCATCTATAAAAACCTGCAACTCATCTACAACAGCCTTTATCTCTAAAGAACTTAAAATTTTCATAATAAAATAAAAGAAAAAGTAGGTTTAAAAATTTTTCTTATAATTCATACAATTCGTCAACAATATTAAATAGAATCTAGAAATGTTTAAATTCATCTTAATTTAATGTAAAAAAAATCAATTTTTCTTAATTATTAAGAAAATTCTATAAAAAAGCTTATAAATAAGCTATTACTAATTAGTAATAACTAAAGGAAGAAAAATGAAAACCGAAGAAAATACTAAAAGAGTAACAAGTTTTGTAGAACTTTGTGAAGAAATGATGGATATTGTTAAAGGCAAAGATAAATATAAATCTAGACTAGAAGAGATTTATTCTATTGATTTTTACTGGAAAAGTGAGTCTCTAAATAGAGAGATCAGAGAAATTAAAGAGAAATCTAGAGCAGAGAATACTTATAATTTTGAATTAGGCTTTATTACTGAAGTTGTTTATGAAGGAAATAATACAGAATCAGTATTATGTCAACCAGATACAATTTTGCAGCTTAGAACTGAAAGAGAATCATCAGGATTAATTGGAAGAATAAGAATAAAACCACACAATGAAGAGTGCCTTTGGATAGGAATAGAAAAATTTCCACCAACATTATTTTCTAAAAGTGTTGAAAATATAAAAACTTTACATGGGTATAATTTTGATTTAACCTTAATTTCTAAAAATTATCCTATTACATTATATAAAGGTCTTAATCATTTAAAAGATACAACTATTGCTTCATTAGCACCTCATAGTTATATTATTGGCTATGATTCTGAAGAAGCAAGATTATCTCTTAGAAAAAGATTAGAGACAATTCCAAATGATATTATTGAAAATTATTTGTCATAATAAAATAAAAGAAAAAGTAGGTTTAAAAACCTTACTCAACATTCACAACTAAACTTGTGGTCTTTTCACCATCAGCTAATCCTGTTACAGTAACTGAACAGATATAAGTTCCAATAGCTAGTCCATCATCCTTTGCAATCAAACCTCTACTCAAAGATTCACCTGAACTCAGAGTATATTCATTTGTATTACCAACACCGGTATCATCAAATCCACAGATTAAACCATCAGCTGTTCCACCACCAAATGCAATTGCTTCTACTGTTGCAGATACTGTTATTACACCTGATTCTTGATTACGTATGGCTAATGTGGCTGTTTCTTGTTCACCTTGAGTCATTGTAACTTCAGAAGGAGATAAAGCCACTTCTTCATTAGATTGTCCAAAAATTTCAGCAATTTGCGACTCACCCTGTTCAAATGATCCAGATGTTAACTCTCCAACATCAGTAAACACAGATCTTATCCAAACTAAACCTAAACTTAGAATAGTAATTCCCATAACAATAATAATAATCGTTGTCATAGAAAGTTCTACTGCACCTTTTTTATTCATCTTTTCACCTCATAATTATTATACTTATAACTTAGGATTTTAACTTTAAAAAAGTTTCTAAAAAACAATAATTTTTTTCCCTGAAAAAAAGTTGTTTTTTTCTTCAACCAAACCTTTATAAAAGGACACTGACCCCAACTCCTTGAAATTTAGAGGCTAAAAAAATGGGAAGAATAGACACAAGCAATCACAAAATATTAATAGTAGATGACGAAGGTTCAATTAGAGAATTATTAGGCGAATTTATAGAATCATTTTGCCCAGATGCATACATTGATTTTGCAAATTCAAGAAGAGAAGCAGAACAAAAGCTTGAAGTTAATCCATACACACATGTTTTAACAGATATGTCAATGGAAGGTCCATATTCTGGAGTTTATGTTGCAAGGTCTGCAAAAAAAGTTAATCCAAAAATAAGAGTTTTTTTACATACTGGATCTAACGATAGAACTATGGAAAATAAAATTGCAAGAGAACCTTCAATTGATGAATATGCATTTAAACCAAATTCATTAATGCAAGCAGCAAATTTTGCTTACAGAGAATTATTTTAAACTTTTCATATATTTTACTAATTTTTCTTCAGAATTTATTTTATTTAATTCTTTTCTAATACTTGTTGATCCTCTCAGACCTTTAGTAAATTCTTGAGATCTTTGTTTTAAAGTATGCACATTTACTAAATCATATTTTTTAGCCATCTTATAATATTCTAAAAATAAATCTACTTTTTCTTTTAGACTTGGCATTCTAACAACTTCATTTGTTTCTAAAAAAGTATTTATCCTAGAAAAGATCATAGGATCTCCAATTGCTCCTCTACCAATCATAATTGCATCACATTTCTCTAATAATTTCTTTGCATGCATTCCATTTACAACATCACCATTTCCAATAACAGGAATATTTATTTCTTCTTTTACTTTAGCAATAGAATTCCAATTTGCTTTCCCTGAAAAACCTTGTCTATATGTTCTTCCATGAATAGCAATAGCTGAAGCACCATTTTCTTCAATTATCTTAGCTAATTTCACAGCAACATCTTTATCATAACCCAATCTTATCTTAGCTGTAACAGGCTTTGAAGAATGTTTTACTAAAGTTGAAATAATTTTTCCAATCTTCTCAGGCCTCCTCAATAATGCAGAACCAGATCCAGCTCCTACAATTTGATGTGCAGGACAACCAAAATTAAAATCAATAATATCAGCTTTATCTTCAATTTTCTCAACAGATTTTTTAATAGGATCTTCTCTCAATCCAAACAATTGAAAGGCAACAGGTTTTTCTTCTTTACAAGTCAAACATAATTTCTCTGTAGCTTTATTATTTCTTGCTAAAGCATTCAGATTAATCATTTCAGAATATACTAATGAAGCTCCATATTTCTTACATAATAATCTAAATGGTAAATTTGTAATTCCAGCCATTGGAGCAAGAATTAAATTACCTTTTATTTTTACGTTTCCTATTTTCATTTTTCATCCAATAATTAATTAAAAACAATACTCCTATAAAAAATATTGGTCCTTGGATTAATATATGTTCAAAATATTCACCAGGATTATAGTTAAAGAAGAAAATTGTAAATATTCCTAATCCAATAATTAACAAACCTCCAATTAATTCTTTTTTCCATGCTAAAACTGTTAATCCAATAAGAATAAATGTTGGTATTAAATGCATAAACAAGGCTATAAAAACTTCTGGAAATCCATAACCCTCAAAAAACACATCAACAGCTAATATACTAATTAGTACTGTAAATAAAATCAACAAAACTCTTGGCAACCAATATAAAACTTTTCTTAACATTAATTATAATAAAAAAAAGAAATTTATAAGTTTAATCCCAAAAGATTAACTTATCCCAAAAACTTTCTTCTTCTGGAGCATAACTAACTCCTGAACCTGAAACAGCACCACAATCTATTCCTGGAGCCCAATCACCAGAAAACTGACAATCTTCCATAGTGTAATCAGAATCACTTGTACTAAAACAAGCAAAGCCACCACTATACTCACCTTCCTTCCAATTACTTAACATTTGAACAAGATAATCTATCTCAAAGCTACAATAATAATATGTACCTTCAAGTTCATCTAATTCTGCATTTGAAAGGTCTTCAGCTTCTCTAATATCATCCTCACTTATTCCACTATCAATTAATTCTTGGATAAATTCCTCAGAAAAAGTTACTTCAAGACTATCACTTCTTGAATACAATCTACAAAGATCATCTGCTTCTTCTAACCAAATTGTTCCTGTTCCAGAGTTAATTGCTCCAGCAAATTCAAGTGTTTTAGTTTGTTCAAAACTTTTTTCATTACAGGTCTCAGCTGCATCAATAAAACAATCCCAATCTTCACATTCTGTACTTTCACTAATATCAGTACTTTCATCACAAAGAATTCTAATCATAATTGAATCTTCATCAAACCACTGAACATCAATATTAATTCCCTGAAATTCTTGATTATAATCTTCATTAATCTTCCCAGAATATCCATCTACATCAATCATAGCTAAACTAGAGTCATCAGGATCAAAGTTATAAAATGTTAAAGTTTTTCCTTCATACTCTAAAGAATCTCCTTCTAAAAAATGTAAATTTAAATCATTATCACATTCTACACAAGGAAAAGTTATATCTATTTCATTATTATCAATATCAAAATTTGCATCTATTCTTACTCCACCAAAAACACCTTGATAATCATCTTCTATTTTAGCATTATAATCATCAACTCTTAGAGAAGCTAAATTATTTTCATAATTATAAAATGTCAGAATTTCTCCATAAATTTCAACAGATTCAGCCTCAAATAAACTTACAACCTCATCACCACATTCACTTATTGTAGATATTATATCAAATTCCTCAGTCTCTTCCTCTTCACTTTCTTCTTCTACTTCTTCCTCAGTCTCTTCCTCTTCGATTTCATCTTCTACTTCTTCCTCAATCTCTTCCTCTTCGATTTCTTCTTCTACCTCTTCTTCAATAGATTCTTCTACTTCTTCCTCAATCTCTTCCTCTTCTACTTCAATCTCTACAATTTCACAAACATTATTTACACATACAGGATCACTTGTAAATTCTACAGTTGATTCAATACAAACAACCTCATCTTCACATTCCCCTAAAGAATTATAATATTCTCGAAAATCAGAATTGATCACAACAATATCATTCCAATCTGTAAAAGGACAACAAGAATTGTCTACATAATCACAATCTTCATCAAATTCACACATTTGCATTTCTTCCATTGAATAAGGAATATCTTCTGTCTGACAACCTACTAATAATATAGAAATTATTATTAAAATTAATATTTTACCTCTTTTCATAAAAATAATAAAAGTAAAAAGAATTTAAAAAACTTTATCTTCTTCCATATTGAGATCTATTTCCAAATCCACTAGATTTTTTATTAGATCTTCCACTAAAATTTGATCTTCCACTATTGCTTCTTGACCTATTTCCACTATTACTAAATCTTCCTTTAGGTCTATTTCTAAATCCTTCACCAGAGTTTGAATTTCTGTTTCCGAATCCATTAGATCTATTATTATCTCTATTTCCATAGTTTGAATTTCTGTTTCCGAATCCATTAGATCTATTACTATCCCTATTTCCATAGTTTGAATTTCTATTTCCAAATCCATTAGATCTATTATTATCTCTATTTCCAAAATTTGAATTTCTATTTCCACTATTACTAAATCTTCCTTTTGGTCTATTTCTAAATCCTTCACCAGAGTTTGAATTTCTGTTTCCAAATCCATTTGATCTTCCACTAAATCCTCTATTTCCAAAACCTCTTGCATTAGATCTTCCTCTACTTCCAAATCCAGAACTTCTTCCTCTTGATCTTCCACCGCCAGATCTTCTTCCATCATATCTCTGACCAGCATCAAACTGTACTTTAGGGAAACTTTCTAAATCTAATCTTTCAATCTTGATTCTATACCTTCTCTTAATTTCTCCAAAAGCATCATGATCTCTTCTACTCAATAATGAAATAGCTTTTCCATATTCACCAGCCCTAGCAGTTCTTCCAATCCTATGAATATATTCTTCAGGATTTCTAGGCAAATCATAATTAAAAACATGACTAACATTTTTAATATCTAAACCTCTAGCTGCTACAGCAGATGCAACTAAAACTTCTTGCCTTCCATTATTAAAAGCTTCAATAACTTTCATTCTTCTATTTTGAGTTAAATCTCCATGGATCATATCTGCATCAATACCTTGTCTTCTCAAATTCTTAGTCAAAACATTTACAGTAGCTTTTGTTGAACAGAAAATAATAACTCTATTTGTTTGTTCTTTACTTAACAAATGCATAAGATATGAAAATTTCTCATTTTGATTAATATCATAGTAAAATTGTTCTAACAAGTCTTCATGAACTTGAGATTCTGCTTTTACAGTAACAGGTTTATTCATATGTCTTTGTTTGATATATTTAACTTCATTTGAAATTGTTGCTCCAAATAACAAAATTTGTCTATCTCTATTTGTACATTCTAAAATTCTATTAATATCATCAATAAAACCCATATCTACCATTTTATCTGCTTCATCAAGAACAAAGGTTTTCAATTTATTTAATTTTAAAGTACCTCTACCTAAGTGATCCAAAATTCTTCCTGGTGTACCAACTACAATTTCTGACCTAGCAATTTTATCCATTTGAGGTCCTATAGCTACACCACCAAAAACAGTTGCAATTGAAAAATTAACATATTTTCCAAATTTACTCATTTCTTTTGAAATCTGAGAAGCTAATTCTCTTGTAGGAGCCATAACTAAAACTTGTACTCCTTGCTTTTTAACAACATTCTCTAAAACAGGTACTCCAAATGCTAATGTTTTACCTGATCCAGTCTTTGAAATACCAATTAAATCTTTTCCTTCTTTTATTGTTGGTATAGATTTTTCTTGAATACCAGTTGGTTCTTTTATGTCTATTTCATCTAAAGCCCTTACTATATTAGGACTTATATTTAGTTCGCTAAATTTCATATTTCCATCTCCTTGGAATAACTTTCAATACTAAATTTTCTAAAGTAATGTGAAACAGAATGAGTATAAATTTGGGCTATAAACCTCTGTCTCGGCCTTCCAATCTATATTAACTGCCACATCAATCCTTTATAAATCTTTTGGTTACTTATTCTTATTCAATTCACTCAATAAAGACATATGATATCGACTATTAACTAACTCTAATTCTTTTTCATTAAAACCATTGACTGGAAAAGTACCATCAAAAGAGCTGTGATTTACATAATCCATCACTCTTCTAGTCAAATCCTCACCATAAACCTCAGCACAAGCATCAAAACTCCCATCTAAAGAGAGAGAATCATAATATGGATCCATATCACCATTAAAATTATTATCATAAAAACTCTCAAAACATTGTCCTTTCCCATCAATCATTCCTTCAGTATCACTATAAATAAATTTTCCATTAATAAGACTGAATTCAGCACTAGTTCCTTCATAATGATTATTTCCGACAGTCTCAGCTAATTCTCTAGCTAAATTTCTATTAGGTCTTTCTATTTGAACTTCAGGACTAACTACTTTTGCAGAACATGCAACTAAAAACAGTGGAATAATTCTTTTCATCTTAATTCCAGTTTTCTATGCTTAATTTATATTCTTTATGTATTTAGAAAATAAAAATGGGACCGCAGGGATTCGAACCCTGGACACCTAGATATCTGAGAACAGTTCAAATAAACAAATTCATTTGATCTTCAGTTTCACTATGCTATTTTAAGCAAACTAGTGCTCTCCCAGACTGAGCTACGGTTTAATGCTCTTTTAAGACCCATCCCGCATCAGCCTATTTATTAAAAATAAAAGTTTCTATTTAAAAGTTTCGTATATGAGAATTATATAAATCTATCTTATTATAATTTGAAAAACCAATTTCTTTAAACCATTTATTTACCATCTTTTCACCATAAACTGCAATTCTATATGCATCAAAATATTTCTTTCTTGGTTCTCTTCTATAAGAAACTCTAAATCCAAAAGACAATAAAACTGTTTTAATTTGTTTTGATAAAACTTCACTAGTTGTTGTTATTTCTATACAAGGATAAGATAAATTATTACCTTTTTTAGCATAAAATAAAGATCCATCTGTATCAACAATTCCTCTTAAACAAGCAATTAGTAATTTTTTATTAGCGAGCGTAGCGAGTCTTTGGGTTTAATACCTCGACCTTTAGGTCGTTTTGTTTTATTGCGCTAGCCTAACTTGATAGGATACCCCATCCCTTTAGGGTGGGGAGGATGTCATTTTTTAGAATTTTTTCAGGGATTTTAATTCTAGCATGTTTACCTTTGCCATGCTCAAGATTAATATTATTTATTAAATATAACACTGCATCTTTTGAATAAAATTTTAATCTTAAACCTCTTTCCCTTATACTTAGTGAAGGATTTTTATTAAAACAAATACTTATTAAATTTGACAAATGATTGTAATATCTTTTTTCACAATGAGGATTTCCAACAATCTCAATAGAATAATGATTATTTTTACAATAAATACAACCATCACCAATAATAACACCTATTATTTCTGCCATAGATTCATTCAAAATATACCCCATATAACAATAAAATTAAAATAATTATATAAACTTCACGCGCACCCATGCCTTGTCCACACTAGAAATAAAAAAAACTTATAAACAAAAACATCCTTATAATCTAACATGAAATTAAAAAGAGTTAATTTCCCAAGAAAATATTTGTCTCCTTTATGGGAAATTTCTCTTGCATTAAAATCAAAAGTTTCTAAAAAATTAAAAATAGATCTTGATATAGAATATAAAGAATTAAGAACTGGTGATATAGTAGAATTAAAATCTGGAGATTTATCAATTACAATAAAAACAATTAAACTTGGCATTTTTAGTGATACTAGATCTGTAGCTAGAATTAGACCAACAATTTTATGGAGAATAAGAATTACTGTTAAAAATTTAGATCAAATACAATTTGAAGAAGAAATTAGAGCTCCAATTAGCATTTCTAATCCAGATAATAAACAAGTTAGGGAAGCTGTTTTAAATGGTTTAAGGCCAAGAGGATTATCTACCTTTAGAGCTGCAAATACAGAGAAAAATATATTAAAAAATATCTTATCCGCAATTGCATCTGTTTCTAGACAAGCTGCATAAAGCGAAACTCTTTTTAATACCTTATTTCCCATTCTATCCATGCAAAAAATGTCAAATACCAAATTCAAAGAATATGTAGAAAAAAAGGTAAGATCTACAATTAGAAAGTACTCTCTTTTCAATCAAAAGGACAAAATTCTTGTTGCTGTTTCAGGAGGAAAAGATTCTACTGTTTGCCTTTATATTCTAAAAAAATTAGGTTATGATGTTGAGGCTATTACAATTGATGCACAAATTGGTAACTATACAAAACAAAATTTAGAAAACATAAAATCTGTTTGTAAACAATATGAAGTTCCATTACATGTAATTTCTTTTAGAGAAGAATTTGGTTTCTCATTATGTTACATCAGATCACACTTAAAGTCCAAAGGTTACAATTATTCATCTTGTATGATTTGTGGAATTCTAAAAAGATATTTACTAAACAAATATGCTAAAGAATTAAAAGCAAATTGTTTAGCAACGGGTCATAATTTAGATGATGAAGCTCAAACAACATTAATGAATATTTTCCGAAATGATTTCCAAAGGTCAGAGAGACAAGGTGCAAAACCAGGTTTAATAAAAACAGAACAATTTGTACAAAGAGTAAAACCTTTATACTTAATCTCAGAAGAAGAAGCAAAAAAATATTCACAATTAATGGAGTTCCCTGTTAATTACGATATTTGTCCATGTTCTGTTTCAGCTTACAGACGACAATTCATAAAAATATTAAATACTTTCGAAGAAAAACATCCTTCTGTAAAATACAACATTGTAAAATTCAATGAATCAATGAAATCAAATTTAAAAGAAAAAGAAGAACAAGTTATTGAAACCTGTGAATCTTGTGGAGAACCTTCTAGTAACAAATTATGTAAAGCTTGTATTATAATTAACGAAATGAAAAAAGAAAAAACTAAAGATTAATTCCTTTCAATTTATGTATTAATAAACTTTTATAGACTGTTCTTAAAGGTACTTCAGATTCATTTATTTCATCATTACTTGGAAAAACAAATTCTCTATTTCTATTAATCTCAATTAATTCTGATGTAACTGAACCAATCATTGGTGCACCTGCTCCTGTGCTATAAATTTCTCCAGTATAATTGTCATACCATAATGTAATAGTAGATTTACCATCATCAACTACAGTATTTTCTGTCATATTTCTTAAAATTTCTGGCAAATTTTCAACATTTCTTTGAATTATATTCCAATATTCCATCTTAAGAAAACAAAAAAAACAATTGTTTATAAAATTTTTGAATTTCTAATAAGATCAATAAATCTTCTTAAAAAAGTATTTCCTTCATTAACTTTAGCAGATAACTCTTCCCTAATAACTTCACTTCTTTCAAAAATAACTCCAATATCACTTGGATTAATATACCAAACACTATAACATCCTTTAGAACCAACTAACAATAGACCATCATTAATATAAGCTTTATCTCCAGCAACTAAACTGGCATAATAATCAATATCTTTTTTCTTTTCAGGACTAAATTCTTCATATCTCATTTAACAAGTTTCCCAGCATCTTCAAACTTAATTCTACCTTTCATCAACTTATCAAGAACTTCTAATAATTCATTTTCTTTAACTCTTATTTGTTTTGTAGAATCTCTATCTCTAATTGTAACACCTTCATCAAAATCCACTGTAACACAATAAGGAACACCTTGTTCATCTGCTCTTGCATACCTTCTTCCTACAGAACCTGACTTATCATAAAAAGAAACAAAATCTTTCCTCAAAGAATCATATACTTTCATTCCTTTCTCATTAACTTTATTTACTAAAGGAAGCACAGCAACTTTTATTGGAGCTAAATCTTTATTTAACTTCAAAACGACATTTCCTCTTTTCTTATCATCAGTATAAGCATCAAATAACAAAGCTAAAAATACTCTTTCCATTCCAAATGTTGGCTCAATAACTCTAGGAATAACTTTCTTTTTACTTGCTTCATCAAACAACTCCATCCTCTGTTTAGAAAACTTAGCATGTTGATTTAAATCATACTGTCCTCTATTTGCATTACCAGCAATTTCTTTACTTCCAAAAGGAAAACTATAATCAAAATCTAAAGTTGCAGACGAATAATGTGACAATTCTGTATTAACATGTTCTCTAACCTTCAGATTCTTTCCTGACAATCCAATACTCATGAACCAGAAATATTGTTCAGCTAACCAATAAGCATGCCACTCTCCCAACATTTTCTTCTTAATCATATCTTTAATTGTCATTTCAGTTAAATCTTTTTTACCTTTATCCTGAGTTTTTGCAGTTAAAACATTTAATTTTAAATTCAAATGCTCTTTTGTTAACCAACTACATTTTTTTTCATCAGGATGTATAAAATACTCAAATTCTCCAATATGAAACTCTCTACATCTAAACAAAAAATCTCTTGCAGAAATTTCATTTCTAAAACATCTACCAACTTGTGCAATACCAAATGGCAATTTTACTCTAGAGGTTTCAACAATTTGCTTATAATCCATAAAAATTCCTTGAGCAGTTTCTCCTCTCAAATAAGCTTCAGCACTTGTATCTTCACTAGCACCAACTTTTGTAGGAAATAACAAATTAAAATCTTTCATTTCTTTAAATTTACCTTTACATGAAGGACAAACTAAATTATGTTTTTTTATCAAATCGTTAATTGCAGGAATATCTAAACCATCTGCAACAGTATCTAATTGTTCTTCAATAAAATGATCAGCTCTATGTTTTGTTTTACACTTTGCACAAACTAACAATAAATCTCCAAATGAATCTAAGTGTCCTGAAGCTTTCCATGTATCAGGATGTGAAATAATACTTGCATCAATTCCAACCATATCCATTCTATCTTGTACAAAATATTTCCAAAAATTTGCTTTCAAAGCATTAAACATCTCAATACCTAATGGACCAAAATCAAAGAACCCAGAATATCCACCATAAATATCAGAACTTCTATAAACAAAACCTTTCTTCTTACAAAAAGCAGCCATTTCTTCTATCTTTAACATTACTATAATTATTATCCTAACATTTTTATACTTTTCTACAATTCTTACAATATAAATTCTATAATTTCTCTAGTGTTTAGAACTTTAATTTCACCTTGATTTTTAAGATTTTTATCATCTGACCAAATAATACTATCTGTATAAGCTAAGGCACAAGCAAAAAATATAACATCATTTTTGTCAATATCCTTGACAATTTTTAAGGCATTATTTTTATAAGGATAAAGAACCTCATTTGGAATGATTAAAACTTTATTTAATATTATTTTCAAAAGTTCATTAAAATCTTTCTCTGACATTTTTGATTTCTTCAAGATTAGGTTTTTATGTTTTTCCATTTCCTCAAAAATAAATTCAGGAAAAAGAAAATAATCTTCATATTCTAAAATAAGTTGCCTAGTTATTGAATCTTTAATTAATGCTGAAAATAAAATATTTGAATCAATAATTATCTTCATGCAAGAAACCTCTTATTTGCTTCTAACTTTATTATTTTATTAAATTCCTCCACATCTTTTTTAGTAAGTTTACTTTTACTTGCTAATTTTTCAGCTAAACGCAAAGTTTCAAGTTTTTGTATAATAGCTTTTCTTGCAACTTTACTCCATCTTATTTCTGAAAAATGTTTCATTTCTTCATGTACTTCCTTTGGTATTGATAATGTCATGTTTCCCATTTTATTTCACCTTACTTAAATATGTGGTTACACATATATAAAGTTTTCTATTATCCTAACATTTTTATACTTTTCTACAATTCTTTTATTCATGAGAACTCTTCCAATTGAAGAAAACCAAGAATATATTCAAGAAGCTATTGAGGAAGCAAAGAAATCTCCTTGTTTAAGATCAAAATGTGGTTCTATAATTGTTAAAGATGGAGCAATCATTGGCAGAGGATTTAATTCTCCTCCAAATAATAAAGATTTAGAAACTTGCAGAAAGGATTCACTTCCAAAAGATTTCAAATCAGATAAAACTTGTTGCCTCCATGCAGAGCAGAGAGCTATCTTAGATGCATTAAAAAATAATTCAAATAAACTCAAAGGTTCCACTTTATTCTTCATTAGATTGGATTTAAACAACAATATACTTTATGCTGGAGAACCTTATTGTACAATTTGCAGCAAAATGGCTTTAGATGTAAAAATTAAAGAATTTGTTTTATACCACAAAGATAATTTAACAGCTTATGACACAGAAGAATACAACGAACTTTCTTTCAAACATTAAAGTTTTCATATTTCAATTCAAACCCATAAATTTCTTCAAAATTTTTCTCAAATTCTTCTTTATTATCTCCTAAATTCCTAATTAGTTTCAACAATTTATCCTTACCATATTTATCGACTAAAAATTCAACAGCAAAACCAGATTCTCTATAAACATACTTACTTTTTTCCCCATAAAACTCTAAAAAATCTTCAAACTTCAAAGGTCTCTCTCTTGTTTTAATTTGATCAGAAACAAATAATGCTGTACCTTCCCATAACCAATCTGGCTCAGACCTATATTTAGATAACTTTAAAAAATAACAATGAGATAATTCATGTTTAATTAATTTCTTATACTCATCCTCAGAATATCTATGACAACTTTCCTTCTCGTAATTTTTAGAATCTAAGGCATAAATTTTATTTTTACTTATCCATCCTACCATCCAATCTTCAGTTTTTTTACCTATTAACTCGTCTATAGTCTTTCTATCAGGTACAATAACTAACTCAGGTAAATTTTCAACCCAATTAATTTCAAAAAATTTATTTAGTTCATTTATTGATTTCCTAAAAACCTCATTAACATCCATAAAAATAAATAACAAAGAATAATATAAAAAGCTTTATGAAAGCCAACTTACAACTTTCAAACCTACTTTACTAACTCCTACTTTAACTTTATTAAAAAACCCAACTCCTTCATAACTTAAATCTTCAGTTTCCAAAGCTTTCAAAAGATCTAACTCTTCTTTACTCATATCCAAAAGAACTTTATCTTCAATTTTTACTATTATACTAGGATTTTCTAATTCACTATCAACAAGACTTAAAATTTCCCCATCTCCAAATTCAATTCCAACAACATAATCTCCTTCAAAATACATATTTATTCTTTCATTTTTTAACAAATATAGAACTAAAGCAGGATAATTTCCAAGATCCTTATTGATACTCTCTTTAATAATATCTAACTGCTGAACTATTGCTTGTTTTTCTAATTCTACTAGATCTTCATCACTAATATCATCAAGATCTACACCATATTCACTTAAATCTCCTTCAAATTCTAAAACAAATCCACTATTTTTTTGATTAATATAATCTGTAAATTCATCATCTTCTAAAACAGAATTAATTTCATCTTCAGTCACTACAACTTCTTCTCCATTAACCTCAACAACCATATCATCAGCTACAACTATAGATAATGAAAGGATCAACACCAATAGAATAAATATTATTTTTTTCATCTTATTAATAAAAATATAAAAAGAATATATAAACTTATCTACCTTCAACAGATATATTTAAAAACTTTCAAATAACTTAATTCATCAAATGGCAGAAGATAAACTTTTCATGGTAAAATTTGTAGTTAAAGAGGGGAAAATGGCTACTAAAATGACTTCTAAGAACTTATCACCACAAGAAACAATTGGACTTTTAGAAGTAGCAAAACAACAAATTCTAGATGGGCTTAAAACTCAAAAGAAAGAAGTATTCAGAGGTTCACGAGATGACGAATGATTGTATATTTTGTAAAATAATTAAAGGAGAGATTCCTTCAAACAAAGTCTATGAAGATGACCATGCATTTGCATTTTTAGATATTAATCCTTCAACAGAAGGCCACACATTAGTAATCCCAAAAAAACACTACAAAAATATTACTGACATACCAGCTGAAGATCTTTCTAATTTCATGCAATCCTTACAAAAAGTTGCAAAAGGCTTATTAAAATTTGGAAATGGATTAAATATAATTCAAAACAATGGAGAAACTGCTGGACAACTTGTATTTCATTTACATTTTCACTTAATTCCTCGAAGAGAAGATGATGGAGTTAGTATAGGTCATTGGGAATCTAAGAAGAATTTAGACATGGAAAAGATAGAAGAGAATATAAAAAGTCTTTTAAATCAATAATTTTTCTTATCTTACAAGGCACCGTAGTTTAGTCTGGTAGAACCCCAGTCTCATGAGCTGGTGATCCCCGGTTCAAATCCGGGCGGTGCCATATTTATTTCAAAACATTTTCTAACAAATATCTCATAGTATATGTCTTACCAACTTCTAAACCTAAATCTTCTAAGAATTCATTATCACATTTACTATAATTACAAAATTCATCTCTTTGGTTACAATGAACTCCATTATTACCTAAACAGATACTATCTAATCCATCCACAATTAAAATATCTTGATCTAAATTATTAAATAGATCTTCACAGAATTCATTTACCCATTTTTTAAAATCTGAACCATATTTTTTTGACATTAATCTTACATATAGATTAAATTCTATATCTTCTCTACTCGCTTTAAACACAGATCCTAAATATGGAATATGATGTCCTCTTAACTTTAAAACCATTAGACTTAATTTTTTCAACTGATTTATAAATTTTATTACTTCTCAGAATTCATTTCCAACAAATGTTTCAAATGCTTCTTTTTTATTTTTCTCAAAGCCTTAGGATCATCCATAAATTTCTCTAACAACTGTGCAACACTCTCTCCAGACATAATTGCTGGAATAATAACATAATCAGCACCTGCATCATATAGATCTAATGCTTCTTCCATTGTAATTGCAGTAACAAATGTTAAAGCCCTTGATTTAACTTGTCTCAAATATAATAACAATCTAAGATTATCTTGTGCATTAGGTATTGCAGAAATTATAAACTTAGCATGATCAAAATTAATATGTTTTAAAATTTCATGATTAGTCATATCTCCATAAAATGAAGGTATCTTTCTCTTCCTTAAATCCTCAATTACTTCTGGATCAAAATCAACAACTAAAAGATGTCTTTTTACTCTTTTCAAAGATCTCAAAAACATTTCCCCCATTTTACCTGAACCAAAAAGTAATACTTTTTTCTTACTTCTAGTATGAGCAAAATCTTTATCTCTTTTTGTCAATGAAAGCTTTTCTAAATAAGCTAATATAGGGATTAATTTATTATAGAAAAACATTTCATATTTCATAATATAAGATGTCCCTACTATTGTAATAATTGCCAATAGAATTGTAATTGTAAATAATTCTTGTGAGATATTACTTACACCCATTACTAAAATAAGACTAAATTCACTAATTTGACTTAGGGATACAGCAGAAGCAAAACTATTTCTTTTATCATATCCCATTATACTCAAAATTATCAAAATAATCAAAGGTTTTATTATCAAAACAACTCCTAACAAAATTAACAAAGGTTGAATTATTGCTAAAATATCAGTAAGAACTAACTGTAATCCTAAAGATACAAAAAATATCGTTGCA
This sequence comes from Candidatus Woesearchaeota archaeon, assembly GCA_964411565.1. Classification (GTDB taxonomy): domain Archaea; phylum Nanobdellota; class Nanobdellia; order SCGC-AAA011-G17; family GW2011-AR17; genus BS150m-G60. The sequence continues at coordinate 70,963 of CAYPLB010000005.1, forward strand.
AAAAAATCTTTTAGCGACATCATACTTCCAATTATATTAGTACTATAAGGTAAATTCGCTAAAGTAATTCCTCCAAAGAAAGCACCCATTGCAATAGAATAACCAAATAGATATACTAACAATGCAAACAAGAAACAAAATGCTACTGCCATTAACAACAATAACTCATTTGACTTTGCTGCAGATCTAAACATTCTAAAAGCCAGAAACCTATTGAAAAGATAAGCAATTACTGCTAATATTAAAAATTTACCTAGAAGAGGTAAAATATTTACAATTGTAAATTCACTTGTTCCCATAAAAATTGTCAAAGCTAAAACAACTAAAACATCTTGTACAAACAAAATACCTAAAATAATTCTTCCGTGCAATGTATTCAACTCATTTTCATCAAATAACAGCTTAATTACAACCATAGTACTACTAAATGCTACTATTAGCCCTGCATAAATAGAATTTAATTGAGAGAATCCCAACCAATTAGCGATAAAAAATCCTGAAAGAAAAGTTAATCCAACCTGTAGAGTACCAGTAATAATTGTTGCCCACCCTACACTTTTTAATTTTCTTAGATCTAATTCTAAACCTACAATAAACAATAAAAACATAATTCCCAATTCAGAAATAATATTTATAATTTCAACATCATGAATTAATCCAAAACCTACAGGACCAAGTATTAAACCTGCAATAATATAAGCAGGAATTAATGGCTGTCTAAATAATCTAATAACATAAGCAGCAAAAGCTGCAACTATCAAAATTAAACCTAAGTCTATTAACAAACCTTCCGGAGTTGTTAGAAGACCTTGTATCACCTCTAACATTAATTATATACTTAGCAATTAACTTTATAAAACTTTTCTATTAGATAATAAAAATAAATGGAAAAAATTATTTTTTCCCTAAGTAAATTTCAATTGTAGAAACTCTAACTAGTCTACCTTCTTTATTTGTAAACTCTTCACTTCCAATTTCAGTTTTATCAACAGTTACATTTTCTCCTGTCAATAATTTTTTTACAGCTACCTGAGAAATATCTACAGCTTTAGTAATAAATTTACCTCTAGCTTTTACTATTACTTCTGGTCTGTTTAGAGTTGTGAATTGCATAACAACACCTGTTACATAATTCATTAGGGGTTTACTTCCCACAAAAATGGTTTTGTCGTTTTCGTCATTTGAATTCTCTCTTGCTTTCTCTTCCATTTTTTACCTCCCAAGTTTTAACTTGAGCATGATTATTCTTCAACTTTCATTAAACGAGCAATATAACCTGCAAGAATATTTCTTAATTTTTTAGAACCAACATTAACATATTCTGGCAAAACTTTTTTATTAGTATCAAAATCCTTACTAAACTTATCTCTATGTTGCCTTACTAACTTATTTCCTACTCTTTTGATCTGTGTAGTCTTAATTCTTCCCATAGCTCCAAATAATATATAAGGCATTTATAAAGCTTTCGGGACCTTATTATTTACTTAATACCCAAATTTCCCTTAACATTTTAGACTTAGAAGCAGTATAAATAAATGGATCTTCAAATTTAAATCCGGCCTTTCTAAATTTCTTTTCAAGATTAATAATTGAATATTCTTTCTTAGATCTAGTTTTAAATCTTGGTGCAATTATTACTACTTTTTTCTTTACAGTTTTTCCTAAACCTTCAATTAATTTTGAATAAATTGGCTCTAAAATATTCAAAGTATCCTTTGCTTGTTTTTCTGTAGGTATTTTTTTCAAAAATGGACCTAAATAAGGTTCAGAAACAACACAATCAACTTCTTTCACATATTTATTTATTTCTTTTGCACTTCCATTAATAATTTTATAACTAACTTTTGTATTATATTCATTTTTTATCCAATCTAAATTTTTCTTTGAAGCCTCAACACACCACTTTTCATTATCAATTCCAACAACATTAACTCCCTTTAGCATAGCTTCCTGTAAAATAGTCCCAATACCACAAAAAGGATCTAACAAAGTTTCTCCTTTTTTTACTTCAGAAAGATTCAACATAATTTTTGCTAACCTAATAGAAATTGTATGTAATGGTCTTTGTTCAGGTCGATGTAAATCTCTATGTTTATGTTCTTTAGGATTAAAAACAGCTATAGTTTTTCCAATATAATTATTATAAACAACAACCTCTAAAACATTTTGTGCTTCTGAAGGCATCAAATAATCAACTTTAAAATGTGATTTTTTAATTGTTGCTCTAAGTTTTTCTTTCTTAAAATAATCTCTTAAATTATCTTTTAATTCTGAAACATCTTCTCCAGTATAATTAGAAACAGCATACCTAATTTTATTTTCTTTACCAAAATATAAATTATCAATACCATCAATAACTTTAACAATCTTCTGTATACCACCTAATTCTTTAATAACTTCTTTTGCTTTTAATGAACTCAATTCTAATATAATCACAACATCTGTTACATCAATTATCTTAAATTCTATATTTTTACTATTAAAATAACAATAGAGTTCACTCTTTGATAATTCAGGATCTCTTCCTAACACAAAAATATACTTTTCCATAAAAAATTAGAAATAAACATAGTTTATAAGATTATTCTTCATCAATTCTATCACTTGCTAGATCTGTTGAACCTGCATTAACAACATTTCTATTCAAAGCACCTCTTATCTTACACATACCAGCTGCTGCCTCTCTAGCTAATCTATGAGCATCTTGAACAGCACCAATTCTTTTTCTCTTTTTTGCATTTGAAATAATTCTTTTATTATCCATAATAGATCTAATTAAAACACCAGAATAAGCATCACCTGCTCCTTGAGGAGTAGCAAAACTTTCGACATCAGAACCTTCTATTGAAAGAGCTGATAAACAATGTTCTTCAATACTTCTTGTAACTTTATCAATCCAAAATAATTTAGATCCCTTTGAACCTAAAGTTAAAGCCAAATATTCTAATCTTGGAGCAACTTTTTTCTGATCTTCTTCTAATATAAATAAATCACTTAAGTTATCAACATTTCCAATACTTAATTGATTAACAATAACTTCAGCTTCAGCTTCATTTAATTGTAACAAGTTAGATAATTTTAAAACTTCTCTAAAATATGTTCTTGAAAAATCAACACTTCCATCAGTAAGATAAGGTCCAGGAATATAAGCTAAAAATCCATCACCTCTCTCCTGAACATAAGTTTCAGCTGCTTTTTTCCCAGCTAAAGGTTCAGTAATTGGTAAAACTAAAACATTATGTCTTGCTAAAAAATCTCTTAAACTTGTAGAAAAAGGTAATCTTTTAAATTTATCAGTAACATCATCTTCCCATAAAGGTGGATCCATAGTATCATCATTTTCATTGTGAACATAAAGACATTGAGCAAGATTAACATCATCAAATCTTCTAATTTTATCAGTATTTATTCCAGCTTTTTTTAGACAACTAACATATTTATCAGATATTTGATCCTTTCCAACAATTGTAACTGCAGAAACAATATCTCCTCTCTGTGCAAGCCACTGACCTACAGTTAAAATTGGTCCTCCAAAATTAGCATCATAAAAGTCACAAATACTATCAAAATTATCAGGTGTTGTAGAATATTCTAAAGCTTCTTTAATTGACATATCTGGACTATATTTAGAAAACCTATTAATATCAAATTCAAACAAATTATGGTCATAAGCGCCATGTCCTACTATACAATATCTTACCATTAACATCGAGAAATATACAATTCCTTTAAAAAACCTTCGATTTCTAAATAAATTTCAATTCTAAAATAATTTGGTTTCTTCTAACACTTTTCTAGCATAAATTGAATCTTTCAAAACAACAACTCTAAATAAACCTTTTTTCTCTAACAAATTTGTTAACTGATCTAAATCCAAAGACTTCAAATCTTTAAACTTCTTAAAAAAATCATGAATTTCCTTATTTATTTCATCATCTCCATAAAAACTAAAAATTAAATCTCCCATTACATTAACATTCCAATGTAAACCAGGATCTTTTGATTGTAAGACATTTACCCCAATCTTTTTCTCATAATCACAACAAAATTTATCAATTTCTGAATCTGCACCACAAATACAATAAAATCCTGATTTTAATTTTCTTACTACTTGTTTTTCTTTCATAGGATATACTAAAGGCCACCAATTGTGTGTATAATGCATTAGTATATTTTTATCTTCTTCAAAAAACTCATTAAAATAATCTAAAAGCTCTAAAAAATAAACATCTAATTGTGCATAAGATTCAAATTCAAATGACATAGAATCCCCATCATTCTTTAATTCTAATAATTTATTTATTGAATGTTTCTTCTGAGTTGTGTAATTTGATACAATTAAATCAGAAAATAAGCCTACTTGCCTTATCCATTCAAGATTCAAAAGAAATTTTTTATTCTTAGAAATAATTACTTTCTCTTTCATCAACTGATTTAGTTCCTTATGAACAGATTGATATGAAACTGTTTGGTTAAATAATTGCTTAATTTTAGTTTTCAATTCTTTAACTGTTAGTGGAAACTCAGTCGATAAAATTACAATAATCTTCTCCTTCACAGTTTTAGGAGTAAGCTTCGGAAGTAATGCTCTAATAATCATTTTCAACAATAATTATTTATTTCCTATATTTAAATGTTTTCATTTTTAAACTTTATGGTTTAAAAATCTTTTAACTGGCTCTTAATAAAGGAATTTGCTATTATAATTTTATATTTTAAGATGAATATACAAATAAAAGAAAACGGGTGCAAGGATCCAGAGGTCTTGGTTTTAGATACTAGATTACCTTATTTTTATTCTCATATTAAAAAAGTTTTTGATAAAGAACCAAAAAATATCAAAGTTCACATTGTAGATTGTAAGGAAAAATTTAAATCTTATGGTGGAAATGGTGAACCAGTTTATTCAAATGAAAATAACATATATATTTGTGACCCAAGCTTATTAGAATCTTCACATATGATTTGTAGATCTAATTTTTATAAAATTTTATGTCAAGAAATACTATTTTTATTTTACCAAACAAATAAACAAGCAACTCTTAACTAATCTAAATTTTCAAATTTTATATAATTCATTCCAGGAATATTCTTTTTAATATAATCTTTTGTTTTCTTACTTAATTCAGCATTAGAAAAATATAATATAGGTAACTTTAAAGTTTGACTTTCAGTAAATGCTAATAATAAATCTCCTTCATTTAATCTTTTCCTTCTTCTTGCCTTAACAAAATATTTTAAATCACCTGCTTGAGAAGGAACTTTCACAATCATATTAATTTCTCTATTCTTTTTTACAATTAAAGTTCTAATTATTTCAATACCATTATCTTCCATATAAACATTTAGCATATTAAGTAAATCTTTTTCTTTTACAACTTCCTCAACATCTTTTTTCAATTTTTTTTGTTTTACAACTTCAACTTTTTTCTTCTTTATTATCTTCTTTTTCAAAACTTTCTTTTTAACTTTCTTTACTTTGACTTCTTCTATCTTAGGTTTTTCTTTAACTTCAACTTTTATTTCTTCTTCATGTTCTTCAACAACTTCAGGTTCTTTCTTCTCTATAACTTCTTCTTTTTCTTCTTCTTTAGGTGCAGGAGGCTCAGGAACTTCTATTTCAACCTTTTCTTCCTTTTTCAAACCATAAATATCTTCTAAAATAATCTCAATTAAATCCTTTGCATCATCATCCTTCAACATATACCATCTCCAGAATAATTCTTCAGTTTCATTAATCACTAACCTAACTGGTCTAGCAAAATCTGACATTTCTCTCAAGGCAACCCTTTCAAAAGGCAAACAATCTCTATCTCTTAGAACTTTTTTTTCAAACAAAATATCTAAAGCTTCTTTTTGTTTCTTACCTATATAATCTTTCAACATAGAATACAATCTATCTTTTTGATGATCACAATAATATAATGGTGAACCTCCTATTTTTGCCTTTGTTAGTTTTATTTTTTTATTTGTAACTAACTCTGACAACAAAGCAGATATAAATAAATTAGTTCCTTTGAATTCTTTAGCTACATTTGTAGGTAACAAAGGCCCCCTACTAGAAACATAACTAAGTATTTCCTCTTTTAATTGAACAATCCTATTGCTCATAATGAACCTTATATAAAAGAGTGTTTAAATATATTTATATTCTATCAAGTAGAAATTTCAAGGCCTAGTCCAAGCAATAGAATAATAAGTACAATCACCTTCATCATCTACTATAGCAATTAATAATCTTTTCCTTGTTGAATGTGCTACTCTATTTTTTGCTGCAAACTCATGCCAGCTACAAGAATCTGCTTCAGAAATAGGATACATAATCCATTTTGCATGATCTTCTCCAGGTTTAACACCTCTATCATAAACTCTAAAATCTGCACCAAATTTCAAAGCTGTCTTAACAATATAACCTCTATTCCGCATATCCTTATAACCCATATATTTAATCCAAAAATTTTTATTTTTCTTTCTTGCAAATTTTAAAAAAGTATCATAATCTAATTCTTTTTTACCTTTCATAATCTTCATTTTTTTTCTTTCTAAGAGATAAAGTGCTTCAACTTGAGAATATTGATATTTTTTCTTTAGAGGTTCACCATATCTATTTTTATCATAAAACTCTCTAGCAATATCTGAATTTTCAGCAATAACTTGTCCTTCAACATATTCAGCTACAATAATTTCATCATTTTTACTAGACATAAGCATAATGGGGAAAGAAAACTATTTAAAAGCTTTTCTTTTTAAATAGTTCATGGAAATTACAATATTAGGAACTAGTTCAATGGTACCAACAAAAGATAGGAATCATTCAGCTACATTTCTATCCTACAAAAGTGAAAAAATCTTAATAGACTGCGGAGAAGGAACTCAAAGACAAATTAGAAAAGCAAAATTGAGCCCTGTAAAGATCACAAAAATATTAATTACTCATTGGCATGGTGACCATGTTTTAGGATTACCAGGTTTAATGCTAACATTAGGACATTCAGGATATAATAAGACATTAGATATTTATGGTCCAGTTGGAACAAAAAAATTTATGTCTTACATTTACAAATTCTTTGACACTAGATTTAAAATTGATTACAAAGTTCACGAAGTAAAAAGTGGAACCTTTTTTGAAAATGATGATTTTAAACTTGAATCCAAAGAATTAGATCATGGAGAAATTTGTTTAGCCTATTCATTCATTGAAAAAGATAAAAGAAAAATTGATAAAAAATATTTAGAAAAAAATAAGATAAAAACAAATCCTAAATTGAAATTATTGAAAGAAGGTAAAAATATAGTTTACAAAGATAAAAAAATTCTAGCATCAAAAGCAACATTTATAGTTCCAGGTAAAAAAATAACTTTTGTAGCAGATACAAAAGCTTGTAAAAATGCAATAAAAATTGCAAAAAAATCAGATTTATTATTTTGTGAATCAACTTTCTTAACAGAATTACAAGAAAAAGCAAAAGAAACTAGTCATTTAACTGTAAAGGATGCAACAGATATAGCAAAAAAATCAAAATCAAAAAAATTAATTTTAACACATTTTTCTCAAAGGTATAAAGATCTTAAAGTAATAGAAAAAGAGGCAAAAAAATACTTCAAAAATACTGAAATTGCTGAAGACTTCAAAAAAATTAAACTTTAATTTTTATATCTATCAAAAAGAATAAAAGTTCCCCAAATCTCTGCAACTAAATTTAATAGTACTCCAAATAAACTTATTAATATTAAGGTAACCAAAACAAAAATAGTATTTGAACTTAATCCTTGAATTAAACTAAGAATATAGTTTACTATTCCCGTAAAAATCCAAATTACAATACTTAATAATATAATAAACAACCAAGTAACAAAAACATATACTGGATCTTTTCTAAAATAATTAATTGATTTTAACAAGGCAGACCAAGCCTTTATTTTTTTGGATAAAAATAAAACAGGATATCTAAATAATATTCCTAATTTCAAAACAAATATTGATAATAAAATTAAAATTACTGAAATTAATAATGTTAAGAACTTAGCCAATTCAACATTAAACTGACTCACTATAAAATATACTAATCCACTGACAAGAGTTATAAAAATTACAATAACTAAACTTAAAAAAAACACAAAAAGTTTCATTAATACTATTTGCCAGAAATTTTTATGACTTACCTTATAAGATTTTATCAATGATGCTTTTTTACCTCTGATTACATTTTTTATCATTTCAAATTTTAAAGCAAGTACACTAACCCCAAAGAAAAAAGTAGTTACTACAAAAACAACAACAGAAGTTAAAATACTAACAACATTATCTGAAAAATATTCTTTTAATATTTCTAATGATCCACCTCCACTTTGCATTAGACTAAAAATTTCACCAATCCCTGTATAAGCATTTATAACATAAAGCAAAAGATAAGTAAATGCTATGAATGCTAAATCAGGAACAAAAACAATTAAATTTTTTGTCCATTGGTTAAAACTTTTCTTAAAAACATCAACATTCATATTACAATCTCAGATTAAATAACTTAAAAAGTTTTCGTAAAAAATTATCCAAGAAGTGTAACTAAACCTAAGTCTTCAATTTCTCCACATTCTTCAACAAATCTTTCTTTCTTTTCAAAAGATAACTTTTTATCAAATACTATTTTTACTGCATCCACTTGAAAAAAATCATAAATATCACTTACTTTAGAATTATATTTTTTAGCTAATTCATACAATGCATCAGGTACATCATATTCTTTTAATAATATTCTTACATATTGACTCATACTCAAAAAAACAAAAAACAGAGTATATAAAATTTATTATTATTCTACACTTATTTTGTTCCCTTCAACTAAAAATTTTACATCCAAGAATTTTTCAATAACTTCTATATTTCTTTTAACATGATTTGTAAATTCAGGGACTATATAAGAACCTCCAGCTATAGCAATATAAGGTAACAACATATCTCCTGTATGTACATCTACAGTACCATTTTCATAAGATTTTATCAAAGATCTAGCAGCCTCTTCCCCTACTAATTCAGCTCTTTTACCTCTTTCACCAACACAATCTCCTCCAAAAAAACTATTTTCAGTTTCAATTGTAATTTGTATTCCTGAACCAACACATAAAGCATCAGCATATTTCACCTTTACATCAACGGGTAAAGAAAATTTTTCTTCTAAGATTTTCTTAGCAGCATCTGCTTGCCTATCTGCAACCTTAGGGCTTTCTAATTGGCGACTTGCAACAGAAACAATTTCAATGTTCTTTATAGGTCCCTTTTCTAAAAGATCTAATCTCTTCAAATCAGCTTTTTTTGAATTTACCTCAACTCTTGCACCACCTTTTGGAAAAAAACCATGATGATCAACTTTTGAACTTACTTCATATCCCATTTTTTTCAACAAAGGAAATAAAACATTATCAAAATAATAAATTGGAGGAGCAAATAATCCAAAAGTTGCACCTCCCTTTACTCTTATTAACAAATCTGTTTTTATTGTTGGTATCAATAAAGATTGTAATAACAAACCTATAGAACCTGCTGTATTAATCTCAACTTCCAATTCTCCACTTTTTATTGTTTCAGGTTTAAACACAATTTTTTCAGAACCTAATTCTGCACCTGCAACTTCACCTTCACATAACTCTAAAGCTGCTAAAACTCCTTTCAAGTGTTGCTCTTTCAAACCTTTTTGTGGCCTTATTGCTCTAATATTATCCATAGAAAAATCTTTTCCTATTAATACAGATAATCCTAAAGCAGATCTAAGAATTTGTCCTCCACCTTCACTTCCATCAATTTCTATCATAGGAAAATAAATACAAAAGAAATATTTAAGCTTTTAGATTAAATTCCCAAATTTGGAAATTTAAAATCACCTTGATAAGATCTAAAATTTACAGGTTGAACTTCACCAGTATAAAGTTTAATTCCTCTTTCAACAAGTTGTAGCCCAATAGTCCTTCCTTGATTTTTTTCACAAGGACTACAAAGAAAATTCTTAACTCCTGTATAAGTTGAATCTCTTTTAGCAGCTTCTTCATCAATTGTTGTACTTAATGGTATTACTCCATCCAAATATCTAAAAAGATATTTTTCTAATCCTTTCAATCTATATTCAAAATGTAATCTTTCATCCTTAAAACCTAAGAAAAAATCACCATCATCAAAGAATTCTAAACTTTCAAGTTCACTCTTTACTTCTTCATATTCCCTTTTTCTAGAACCTTTTAATTTATCCATTAGATCAAACATATCTCTTCCATCATGTCCTGAACCACCATAAGAATTCAAGAACATTAAATCTAAACCTAAAACTGAAAAAACACCTTCTTTATCAAATGTACCTTCCTCTTCTTCTTCTCTATACATTTCCTCAATAACTCTTGGATCATCTCCAACTGATACAAGTAATTTAAAACTTTCATTTCCAAAAAGTTCAGTTAAAGCAAAATTTACAATTCCTGAAGCATATTCTGTTGTACTTGTAACAACATCTTGATCATCAACATGCATAATAAGAAGTTCTTTAAGTCCACTATTATTAATAGCCTTTAATCTATTAATTATTCTTTCATCTGGTTCCCCTGGAAAGATTCTATTCATTTGGCCTATAGCACTCATTGTACTTAAAAACAAACATTTAGAAATATATAACTATTACTAGACTTTAACAATATTGTTAAAAAATAAATAAAAAAATTAAAGAAAGTTTAGAAGTAAACCACCATATTTGATAAACAGTGGTACAAAGACTAAACTGATAATAGCCATTAGCTTCATCAAAATATTTAATCCTGGACCAGATGTATCTTTACATGGATCTCCTACTGTATCACCAATAACAGCTGCAGCATGACAGTGACTTCCTTTACCACCATGAGCACCACTTTCAATATACTTCTTTGCATTGTCCCAAGCTCCACCAGCATTTGCTTTTGCAATAGCTAACACAACTCCAGCTGATAAAGCACCAGCAAGCACACCTGCTAAAGTTTCAACACCAAATAACAATCCTACTAATATTGGAGTTAAAACCACTAACAAACCAGGAGCTATCATTTCTCTCAATGCAGAAGCTGTTGCAATATCTACACACTTTGTAGAATCTGGTTTTGCTTTACCTTCCATTAGGCCTTCTATTTCTTTAAACTGTCTTCTAACTTCAACTATGATAGCCTGAGCAGCTTTTCCTACAGACTTCATAGTCATAGCTGAAAACAAGAAAGGCAACATTGCTCCAAAAAACAATCCAGCAATCACTTTACTATCCAATAGATTCACAGCATCAATTCCAGAAGCTAAGATAAAAGCACTAAACAAAGCTAATCCAGTTAAAGCAGCAGAACCAATTGCAAAACCTTTTCCTATAGCAGCAGTTGTATTTCCAGCAGCATCTAAAATATCTGTTTTGTTTCTAACTTCAGAAGGTAGACCAGCCATTTCTGCAATTCCACCAGCATTATCAGCAACTGGTCCATAAGCATCAATAGCTAAACCAATAACTAAAGTTGACAACATACCTAAAGCAGCAATAGCAATTCCATACATACCAGCACTTTGATATCCTACAAAAATTACAATAGCTAACAATATAACAGGAATAACTGCACTTTCATACCCAAGAGCAATTCCTTGAATAATATTTGTAGCAGCTCCAGTTTCAGTAGACTTTGCAACTTTCTTTACAGGATTATAAGCATGTGAAGTAAAATATTCTGTTACTAAACCTATCAATAAACCTGCAATTAAACCAACTGCAAACGAAACAAAAACTCCAGTAGCTCCATAAGTTACTTCATTGATATCAAAACTTGAAGGCAACCATATCTTTGTTAAAAAATACATTGATACTAACATTAGAGCTGATGAAATAATTAATCCTCTCTTTAAAACTCTCTCAACATCACCACTAGTCTTTTTATTCAAACCTAATTTCATAAACCAGATTGTAATAAAAGCTGCTAGGATTCCAATTGCTGAAATTGCTAAAGGATATAACAAAGCTGTTTCCATATTTATTCCACCAAAAGCTACAGCTCCAATAACTAAAGCAGCAGCAGTACTTTCAGCACAACTTCCAAAAAGATCAGCTCCCATACCTGCAGTATCTCCAACATTATCTCCTACATTATCTGCAATAACAGCAGGATTTCTTGGATCATCTTCAGGAATTCCAGCTTCCAGTTTACCAACTAAATCTGCACCAACATCAGCAGCTTTTGTATAAATACCACCACCAACTCTTGCAAATAAAGCAATTGAGCTTCCACCAAGAGCAAATCCAGTAATAATTTCCATAGTAGTAATTGCTTCTAATCCCATTTGACTAAACAATAAATACAAACCACCTAAACCAATAACAGCAATACCTACTAAAGCAAAACCTAATACAGCTCCAGACTTAAATGAAATATTAAAAGCTTTTTCAAGACTAGATCTTGCAGCATGTGTAGTTCTTACATTTGCTCTTGTAGCAATTTTCATACCTATATAACCAGCTACCATAGAAAGAACACAACCTAAAACAAATGCTAAAGCAGTCCAAGGAGCTTCATTAAAACTTGTTGAAGGGTGATCTAAAAAAATTGCAATAATCACACCCATTACGACTATAAACCAGGCCATAACTTTATACTCTCTCTTCAAGAAAGCCATTGAACCTTCATGAATAGCATCAGAGAGTTCTTTCATCTTATCTGTTCCTGCAGGCTGTTTATTTACAACTTCAGCCAAATACTTTGCAAAAACTAAAGACAGAACTCCTACGACCAGAATGAATAATATAAATCCTATCATTTATTTTTACCTCATAATTATACTCCCAAAAAAATAGAAAGGAATATTTAAAAGTTATGGTAAGGGGAAAAATTTTTCAGATACTGGTAAATCATAAATTACACAATTATCTAACCTAACTAGATTACGCTTTGCTAACATAATAGATCCCTTAAAATTTCTTGGGCTTTCAGAAGAAGAATTTCCTTGAAGAATTCCAATTCCCATTTGATTAAACAAATCCTCATCATCAAAAAATACATCAGCATATTTTAATTCCCATAATTTTTTATCAAAATATATATCATATTCACTTGTTCTTGTTGTTAAACAATAATCACAAACAGAAATAACTCCCATACCAATTTGAGCTAAACCCAAGATTCTATAATCACTACCAATTGTCAAAGTATATGCAGAAACAACATTACTTATTAACCCACTATTATCATATAACATAATTCAAAAAAGAAATTCCTTATTATTAAAGATTACTAACTTTTTTCTCTAATTTCTTCAAATCTTGCAATCATTCTTCAAACTATTAATTTAAGTAAATAAACCCAAAAAACAAAACATTTATAAACTCCTATTTTTTTCGTGGAGTACATGGACAGATTCTTCTATGCTACATGGAAAAATGTAAATTTATTCATTCAGTTATTCAAATTAACTCATAGAAGATATTATGTCAATGCCCTGATAGTGTAGTCCGGTCTATCATGAAGCCCTGTCGAGGCTTCGACCCGGGTTCGAATCCCGGTCAGGGCGTACGGACCGGTAGCTCAGTTTGGTGGAGCACCTGGGGAGGGGAGTGAAGACAAATCATTATCATGAACCTCTTGGTGAAACTTTTACCAAGCTTTGGAAGATATCAGGTGGTCGCGGGTTCAAATCCCGTCCGGTCCACTATTAAAAATAGGAGAAAAAAACAATATGACTGAACTTGACATTGATGTTACAAAACATATCCTTGTGCCCAAACACGAAAAACTCTCTGAAGAGGAAGCTGAAGAAATTCTAAAAAATCTTAATACAAACACAAAAAGACTTCCTAGAATTGTATTATCAGATCCAGCAATTAAAGGATTAGATGCGGAAAGAGGCGATATAATCAGAATTACAAGAAAAAGTGAAACAGTCGGAAAAACATATTATTATAGGGTGGTTGTAGATGGATAATAAAAAATTACTAATTCAAAAATACTTTGAAGAACATTCTTTCATTGAGTCTAGCTTAGCTTCATTTAACAAATTTGTAGAAGTTGAAATGCAAAAAACTATTACTGAAATTGGAGATATTATTCCAACAATTCTTCCTCCAGATGTTCAAGAATTTAGAATCAAATTAGATAAAATTTGGATTGAAAAACCACAAATTACTGAGGCTGATGGATCAAAAAGACCAATCTATCCAATTGAAGCAAGATTAAGAAAATTAACTTATGCTGCTCCAATATTCCTAGAAGTATCTGCTTATGTCGATGGGATCCAAAGAGAATCATTTGTAGCACAAATTGGAAAAATCCCTATTATGTTAAAATCAAAAAATTGTCATTTATACAAATTAAATGAGGAAGAATTAATTGATCATGGTGAAGATCCAAATAACTTAGGTGGATATTTTATTATAAATGGAAATGAGAGAGTAATTATTACAGTTGAAGATTTATTACCTAACAAAATTTTCTTCCAACAAAATAAAATTGGACCAAGTAAATATACTGCTAGAATTTTTTCTCAGAGAGGACCTTATAGTATTCCTCATGTAATAGAACAAATGAAAGATGGTATTTTCTACATTTCATTTACAAAGTTCAAAAGAATACCTTTATTTGCTGTAATAAAAGCATTGGGTATGACTAGAGATCAAGATATTATGCAGGCAATTTGTGACGAGAAAGAGTATGATGACATTTACATTAATTTATACAACTCTGTAGAATTACAAAATGTTGAAGATTCAACTGAATTTATTGCAAAAAAAGTTGGACTAACTCAACCAAGAGAAGTAAGAATAGAAAGAACAACAGAACAACTTTATCATTACCTACTTCCTCATATAGGAATTACACAAAAAGAAAATAATCTAAAAGCTCATCATTTATGTAAATTAGTAAAAAGATTCTTACAAGTTTCAAAAGATGAAAAAACAATTACTGATAAAGATCATTATAAAAACAAAAAATTAAAACTTGCTGGAGAACTTATCTCAGATTTATTCAGAGTAAACATGAGAGTTTTAGTAAACGATATTCTTTACAACTTCCAAAGGCTTGTAAAGAGAGGAAAATTCCAATCAGTAAAAATTATTATTAGGGACAAACTTTTAACTTCAAGACTAAATAGTGCAATTGCTACTGGTCAATGGGTTGGAGGACGAAGAGGAATAAGTCAAAACATTGCAAAAGTTAACTACTTAGATACTCTTTCACACTTAAGCAGAGTTGTTTCTTTACTTTCAGCTACACAAGAAAATTTTGAAGCTAGAGAAATTCACTCTACTCACTGGGGAAGACTTTGTCCAATTGAAACTCCAGAAGGGACACCAATTGGTTTAAGAAAAAATTTAGCAATGCTTTCACAAATTACACAAAAGAATATTCCAGAAGAGAAAACAAAGAAAAATTTAGAAAATTTAGGAGTTAAACTGATAAAATGACTGATGTATACTTAGATGAAAAATATATAGGAACTTGTGATAATCCAAAACAATTATCTACTACAATAATTGAAGAAAGAAGGAAACAAAAAATTCCTGTAGAAATTAATATTAACTATAATCCAGAGTATAATGAACTTTCAATTCATACTTGTCCAGGTAGAGTTAGAAGACCTTTAATTATCGTAGAGAAGGGTGAACCTTTACTAACTGAAGAACACATACAAAAATTAAGATCAAATGAAATTAAGTGGAGTGACTTATTAGATCAAGGTGTAATTGAATATTTAGATGCAAATGAAGAAGAAAATGCATTTGTAGCTTTAAGACCTAAGGATGTTACAAAAGAACACACACACTTAGAAGTTAACCCTATTAGTATTTTAGGTTTCATTACTTCTTTAGTACCTTATGCAAATTTTGGTCAGAGTTCAAGACTTAACAGAGGTTCCAAAACTCAAAAGCAAGGTTTAGGTTTATACACAAGTAACTATTTACTAAGAATGGATACTGATATTAACATCTTACAATATCCACAAATCCCAATTGTAAAATCATTTATGCACGACATTGTAAAATACGAAAAACATCCATCTGGACAAAATGTTACAATTGCATTACTAAGTTATGATGGATTTAACATGGAAGATGCTTTAATTGTTAATCAAGGTTCTATTCAAAGAGGTTTTGCAAGATCTTATTACTTCAGACCATATAATGCACAAGAGATTAGATACCAAGGAGGATTAGTTGATGAAGTTGGTATTCCTGATAAAGAAGTTAAAGCTTACAGATCTGAAGAGGATTATAAATTATTAGAAGATGATGGTATTGTTTATCCAGAAGCTAAAATTAAAGAAGATGATGTAATAATTGGAAAAAGTTCACCTCCAAGATTCTTAGGAGAAATGGAAGAATTTAGTATTGCTGCTAACACAAGAAGAGAAAGTTCAGTAGCTATCAAGCGAGGAGAAAAAGGAGTTGTTGATTTTGTTGTTATAACAGAAAATGCTGAAGGAAATAAACTTATTCAAGTTAGACTAAGAGATTTAAGAATTCCAGAACCAGGTGATAAATTTGCATCTCGTTATGGACAGAAAGGAGTTATAGGAAGAATTATACCACAGGCAGATATGCCTTTCACAGCATCAGGAATTGTTCCAGATTTAATATTTTCACCTCACTCTATTCCATCTAGAATGACAATTTCTCACTTAATAGAAGTTATTGGTGGAAAAGTTGGAGCATTAGAAGGTAGACATATTGATGGAACAACATTCTCAGCAGAATCAGAACCAGACCTAAGAAAGAATCTAAAAAAACTAGGATTCAGAGAAGATGGTACTGAAAAAATGTATAATGGAATTACAGGTGAAGAATTTGAAGCAAAGATTTTCGTCGGTAACATGTACTACTTAAAATTAAAATATATGGTTGCAAACAAAATGCATGCAAGAGCAACTGGTAAAATTCAATTATTAACCAGACAACCTATTGAAGGTAGAGCTATGGGTGGAGGTCTTAGATTAGGAGAGATGGAGAAAGATTGTTTAGTAGCACACGGTGCATCTCTATTACTAAAAGAAAGATTTGATTCTGACACTGTAAAAGTACCTATCTGTCAAAAATCTGGTTTAATCAGTTTCTATGATGCTAGAAAAAATAAATTAATGTCTCCTATTCATGGAGAAGACTCAGACATATCATATGTAGAAATGAGTTACGCATTCAAATTATTACTTGATGAATTAAAATCATTAGGTATATACCCAAAACTACAACTGGAGGATAAGTTTTAATGAGACCTAATCATGTACATAAAAAAGTAAGATCTATCCAATTTGGATTAATTTCACCAAAGATGATAAAAAAGATAGCAACAGCAAAAGTAGTTACTCCAGAACTTTATGATAGAGAAGGTTATCCTGTAGAAGGTGGTTTAATGGATACAAGATTAGGTGTTATCGACCCTGGTTTAGTTTGTAAAACTGATGGATTAAAATTAAAAGAAACTTTAGGTCACTTTGGTTACATTGAACTTGGAAGACCAGTTATTCATATTAGTTATGTAAAAGCTGTTCATGCATTCTTACAAACAACATGTTCAGATTGTAGTAGAATTTTACTTGATGAAGAATCAGTTTCAACATATAAAATAAAAATTGAAAAATTATTAAGTCTAAAAAGAACAGAAAATGTTGCAAATCTAACAAAAAAGATTAGAACTGATATTAAAAATGTTAAAAAATGTCCTCACTGTAGTGCTAAACAAATTAAAATTAAAATTGAAAAGCCTACAACATTCTATGAAGATCAAAGAAGAATTACACCTATAGAAATTCTAGAAAGATTTGATAAAATTACAGATGAAGATTGTTTATTGATTGGTATTAACCCTGACTTTGCTCGACCTGAGTGGATGATATTAACAGTTTTTTCAATTCCACCTGTAACAATGAGACCATCTATTACTCTTGAAAGTGGAGAAAGAGCAGAAGACGACTTAACACACAAGTTAAGTGACATTGTTAGAATTAATCAAAGACTATTTGAAAATATTAATGCAGGTGCACCAGAAGTTATTATTGAAGACTTATGGGATTTATTACAATATCATGTTACAACTTATTTTAACAATGCAATTGCACAGGTTCCACCTGCTAGACACAGATCAGGTCAACCTCTAAAAACAATTACTGAAAGAATTAAAAGTAAAGAAGGAAGATTTAGAAATAACCTTGCAGGTAAAAGAGTAAACTTTGCAGCAAGAACAGTAATTTCTCCGGATCCTAAAATTGAATTAAACGAAGTTGGTGTACCAGTTCAAGTTGCAATGGAACTTACAGTTCCAGAAAAAGTTACTGAGTGGAATATAGAATGGTTAAAAAAATATGTTAAGAATGGACCTAAAGTTTATCCAGGTGCAAATTATGTATTAGATGGAGGAAGAAAAAGAAAAATTACTCCAGAAACACAAGAAGTAATTTTAGAAGAACTTGAACCTGGCCACAGCGTAGAAAGACATTTACAAGATGGAGATGTAGCAATTTTTAACAGACAACCTTCTCTTCACAGAATGTCAATTATGTGTCATAAAATTAGAATATTACCAGATAAATCCTTCAAATTAAATCCAGCTGTATGTAATCCTTACAACGCAGATTTTGATGGAGATGAAATGAACCTTCATGTACCACAAACTGAAGAAGCAAGAGCAGAAGCAGAAACTTTGATGGAAGTTCAAACACAAATTATGAGTCCAAAACATGGATTAAATGTTATTGGATGTATTCAAGATTCAGTTACAGGAAATTATTTACTTACAAAAGATGAAACAAGATTAACAAAAGCTAATGCAGTTTCATTATTAATTAGTATTGGTGTTAACAGACCAGAATTATTTAAAAAATTCAAAAAAGAAGTAACAGGTAAAGAAGTTTTCTCAGGAGTACTTCCAGAAAATTTTAATTTTGTTTATGAAGAAATCCAGGTAAAGAATGGTAAATTAATTGAAGGTATTATTGGACCAAAAACAATTGGAAAAAGTAATGGTACATTAATTAGAGATATCCACAGAATGTATTCACAAGAAGAATGTGTAAAGATTATTGGAAACATTGCAAAACTTGGAATTGCATTCTTACTAAAAAGAGGATTCACAATTAGAACTGCTGACGCTGATATACCAGATAATGTAATGACTAAAGGAAAAAATATTATTGCGAAAGCAATTGAAGATGTTAATAATTTAATTGTAGAATTCCATAAAGGAAAAATCAAAAATTTCTCAGGTAAAACTCAAGAAGAAACATTAGAGTTAATGATTATGCAGAAATTAAATGAAACAAGGAACGATACTGGAAAATTAATTAGTAAAGCTGTTCCTGAAACTAACAATGCAGTTATCATGGCTCATGCAGGACAAGGTAAAATTCTTAACCTTGCACAAACAAGTTTACTTGTTGGACAGCAAGCTATGAGAGGAAAAAGAGTAGAAAAAGGTTACCACAATAGAACACTTTCATTATTCAAAGAAAAAGATAAAAGTCCTTTAGCAAAAGGTTTTGTAAGACATAGTTACAAACAAGGTCTAAATCCTGTTGAATTTTTCTTCCACGCAATGACTGGAAGAGACTCTCTGATGGATACTGCTTTAAGAACTCCTAAATCAGGGTACTTATATAGAAGACTTGCAAATGCTTTACAAGACTTAAAAATTGAATACGATCAAACAGTAAGAGATGCAAATGGTACAATCATCCAATATAATTATGGAGATGACAATATTGATGTTTCAAGAAGTGAAGGTGGAACAATAGATGTTAAAAAAATAATTGATGAGGTAGTTAAACAATAAAATGGAAAAAGTAATTTCAAAATTCGAAGGTAGAATTCCAAAACCACTTCTTGAAGAAGTAAAAAAATTATCCAAAGCATCAAAATTAAATGATAAACAAGTAAAGCAAGTTTTAGAAAACTTAGAAGAAAAATATAGATATTCACAAATTCAAGCTGGAGAAGCAATTGGTATTGTAACAGCAGAATCATTTGGAGAACCAGGTACACAGATGACTCTAAGAACATTCCACTTTGCTGGTGTAGCTGAAATGAACATCACATTAGGTTTACCTAGGCTGATTGAAATCTTTGATGCAAGAAAACAACCAAGTACACCAGTTATGAACATCTTTCTAAATAAGCCATATAATCAAGATGAAAAACATTTAGAAAAAATAATCGCACAAATCAAAGAAATCACAGTTAATGATATACTCTTAGAAATCTCAATTAATATTTTAAGATCACATATTGAATTAACTCCAAATAAAACAAGAATGAAAGAACTTGGTGTTTCTGAAGAAGAATTGATTAAAAAAATAAAAGAAGCATTCAAAACAGTTGAAATTTCAAATAAAGATAACACATATTATATTTCATTCAAAAATAAAGAAGGAACATTACCAGCATTATTTACATTAAAAGAAAAAATTAAAATTGCAAAAATCAAAGGAATAAAAAAGATTACAGAAGTTATTCCAAAAAAAGAAAATAATGAAATTGTATGCGTTGCATCAGGTTCAAGTCTTAAAGATGTGTATGCTATTCCAGAAATTGACTTTACAAGAACTATTTCAAATAATTTATTTGAAGTCGCAAAATTACTTGGTATCGAGGCTGCAAGACAATTAATAATTAACGAAGCTTCACAAGTTATTAACGAACAAGGTCTTGACATTGACATAAGACATATTATGTTTATTGCAGACTTAATGACAAACAAAGGAAAAGTTATGGGTATCACAAGAAGTGGAATTACCAATGAAAAAGAATCTGTTCTTGCAAGAGCTTCTTTCGAAACACCTATAAAGCACCTAATCAATGCAAGTTTAACTGGAGAAGTTGATAAACTAAGTTCAGTTGTAGAAAATGTTATGATCAACCAGCCAATCCCAGTAGGTACTGGTTTGCCTGGATTAATTGCAAAAATTAAAAAGGAGAAGAAGAAAAAATGAGTTTAGCAAAGCTAAGACAATTATTGAAAGAAAACAAGGAACTAATTATTGGTGAAAACACAGTAATAAAAAACATAAAACTTGGCAAGGTTAAATTAGTATTCTTAGCAAATAATTGTAAAGTTGACATTAAAGAAGACTTACAATATTATGCAAAACAATCTAATTTTGAATTAATTGAACTTGACATTAATGCAAAAGAACTAGGATCTATTTGTAAGAAACAATTTCCTATTAGCGTTTTAGCCTATTAAAATGATTCAATATGACCAAAGAATAATTGGCTTTATCAATATGTTCGAAAGAATAACTAGAGCCAAAGTAAAAGATTGTTTTGAAGAAGAAAATATTCTAACATTCTTAGTACAACCTAGAGAAGCTTCAAAAGCAGTCGGTAAAAAAGGTGAAAATTTAAGAAAAGTATCTAGAATTATGAAAAAAGAAATTAAAATTTTAGAATACAACCCAGATCCAAAAAGATTTTTATCTAATTTATTTTATCCACTTAGACTTAATATTCAACTTTCTGACAACAAAATGATTATAAAAACAAAGGACAATAAAGAAAAAGGCTTGATTTTTGGAAGGGAAAAAAGCAAATTTAAAAGAATACAATTTATCTTCAAAAAATATTTTCCTCAAGAAATAATTGTGGAATAGAAACCTTTAAAAACTAATAAAAATCTCTAGCTGACAATGGCAAAGAAAAGTAATGGATTAAATGCAGGTACAAAACTTCAAAAAAGAAGGAAAACTTCTAGAATGCAAAGTAAAAAATTGAAGAAAAGAAAATTTAATCTTAAAGTAAAATCTGATCCATTAAAAGGTAGCCCACAAGCAAAAGCTATTGTATTAGAAAAAATTCAACTTGAAGCTAAACAACCTAACTCTGCAATGAGAAAAGCAGTTAGATGCCAACTAATTAAAAATGGTAAAAAGATCACAGCATTTGTTCCAGGAATGAATGCAATAAAAATGGTTGATGAACATGATGAAATTATTGTAGAATGTATTGGTGGAAAAATGGGAAGAGCAAAAGGAGATATCCCATGTGTTAGATGGCAAGTTATCAAAGTTAATGATCAATCATTAAACGCACTTGTAAAAGGAAAAATAGAAAAAGGTAGAAGATGAGCGAGTTAAAAATATTCAATAGATGGAGTACAGAAAATATTACAGTTACTGACCCAGGTTTGGTTAACTACATAAATCTTAAACCAATTATAATTCCTAGAACTGGTGGAAGAAATGTTAAAACTCAATTCTGGAAATCAAAAAATCATATTGTTGAAAGATTAATTAACAAATTAATGGGAGCAGGACATAAAGGGAAAAAACACAAAATTAGTTCTGGTTCATGTGGTGGAAAAGGTATTACTGCTTATATGATTGTAGAAAAAACATTTATGGAAATTGAAAAACAACTTAAAATGAATCCTGTTGAAGTTTTTGTAAAAGCTGTTGAAAATGCTTCACCAAGAGAAGAAGTTACTACAATTGAATATGGAGGAGCAAGATATCCTAAAGCTGTTGAATGTGCACCACAAAGAAGAATTGATTTAGCATTAAGACTTATGACACAAGGTTCATATCAAGCTTCATTTGGAAAAAATAAATCAATTGAAAAAGCACTTTCTGAAGAAATAATTAAAGCATATAAATTAGATCCAACAAGTTCTTCAATTTCAAAAAAACATGAATTAGAAAGACAAGCAGATGCTTCAAGATAAACTTTCTGAAAAATTTTCAGTTTTTTCTCATAAACCTTTTTAAAATAAATCATACAAATCTATAGTATGAAAAACAAAAATGAAAAAGCTAGAGAAGCTGAAAAAATGTTTATGAAATATTTAAACCAACATAATATAGCTTTTTGGTATATCCAACAAGACATAAATACATACTCTAATGCATTAAAAAAATACAACATTCAAAGACCAGATTTTTTAATACTAATTCCAAACTTTGGATCTGTACTTATTGATGTTGAATATAAACTTCCATTAAAAAAATATAGTAAATTTTGTATCTGTGATATTAAAACAAAAAAATATGAAACTCTCCAAAAAAAATTTAACTTACAAATTTGGTATGCATTTTCTAACGACAACATACATTATTCTACTTGGTATTTTATTCCATTAACAAAAGTTATTGATTTAAGAAAACAATTTTTTGTAAATAAAAAAAAATATATTTCAGCTCCAATAAATTCATTTATACAATTATCTAGTAAACAAAAATTTACAAAACTCCTTGCTGGATAGAGGAAAAGTTTATAAATACATAAAATTCTCAAAAACCAATAATGAAAAGAAGCTCTCGTAGATGGAAGAAAAAGGGACAAATGCGTTGGAAATGGCAACGTAAGAGAATGAGAAAAGAAAAAAGAAAGAGACAAAGTAGAAAGTAAAACAAAAACTTTATATAAGAGTTAAAATTCATTAAACAAGTAAAAAATTAAGATCAGTTTTTTACAACGAGTCCTACTCGCCGAAAACCTATTAAGGACTATGGTGAGCATTTTGTACTTCAATGAAGTAGATCATTAATGAGTACTTAATTAGATTATTAAGTATGAGGTAGTATAGGTAGAGTAGAACGTGATGAAGTTAATTATTCCTTTAAGTGTATTACGACACCCGTTGATCCTGCGGGAGATTACTGCTATTAGGATTCCACTTAGCCATGCAAGTCGAGGGGGCTCTTCGGAGTCACCGGCGAAATGCTCAGTAACACTTCAATAATCTAACCTAAGGTCCAAAATAACCATGGGAAACTGTGGCTAATGTTGGATAGAAAATTGATACTGGAATGTACTTTTTTCAAAAGCTCCGGCGCCTTAGGATGAGTTGGTGGCTGATTAGGTAGTTGGTGAGGTAATGGCTCACCAAGCCAAAGATCAGTACGGGCCTTGAGAGAGGGAGCCCGGAGAAGGGCACTGAGAAAAGGGCCCTAGCCCTAAGGGGTGCAGCAGGCAGGAAACCTTTACAATGCACGCAAGTGTGATAAGGGAATCCTAAGTGCTTACCAATGGTGAGCTTTTGTCAAGTGTAAATATCTTGACGAATAAGTGGTGGGCAAGACCGGTGCCAGCAGCCGCGGTAACACCGGCGCCACGAGTGGTAATCATGTTTATTTGGCCTAAAGCGTCCGTAGCCGATTAAGTCAGTCTTTTGTTAAATAGTTGTGCTTAACACAGCTGCCGCAAAAGATACTACTTAGTTAGAGACCGGGAGGAGACGAAGGTACTCCTTGGGTAGCGGTTAAATGCGATAATCCTTGGATGACCACCAATGGCGAAGGCATTCGTCTAGAACGGATCTGACGGTGAGGGACGAAAGCTAGGGGAGCGAAAGGGATTAGATACCCCTGTAGTCCTAGCTGTAAACGCTGCAAACTAAGTGTTGCATCTTTTTTGAAGATATGCAGTGCTGAAGCGAAGGTGTTAAGTTTGCCGCCTGGGAAGTACGGTCGCAAGACTGAAACTTAAAGGAATTGGCGGGGGCGCGCTACAAGGAGTGGAACGTGCGGTTTA
>CAYPLB010000006.1:0-28400 GCA_964411565.1 Candidatus Woesearchaeota archaeon
GCATCACAGGTTTTTCTCAGTTTGTTTACAACCCTTTTCAATTCGATCATATCTTTTTCTTTTAGAGTAGCAATATTAACTAATGCTATTGTATAACCTTCTCTTAATGAATCAAGAACTGGTTTTACATCTTGAAACTCTCTAATAGCATAAGGTTTAACAAGTACCTTTTTCTTATCCATAGCTTGGTGCTCTGGGTCTATTTCTAGATAATCTTCTCCAAACTCATCTGGAATATCATTATCTTCTATTTCTGAACCTAGAATTTTATCTTTTATTCTGTAAAAAGCATCTTTCATTTTAGTATCTCCCTTTAATATGTATAGTAATCGAATAATTATTTAAATAGATTTCGCTCAGAGAGTCTCTAGTTGAGAGACTATATTCCAAATTTGAGGTCTTAAATAAGAAGGAACATTCGGATCTTCAGAAAGATCATCAAGTTCTTGCAGAGCTTTATTTGCTCTCAAACAATCTTCAACATCCTCTTCTTTTAATGCTGCCAAAGCACTTTTCACTCTCATTTTAACATTTTTAGGAACACTATCATCAGTAATAATTGTACACAACTCTTCAATCAACTCTTCCATTTTTACTCCTCTTTTTTCTCCTCTGATCTTTCTTCAATTTCTTTCATAACTTCAGCTTGAATTTTTTCAGCTTCTTCTTTAACATGACTTTCTTGTTTTTCAATATTTTTCAATCTTAATCCTAAAACATCTTCTCTTTCTTTAAGGCTCTGAGTCAATTTATTTTTTTCAGTTTTAAGCATAATATTTCCTACAATTTTATATGCATCTCCTTCGCTATTCTCTAATTCTTTTAATGCATTCTCCACTTCTAATAGTTGTGATTGAAATTGTTGTTTTTGACTTAGAAAACTTTGCAACTTTTGTTCAAATAATTGTAATTGACTAATTCTTTCCTGGGTTTCTTTTGTTAATTCCATTTTATACAGCCTTAATAACAGTAGTTTTTGTTCTTTGTTTATTTAGAACTTTTCCACCACAATATGGACACCTTACTTTTTTCTTAACATATTCAGATTTTACATCTCTACTACAATTGAAACATTTATATGATACCATTTTTTTTATTCTCCGACAACATATGCTTTTCCAGTAAACTTAGCATTACATTTTTTACACTCAAAGATACCCATAGCAAGTCTCTTAGCTGCTAATCTACTACAGTATGGACATTTCTGCTTTTTTCTTTGGATTTTCTCAACATTATTAATTTTACTTCTAAGCTTTCTACCATACCTAGCTCCAAATCTTCCTGCAGAACCTATTTTTTTTGCCATTTTGTTTTATCCTCTTCAATAACTTTTATTCACCATTTATAAAGTTTTTGGGAATGGGACTGCCCGGATTTGAACCGGGATCGCCGGCTCCCAAAGCCGGAAGGATAGCCAAATTACCCCACAATCCCTATTTATTATCAGAAAGAGTTTTCAACTATTTATATAATTATCGATAAGAATTAGGCAGCTTTTTTCATTCTTTCTTGAGAAATTAATACTTTTTCTAAATTCTGAAGATCTTTTATAATCAAATTTAGTTCAGCTCTAATAGCATCAAAATCAGAACCTTCAATATGAACTAATAATAATTTATTTTCATTAAGTTTTTCTAATGTTTGATCTAAAGGTTTATTTTCTCTAGGTTTAGCATCAAATAAATTCTGTCCTACTTTTGCTTTAAATGATAAAATATCCCAATTTGCTGTATTTGTTCCAAAAAGAATTCCTTTTTTTTCAGTCTTTACTTGCATATTTGGATTTGCTTTGATATACTTATCAATAGCATTATCAAATTTCTTTTTCAAAGCCAAAATTCTTTTTGCTAAAACACTTGCATTTTTAGAATCAAACCACACTCTTATTTTAGCCATACTCATTAATAACCTTAAATGATTTATAAATTTATAGAAAAAAATTAAATAATTTTATGCAGCTGCTTTAGCTTCTTTTTTAGCTTCTTTTTCTTCTCTTGCTTTCTTAGCTGCTCTTAATTTAGCTAACTCACCAGCAAATTGTTTATTAAATTTAGCTAATTGTTCTTCTAAAACTTTTCTTTTTTCGTCGCTAACTTCAGTTTTTCCTGATTTAAAAATCTCATCATACTTTCCTGCATCAACATCTACATTTATTTCAACAGCAATTTTACCTTCAACTAAAATCCCCATTGAATTACAAGAACCTATAACTATTTTTGAAGCTGCTTTAAGATCTTTTGCAAAGAATGCATCCATTTTCATTTTTGCAATTTTAGCAACATCTTCCATTGCAACATTCGCAACTTTATCCTTATTTGGTATACCTGATCCACTCTTTAAGTTTAATTCTTTCTTAATTAAACCTGAAACTGGTGGTGTCCCAACAGAAATTTCAAACTCCTTTGTTTCAGTATCTACAATAACTTTTACAGGAACTTTCATTCCTTTAAATGCTTCAGTCTTTTTATTTATCTCTGCTACAACTTGTCCAATATTAACTTTTAATGGACCTAAAGCTGGACCTAGTGGTGGTGCCGCACTTGCTTTTCCACCTTCAACTAATGCATCAATACTTTCTTTTGCCATAGACTTCTGAGAATTTCTAACTATTTATAAGTCTTTTGATTAAAAAAAGAATAATTAATCTTCCTCTTCTTCTTCCTTCTCTCTTCTAATCACTTTCACAGAATCTAATTTCAAAGTTAAAGGAATCGGAATAGCTGTTTCTAACAATTCTACAATAACTTCTTCTTTCTGCATATCTACTCTCACGATCTTACCTTTTTCTCTCTTAAACGGTCCAGAAATAATTTCTACAATATCATTCTTTTGAATATTAACAACTGCCTTTGCTTGTTCAATCATAGGCTCAATTTCAGCATATTTTACTGTTTTATCTAACAAACTTTTAGCATAAGGAACTCCTTGAAAAGCTTCTTCAGCACTTCCTCTATCTCCTGCTTCTAAGAACACATACCCTCTCATTCCATGAGGTCTTAGAATAGAATAAACATTCAATTTTTTCTTTAATACATTTGATACTACAAAATCTACAACTTGATCTTCTCTATTAGCTGTAGTTCTTAGTGCATAAATTTGACTTTCTTCTTTTTTAGTTTCGGTTTGTTCTTCCATTTTAAATTCCTACAACCCACCCTAATAATGTAATAATGAAACCAATAACACCTATAACAAGCATTCCTAAGCCTGTAACCTTAGTAATTGCAATAAATTCTTCCTTGTTTGGTTTTTTAGTAACTTTCAAGACTCTTCTACATTCTTTAACATAGCTTTTTGTCTTAACCCAATACTCATTAAGTGACTTCATTAAGAATTAAGGGATTTCTAGGTCTTTTTAAAGCTTTCTTTTTTTCAAAAATCTGTCAACTTAGGCTGAGCGACTTTCTTATACGAAGCCCATGTGACTCTAAATATTTCTGGATATTTATTCCAATTTTTCTTTAAAAATTCTTTTGTCTTAGGATCAGAAGGATAACCAGAACCAAAATCTCCATACTTATCTTTCATTTCTTCAATTAAATTATCTCTTGTAACTTTTGCTAATATTGACGCTGCAGCAACTTCTAAGTACCTTTCAGCATCATGTTCTAAAGTAAGATCTATTTTCACTTTCAAAAATTTCCCCATATAACTTGCATAAGCATCAATATTATTGCTTGGACAATCTACAATAGCTTTTACCGGTTTTAGCTTATTCAAAATCATAGCAGTTTTAATAGCTTCCAACCAATTCAAGTTCAAATGTGGAGAATTTAGAGCTTCATCAATTTCTTCTGGCTCAACGACAATAAGTTCAAAATCCTTTACAACTTCTTTTATTTTTGGAAATAATTCTTTTCTTTTCTTAGGAGTTAATTTTTTAGAGTCTTTAACACCAATTTCTTCCAATTTAGGAATATCATTCTCATCTATGATAACTCCACACATTATCATGGGTCCTATTAATGGACCTCTTCCAGTCTCATCACAACCTGTTACTAATACCATATTACTTAGCTAACATAACTCCTTTCCTAATAAATCTTCTCTTGAAATCCAACCTTTTTTCAACATAATCCATTACAACTTCTTTCCCAGTCATTCCAATCACTTTAAAGAAAGCTTGAATATCTTGTAAGCCTCTAATTTCATTTTTATTCTCTGCAAAACTACCAATAACCATCTTAACCTTATACTTCCTACATAATCTAATATTTTGCATCATTCTACCAATATACTTACCTTTTTCTTTTGACCTTAATACTGAAGAAAGTGAGAATCCAATAGCAATATCATTATCCTTAGCTAACTTACAAAGAACTTGATTTAAACCTGAATTCCTATGGTGTACAAAATCTCTTCTATTCCCTAAATGTGGATCTAAAAGCATATCAACATACTTTGAAGAAAGAACTTTTCTATTAAAAGTATCATTTTTTCCTCTAATAACTACAAGTTTTTCTTTAATTAATTTATTTGGAATTCTATCTACTAAATCTACTTTATATCCATTTCCATTAAAGAGCACTAAATCCATGCAAAATATAAAAAGAATTATTTATATAAAAGTATTGAAATTAAAAAAGGTCATCTGTAGGTGCATTTAGAAGTTCTTCAGCAGAAGCATGCATCATATCTTTGTATCTTTCAGGATCATAAACTTTACTATCTCTTTTTTTATTACTAATTACCTCTTCTTCTTTAGCTCCTTTTTTCTTTGTTTTCTTCACAACTTTTTTCTTCACAATTTTTTTTGGTTCTTCTTCCACTTCTTTTTTCTTTATTTTAACTTTCATTGGTTCCTTAACTTCTTCCACTTTCGCTTCTTTTTTCACTTTTTTTTCAGATTTTTTTGGAGAAATTTTTTTCTCCTTAATTTCAATCTTTTCATTGAAGATATGTGCTAACACATCCTCATTTACTTTTTTCCTTCCTGTTTGTATTGCATATTTACATGCTTCCTCACAGTTTTTCAAAAGTAACCTAACATTATTTCCAGATTTATTAAAAATTTTCTTTATAGTTGAATCTGTCAATAAGCTAAGATCTCCAATTCTTTTTTTAACAATTTTTATTGCAGTATCTTCATCAACACTATCTAGATCAATTTCTTTTAGGTGTGGCTTAAACTCTTTTGCAATATCATCTTTGTTAATTCCTTTACCAACAAGAACAATTGACTTAAAGAAACCTTCTTGATAATAAGAATACAATTTTTGATAATCTTTACCACCTAAATCTTGTGCTTCATCTAATAACAGAATCATATCTTTTGGCTTCATATCAAACAACTTACCAAAAAAACCATATCTTCCATTTAACAATTTCTTAACATTGATTCTAGCATCTACTCTATTACAACTATAATAGATAACTTGTTTCTTCCCACCAAAATCATGTAGAAGTCTTCTTAAAATAGTACTTTTACCATTTCCATATTCTCCTTCAAGTACGACTAACTTATTATTCAAAATCCCATATGATATTTCATCAACAACTTTTTCATAACCTAAAACATTATCATGAAATGCTGCAGGTTTAATACTAAATGGGTTATTGTAAAAACCTAAATCTCTAAACCATACTGTGCTCATTTTCCTCTCCCTACGATTATATTTTCAACATCTTCTTCCTTTAGTTCTTTATTTGCTATGTAAGCCTTACAAACCAACTCACAATTAGATAAGAACTTTTTCATGTTCCTTTCTGAATGCTTGTAAGTTTCCTTTATAATTCTATCGTTTAGTAATTCTTCTCCAAGTTTATCTCTTACTACTTGTACAGCTTCATAATCAGACAATGATTTTAATTTAATTACTTTTCTAATTCTTTGCTTAATACTTTCATTCAGATCTAAATCTAAAGCATTTCTAGAACTAATTATTACAGCTTTCAAAAAGTTTCTGTCATAATAATATTTTATTCTTTCCATATTTTTTTGACTTAAATGTTCAACATCATCTAATAACAAAATCATATTTTTCGGATTTTCTTTTAAAATTCTTGAGATAAATCCATTTTTTTTCTTAATGATTTCCTCAACATTTAATTCCTTATCCAAATTTCTACAGTTAATGTAAGCTACTCTACCTTGTCCACCAAATTTCTTTATTACTTCTTTTAGTGTTCTTGTTTTACCTACACCCTTTGGTCCTTCAATAATAAGAATATTTCCTGAAACAATAGAATAAAAAACTTCATCCAATAAAAGTTCATTTCCAATATATTTTGTTTCTAGACTTAAAGGATTTTCATCAAAATCTAATTCTTCGTACCATTCCATTTTATTCAAGCTCCTCCGCCCTCTTACGATATTCATTTGCTTTTTGATAATATTCATCTGCTAGATCAACATCTCCAGCTTCATAACATTCTTCGCCTTCTCTATGCAGGCTTTTAGCCTTTTTATAAAATTTTTTTGGACTTTCCCTAAAATAAAAGAATCCAGCTATAAATATAACTACGAGAGCCAAAACAATCCCTACTATTTTCCAAATTTCCATATTAATCCCCCTCAAACACTTAAAAAAAGGCATAATTGTCACGACTTATAAAGATTTTTATGTTTCACCACTTATTTCATATATAGAGAATTTACTAACTTTGAGCTAATTTTGGCTTGAAAATAGGCTTGTCATTAGTGGGCTATATTTGCTTAAGAAATCTTCTTCAAGAACTTCATCGATTACATAGAATGTTTTCATTTCTTCAATTTTAAAATCTTCTTGAATTTGATCTAAAAATTTTTCTAATCCTCTCATATCTTTGAAAATTAACTCTGCGATATAATCAAATCCATTATTTACTTTATATAGTTTATTTGTATGGAAATTATTCTGTAAAATTTTCTTAAATTCAGATTTTTGATTTCTTTCAATTTTAAAGAGTACATTAGCTCTAGCATTAAATCCTAGTCTGTTAAAGTCAATTATGGAGGTATGTTTTTTAATAATTCCTTCTTTAAATTGTTTCAATTTTTCATGTAGTGTAGAGACTGGGATATGCGTCTTTTTACTCATATTTGTCAATGTCATTCTACTATTTTCTCTTAATAAAGAGATTATGAGTTGATCATTAATTTTCATCTTAGAAAGCTTTATATTCAGTGACTATAAAGTTCTATACTACATAAATTATATAACTTTCCTAAAATCGGAAGCTTTATATATTAGTTATTGTTACTATAGAGTAATAACACAGGAGAAATAAAATGACTCAAGATACAAATATGAATTATGAAGCCTACAAGGCAGCTGAAACAAAAGCATTAAAAAAAGCTTACGAATCAAGAAATAAGATTGGTAATGCCTTCATTAAAGAAGTTGCAAGTTACATTAATGATGATAATGAAATTACTGATTTTGATGCCTATAAAAAAGGTGTTGAAAAAACAGCTTTGAAAACAACTACAAAGTATTTCTTACCTTCAGTAAATATTGATGTAGATGGATTAATGTCAAGTGATGACGAAAATGATAAAATAACTTTAAAAGTTTTAACAGAAGATGCTAACAAATATTTAGGTTGGAAAAAAATCAAAAATACATTAGATGAAGATGATACAAAACCAACTATTGAATTACATAATGCAATTTTTAAGAACTTAGGTTCAAAAGCTAGTGAATCATTCCAAGAATGGTATATGGGTGATTTATTTGATCAGAACAAAGGTGCTGAACATTTAGAAAAATCAATTGAATATGTAAAAGCAAGTTTAAGAGCTATGAATAGAGATGATTTAGCAGATAAAACTGACTTTACAAATGCAGCAAACCATTATATTGGTGAAGTTTTACCAGATAGTTTAGAAAAAATTGTAAGGGCTGCTTAAACCCTATTTCTTTTTTGTTTTTCTTATAAATTTGTCCATTTCTTTTACAAACTTTCCAACTTTTTTCCTATACATATCGTATTCTTTGCCTGTAAAATCTTTTTTAGTTCTATTTGTTAACCCTTTGTACAGTTTATACATTTCATCCATTGTTTTCACAGAACCTGCACTAATTTTTTTATCTTTAATCAAAGTTTTTCTCATTATTTCTGCTACATGTTCAGGACTTGGTGGAACTTCTCCATAATGCATTAAAGCTGCATGAGCTGCATTAATAACTGCCCAATACAGATCTATTCCTGCAGTTAATATTAGTTTATCTGCTTTCTCAACATTTCTTGGAGCCATAGCAAAATAAGTTGAAATGGATTCAGCTGTTGGTCTTATTCTTCCTTGATCTAACAACAATTGTAATGGGTCAAAGAAACCTGTATCAACTAAAGCAATTCCATATCTTAAAACATTTGTAGCAACTGGATCTCCAGCTCTAACATACTCCCAAAAACTCGAGAATTTCATTGATTGAATATGTAATTTTTTTGGATCTGTATCTGCAACAATTTTTTGTAAAATAATTCTATAAGTTTGTACAATATCTTCTGTAAATTCAATTCTAACATCATCAACAACAACTAAGATATCAATATCATTAATTTTTGATTTTTTCTTGCTCGCACTACCAAATAAAATAATTGCTTTAATAAATTCACCAAACTCTTTATAGAGTCTTGTAGAAAAATTCTTTGCAATTTGAAACTCATTCTTAGGATATCTTCTTTCTATATCTCTTCCTTCTCGATAATTTATTTTAAATTTCATCACACACCTCTTTAATTTTTTATTCTATTGGAGCTTCTGAATAACTCCATAATTGTAAATCTTTACTCATTCCTGTAGCATAAGCACCAAATAACATTTTCGGTTTACTTGAAGCACCGAAGTAACCACCTTCTAAATCTGTCCAAGTTGGACTAACAGCTCCTCCTTCGACTCTATACATAGGAGATCCTGCGACATTTGACCATGCTTGCAACATTGCTCCATATGGTTCTTCGGGTCCTTGTGCTCCCCACTCTACTATTATATTACCTTCATACTTTTTATTCTTTAGCATTTTTACAATTTCATTAATTGGAGCATTTCCCATACCTGGACCTAAATGTTCATCTTGATATCCAAAATTATCTGATACATGTACATGTCCAATTATTCCTTCATCAGTTAACTTTGTTAATTCCTTAACCATCCAATTATCAAAAACTTTTTTATTTTCTGTAGGACTTAAATTTGGATCTTCTTCAAAATATTTAGCCCATGTATTTCCATGTCCAATATCCCAAGTAGCTTTAATATGATCTTTTGCAATTTTTCTTGCTTCTTTTCCTTTAATTCCTTTTTTCTTTAATTGGTCGACCATAGCTGATCTAGATTTTACAACAATTTTTCTAAGTTCATCAGGATGACTTCCATAACCCATCTCTGCAAACATGTTTTCAGGTGCAATAAAAAGATTTTTTTTCAAGTTTTTTTCTTTTTCAACTGCATATGCATACATAGCTGCTTTTGCAATTGTTTTTGCTGATCTATTTAATCCAACATCTTCAATTGCTTGCATTCTATCCATTAAATCCTTAGATTTTTGTAATTCTTTTTCATGTCCAAGATAACCTTCCTTCTCTCTAATAACTTCATTTTTCAAATCTTCAACATGCTTCTTAAAAAATTCACTTGGCTTTTCCCCTTTTTCTAACTTTGTTTGATGTTTTTCATTAAATGTTCTTCTAACACTTTCCATACCTTCTTCACCAACAGCTTTACTTTCAAAATGTTCCCACCAATCTTGTTCTTTTTTCATTTCTTTCATTCTTTCACTATTTTTTTTCATAGCTTCCCAATATTGTGCACCCATAGCATAGGAAACTTCCCATCTATCACTTCTAAACAATGCATACCATTCTCGATCAACATCTCTTTTCTGATCTGGTTTTTTACTATTCCATTCATCAATTTCATTCTTAAAATCATTATAATTCATTTTTCTAAAAACTAATTGTCCATCTTTTCCTTTTTCAGGCATTCTTGACAGAGTATCAGTTGGATCTTTTATCACATCTCCATTAATATCCAAATAATTTCCATTTTTATCTTTCTTCCATTTAGGAATTTGTAATAATTCTCCTTTTGGCGTTGCTTCTATTCTTCCAGTTATAGGATCAGCAAAATAAACATTAGCTTCTTCTTCAGGTTCAACATTAAATCTTTTATCTTTTACATTTCTTGGAAACTCTCCAGTATGAATAACAACAGCTCCACCTTCAGCTGTATCAGCAGCAAAATCAATAGTTCTTTTCAGTTCCATCAAATTTTCATTTGCTTGTTTCTCAGAAAATCCTCCACCACCTGGAGCTTGAGGATTAAAACCTGACCATCCAGACATTCTTACAGAAGCGTGAGTACTCAAACTAACTCCATTAATTTTTCCTAATTGTCTAACTTCTTCTCTTTTTCTTTTGTCAAACATCTCAGGAGTTGTATTTCCTTGTCCAAGGCTACCTTTTCCTTGTCCCATAAAACCAATTTCAACATGAGAAGCACCTGCCATAATATCAGATTTCAAACCTTGAAGAACATCTCCCATCTTAGAACTTATTCCAATTTCTTTATGACTAAGTTCTTTTACAGGAATAATTTTTTTAGGAGCATCCATTGCATGAAAATAATCCGTTTTACCAAAATCTACCATATATAAAATCATATAGAATTTAACTTATTAAACTTTGCTTTTTATGGTGGGGTAATCATACCATTTAATTTCTTAAAAACATCATACAGAATCCATGAAAAAAGCATTGCATGTTTAGCTAATCCATCTTTATCTTTTTCTGATAAATAATTCTTATTTTCATTATCTTTTTTCTGAGGTAAAAAAATCTTAAACCCTTCTCCTAAATCTTTGAATGGACCTAATAAATTCACTGCCGGTTTTTCATCAGTTTCTTTTTTTTCTTCTTTTTTCTTTCCATGTTGAGCTTCATACAGATATCCTTCTACATCTTCACCTAAACTATCAAGAACATTTTCAATAGATTCCCCAAAATCAATTTCGGATCCACCTACTGTTTTCAATAATTCTTTATCTGCATGTTTTTTATACCAATCAATATCTTCTCTTGTTGCAATATATGGTTCAATGCTAATATGGAACTTACCTCCATGAGATGGTTGTCTTTGACCGCCTTGAGTATATATCATTTCAGGTCTAGAAATAACTTCCATTCTTACCATAATACATGAAAACCAATTTTTATTTTGTTTAATAACAGCTAATAATTCTAATTCTAATTTACTTGTTTCAAAAGCCATAACAACATCAGGAGTACTAATATCTGATTTCATTTGTAGAGCTTTCAAAGTTGTTAAGTAAGGTTTTAACCAGGAACTATATAGTCTAATAACATTATAATGTTGCTGCATATTTTTCAATCTAAATTTTCTTGTATACTGCATTTCATTCCATGTTTTTTCTTTCCAATTATAGTATTGAACTAATTTTTTTTCAAGAGCATTTTTTACTCTTGTATTTAGTGCATGTTCTTTACTCATTTGTTCAAGATACTTATGTAATCTTTTCTTTTGTTCACTTGGATTTTTCCCATGAGGATTTACTCCAAAAAATAAATCTGGTAATGTAACAAAACCTATTTGATTAGCCATTGCATAGACTGAATTAGGATTTTGCATACCTTGCTCAACAACTTCAATCCAAGTAGACTTTAATGTTATTTCAGATTGTCTTGATTTATCATTCCCTGGTTTACTAGAAAAACTATCTACGTAAATATCCAACCTTTCATCCATCATTCTTAATTCTCTAACTAAAGGTAACAATGTTTTCGTTAACTGCCCAATTTGTGAAAGGTAAGTAGAAACTTGTTGTTGAATTGCTCCAACTTTTGTTCCAATTTGTCCATGAAAACTGCTACTAACAGCTGCATCAAAAACATCTTTTAATTTATGAAATTCTATAGGATATAAACCATATTTTGTCTCTGGATTTTTTGTAAAGAAATCTTGAAAGAAATAATAATATTTTTCAACTGAACCACCAAAATTTTCTATATGTAAATTAAAAGCCCCCTTATGTCCCCATTCAGCATTAGGTTGTTTTCCCCATTCTTCAGCAAGAGATCGACCCATATCTTGATTAGGTTGAACTTTTCCAGGCCCCATTTTAAAAGGATTAAATTTTTCTTGTTTCTTAGATTTCTCTTCTTTAATTTCTTCTTCAGTTTTTTCTTTATCCTTAGCGCTCGAGAATAATGAGCTTAATACTGGTTCAGCCATTACTTTCTCCTATGGCTTTTTAATTTATAAGCTTTCTCTTCTTTATATATATAAAAAATTAATAACCCTACACCTATTGTACTAAAAAGGTCTGCCAAATTAAAAACTGGCCAAATTGAAATAGAAATAAAGTCTCTAACAAAACCTAACAATACTCTATCAATAAAATTTCCAATCGCTCCTCCAATTAAAAAACTCAATGCTAGAGGATAATGTTTAAAATAAATAATTCCTACAACAATAACAACTAAAGAAATTAAAGCTAGTATCCAAGTACTATTTTGAAAAATACCAAATGCTGCACCTGTATTTTCTAAGTAACTTAATTTAAAAAAACTAAATATTTCAAAGTTAACATTTTCAAAAATTTTCTTTGTAATTTGATCAAGAATTACAAACAAACCTAACATAAAATAATATTTTTTCATTTTAATTATTAATTATTAAAAAAGCCTTTAATTCATCATATAATTTTGAAGCTTCAACATAAGCATCTTCCTTAATTTGTTCAAATCTATCTTGAGTCATAATTTCATACACTTTTTGCATTTGATTTCCAAACATTCTACCTTTCCAAACGTCATCATTTCTATGAATCTCTCCAAGACTTTTAAATTCAATAGTTGCTTGTTGCCTTTTTACTTTCTTTCCTCCTTCTAATTGTACTTCAACATCTCCTTTTATATCAGCACCAAGAACCAATAATATCTCAAATGTATTATAATCTCCAAAATTTTTCCTTGCTATCCAAACTAATTCTAATCTATATCCACCACCAGGAAACATTATTTTCCTATACTCAACTTCTCTCCATTCATAACCATAATGTTTAAACCAAAGATATAACTCAACATATAAATCTTCAATATTAAAAACTCCTTTAGATTTTATCTTTAATTCACCAATTATCTTAACCTTCTTCACCATTAATCAAAACTAAGCCACTTATATTAATAAATCTTTCTTAGTCCACAAGTTTTTTAAAGGAACATTTTTGCTTTCATAGGTATGATTACAAGGTTAGAATTTCGTAGACAATTATTACATATGTTTTTTGGGATTTTTCTCATAACAATGCTTTATTTTGGCATTTTCAATATTTTTCATATGCTTGGAATTCTTATTCTTGGTTTTATTTTATCAAAACTTTGTACAATCACTAGAATACCTATAGCCTCTTGGGTTATGGATCGTTTTGAAAGAAAAGAGTTTAGAAAAACTTTTCCAGGTAAAGGTCCAATCTTATTTATGATTGGTTCAATTATTGTATTGTATTTTTTCCCATTAAAAATAGCTTTAGCTTCAATGATAATTTTATCTGTTGGAGACGCTGCTTCACATATTTTTGGAAAACTTTTATCTAACAGAACTTACAAATATCTTAAATCTGTTGAAGGTACTATTATTGGTATTCTTTTTTCATTCTTATTTGCTTTAATTTTTGTAGAATTTGCTTTAGCTTTATGGGCAAGTTTAATTTCAATGGGTCTTGAAGGTTTTAAATTTAAACTTGATGATAATATTTACATTCCAATTGTTGCTGCAATAGTTATGATTATTCTATAAAACCTAGTCTCTAGTCAACTAATTCTTATAAATCTGTTTTAATTACTCCTATTTATGACAGACATAAAATTAAAGGATCCTGTGGCTGATGGATTTTGGTCTGGTTTAGGTATAATTGTATCAGGTTTAGTAACAATATTGATTTTTATGATCTTATATGTATTTTACCTAACATTCCTAATTTAGATAGCCATGAATAATTTGCCACTCTTTGTATGCTGTACTTAGAGAAGAAAATTTAACTTTTATTTTTTTCAATTCTTTTTTCAGATATTTTGCTTCACTTTTCAAAACTTTCTTATCTAATTCATGATCAAAAAACTTTGTTTTAGGTTTAGGGACTAAATAATTTATTGATAGGTAGGTTTGACCATTAAATTTTTCTTTAATTTTATTAACAAATTCAACAAACCTTTCTAAATCTTTTTCTTTAGTATTTGGTAATCCAATCATCATATAAACTTTTAATTTTTTAAAACCAGCTTCATTTGCCATTTCAATAAATTTAAAATAAGCTTCATCTTTCACTTTTTTATTTAAACTAAATCTTAATCTCTCTCCAGATTCAGGTGCAATAGTTACAGATTCTTGTCCACATTTTCTAATTAATTCTAAACTTTTTTTATCAATTAATTCTGCTCTTAGCGAAGGAACTGTAACTCTAATTTTTTTATCTAATAAATATTTTAAAATTTCTTTTCTTTGAGGATGTGCAAATGATGCAGCATAAATAACAACTTTATCTACATTATTTTTCTCTAAACCTTCATCAATGATATTTTTTACACTCTTCAAACTTCTATACCTAAAACTTTCATAAAATTCATTTAGAGGACAAAACTTACAATTATAAGGACATCCTCTTTCTATCTCTAAAATAAAACATTTTCCAAATACAAAATCTTTATCAACTCTTTTTGGAAATTCTTGAACAACAGGATAAGGATAATCATCTAAATTTTTAACAAAAGCAGAACTAACTTTATTTTTTCCTTCAACATAAACTCCTTTAATTTTTGAAATTCTTTCTAAAAATTGATCTTCTCCTTTTTCATATTCTTCTAAAACATTTCCAATAGTTTCTTCAACATCTCCAATCAATAAAAAATCAAAATGTTTTCCAATCATTTCTGGATTCATCGAGACTAAAGGTCCACCAGCAAAATTCAGTCCTTCACTTTTCATACTAATTGCTTTTTTTAAATCTAATTCATATTGTAAAGAAAACCCAACTAACTTTGAGCTAATTTTTCCAGAGTCAGAAAATACTCTCTTACAAAACCAATCTTTTCTTAGATTAACAATATTTTCAATAATTAGAAGCCCTAAAGAATAAACTCCTCCATAGGATTTATTCGGATAAACAACATCCATACTCCATTTTGTTTTTCTATATTTCATAAAAAGAAAAAAAAATTAACCAAAGTAATTAACTTTTTTGTTATGTTTATCAGTTTTATCTGCGTTTTTCTCTACTTTGCCAACATAATTTTTTAACTTTTTTTCAAATTCTGCTGCAGCATCTTCTAGAGGTTTATAATCTACATCTAAGTTTAGATAAACATCTAATAATTCAATTATTCTCGCTGACGCCATACTATCTGGTAATTTTGTATGTGTTTCAACAAAAACTCCTGTTGTTGTAATATCTTTATTATGTAACAATAAAGCTGCAGTAACTCCCATTAAGATTCCTTCCTTCAAAGGTTTAGCACTTGACCCTGCTAATTTTTTTGTTTGTGAAGCTTTATTTGAATAATAATAAGTTTTTATACTTGTAACATCTTGACTCATAATTCCTTCAATACTAATTATTTCCTTAGCCTTTAATCTTTTATAAACTTCTGTTAATGCTTCAGCAATTTCCCATTCAATTCCTCTGACATCAACTAAAGAATGTACAATAACTAGATTTTTACTTTTCACATAATACAACTCTAAAGGTTGTACTACTTTTCCTTCATGTACAGCTGCAATAGGTGCTATTTCTTCTGACTTAATGAAACCAATTGGTTTTGCATTAAGATGTTTAATTAAGTATTCTGTAGTTATAGTTCCAATTAGTCCTACTCCTGGGAATCCCTCAATAATTGTTGGATTTTTTGGACTTTCTTTTAGTTTTAATTCCATCTTATTTTAAAACTAGTTATAAGAATTAATAAACTTTTCTAAATAAAATAAAAAATTAAGAAGAAATTTCTACAACTTTGATCTTAAAGATTAAAGTTTTTCCTGCTAATGGATGATTCAAATCAATTGTAACTTCATTATCAGTAACTTCAGTAATTTTTGCAGGTAATTGTTGTCCATTTGGTAAAGCCATTGCTAACATCATACCAACTTTTGGTTCTGGTTCTGGTGGTAATTGTTCTTTAGGTACTTTTCTCATCATTTGAGGATTAGGTTCACCATAAGCTTCTTCAGCTTTCAGAGTAATTTCTTTTTCTTCATCCTTTTCCATACCAACCACAGCATCATCAAAACCTTTAATTAATTGGCCACTACCAACTTCAAATTCTAATGGGTGCCCATGTTTTTCAGTACTATCAAAAACTTCGCCATTTTCTAACTTTCCTTCATATTCGACTTTAATTTTGTCTCCTTGTTTAACTTTCATTTTTAAGACTCCTAATTATCACCTAAAGAATTAATATCTATATTTAAGGGTTTCTATAACAATTATTTTTTAATTTACATGTAGAAATCCTTCCTTCTCTTATTTCTGTAATATTATCAATAAACCATTTTTTTTCTATTCTATATAGTTCTAATAGATCTTTTTCAACTTCTCCAAAACTTTTTTCAAAAATATTTGTAATGATTGCATCTCTACAATTCACAGCTTCAAAAGATGCACAGAGATTCAAATCACCATTTGGTTCTATTACAATTCCAGGTAATTCTAATAAATCAGGACAAACATATTCACTTAATTTCTCAGAAAAAATCTTTCATATTTCTGAAGAATTTTTCTTTCTTCTAAATATTTTCTAAATCTTCCAATAGGATAAACCATTTTATCAACTTTACTTGTAACATGAATATTAACTTCTCTTCCTAATACTGAAACATTATAATTATTTTCATCAATTTGTTTATAACTCATATTTGAAAGAATAAATTCCAAATATTGATTAAATCCTACTTTCATTTCTTCAGATTTAGTTTTTCCATTAATAGGAAAATCATCTCCTAACAAAGAAATAATGATTCTATTTGAAAAAGGTAAAACTTCTCTTATTGATAAGTTTAAATCTCTTGTTAACCTACCTAAATTTTCAAAATAATGATGATATGTAAACATAGTTTCAATTTTTATGCCTTCTTGAGATAATTTTTCTAATTTTTCAGCAGCTTGTATTTCTCTATTTTGGATAGCAACTGCCATTGTATATTCCTCAATTCCTTGTTCATAAAGAAAAGAAATAAAATCAGCAATATCTTTTCCTTGACTATAATAATTAATTGGATCTCCTTTTCTTCCAAAATCAACAATACTAAATGGTTCAAAAAATTTAGGATCAATTTCAACAAAATTTTCAAAGTTCATTACTTCTCCATTTTTTTTAGAATCCGCTATACAATGTTGACATCCTCCTTTACAAATATTATTTGGACTTATTATCAACCTTGCACTATTTGTAAAAAGATCATTAAAATTAGAAACTTCCTTATTTTTTTTAACTCTTTGAATTGTATTTAGTAATGTAACAATTCCTCTAAAACCTAAATCACTCATATTAATATCCACAAGTACATGGATTTATTCCACCAGTGCTATATCCTCCATGATTACAAGGGTTAATTCCTCCAAGAGGTCTAAAATCATCTCTATCATAACTTTTACTAGTTCCACCTATCAAAAGATTTTCTAATATTAATCTTTCATCAAAGACTCTAAAATCTTCAATTCTATCTCCACTTTCATCAATAACTTTATTTTCTCTTAAATAAGTGAACATTGAATCATACTGTCCTTGATCTTTTTCTCTTACACTTCCATCTTTTGGTCTTATGGGTACAAATCCATTACTTTTTACTGATCTATAAAATTTTTCAAAATAATCCCATTCTACTGAAAATTCTTCAACTTCATGTCTAATTAAAGGACCCTTATATCCTAACTGATCTAATATTTCTCTAATTTCTTGTGAAACTTCTACCATAAATATCACTAAACAATAAGAATTAATAAATATTTATATTCTCAATTCTTTCATAAATCTTTTAACAGTCTTAACAACATGCTCTGGTTGTGTTTTTAATCTCTTAGAACTTTCTAACAAAATCTCTCCTTTGAACTTTTCATCAGAAACTAATTTCTTCTCAACATCTTTTTTCTTTTTCACAACTTTCTTCCACAAACTAAACAACTCACTACATCTTCCTGGGACTTCTTCTCTTCTACAATCTAATAACTTCATCAACTCTTCAACAACTTCACCTTTACTTTCTTCTTCTTTCATTGCTGCTTTTCCTGCAACAAAAACTAACCTCACAACTCCATCTTGAATTTTAGAACTTTTAATAATTTTAATTTTCTCAACATCTTTAGTATTTTTCAAATGAGTTCCACCACAAGCTTCAACATCTACACCTTTAATATTTACAATTCTCAACATTCTTCCTGGAACTGCACCACCTTGATAAATTTCCATTCCAAACTTTTTCTCAGCTTCTGATCGAGGATAAAATTTACTTTCAATATCAATTTCTTTTTTAATAATTATATTAGCTTCATCTTCAATTTTTCTAACTTCATTTTGGCTTAAAGAATCATAATGTGTAATATCTAATCTGCCTTTTTCCACATCTTTGTAAGCTCCAGCTTGGTTAATATGTCTCCCTAAAACTTTTCTTGCTGCTGCATTTACAATATGTGCTGCTGTGTGATGTTGACTTAATTGTAATCTTCTTTCTCTATCAATTAAACCTTCAATAACTTCACCTTTCTTAAAACTCAAATCTTTAACTTTATGTACAATCAAACTACCTTGTTTCCAAATATCTAAAACTTCACTTCCTCCTAAGCTTCCAAAATCGTGAACTTGTCCACCAGAACTAGGATAAAATGCAGTTTTATCTAATACAACTAAATCTTTTACAATTTTCAAAACTTGACCTTTAAATTTAACTTTACTATAATCATCATAATACAAAGCCTTTGTATCAGTTAAACTTCCAAAATTAACTTCATTTTTCACTTCAGCTTTTTGCACAGCTTTTTTCTCATGCAATTCAG
The DNA here is from genome assembly GCA_964411565.1 of Candidatus Woesearchaeota archaeon. Lineage (GTDB taxonomy): Archaea > Nanobdellota > Nanobdellia > SCGC-AAA011-G17 > GW2011-AR17 > BS150m-G60. Next base: position 18,984 of record CAYPLB010000006.1, read on the forward strand.
AAACTTTCGCATAAAAATCATCTGGAATTTTAACTCCTGGAATCATTTCTGGATTTATTCCTTTAGAATCATACAATTTCAACAGATCTTTTTCTTTCAGTTTTTTCAAATCCAAATTTGCAACTAATCTTTTGGTACTTTCTTTTGTTTTTTTATGTTTCTTTTTTTCAATTTCAAAAATTTTTTGTACAGAATCTAAATCCTTGCTTAATTCCGGAAATATTGGTTTTAAATAATCTGCATGCCATTTACAAACATCATTTAGATCAACATCCCAATTATATTTATCAATAAATCCTAAACTTCTTCTTATTAACATTCTTAAATTATACCCTCCTCCTGTATTTGAAGGTAAAGCTCCATCATTTAAAGCAACTAAGAGAGCTCTTGAATGTTCAGCTATTGAATAAAGTGCTGCTGTTGGTGCAATTTCCTTTCTAAGTTCCTTAACATTTAAATTCATTTTTTTAGCAACTAATCTCCAATTTTTTTCGATATCTACAGCTTCATCAATATTTAAAAGAGAAGAATAAGGTAAAAATTGATTTTGAAGATCTTTATCTATCTTAAAACCAATTTGTTTTGATAATTTTTTGATTACAGTAGGAAAAGTAGCATCATATATAGTATTTGTTCCTTGGCTTAACCAAGCAACTCTTTCTTGTCCTTGACCCATATCAAGTACTTTTACTTTTAATTCCTTATATCCTTGTTTTTTTTGTTCATATTGCATATAAACTTGATTACCTATCTCTAAACCTCTTGAAAAAAATTCTATACAAGGTCCAAAGTTTCCTCCACCAGCCCATGCATCCTCATGGAAAGTAATTTCATTTTTTGGGAGGCCCAATCCCTTATCTAACCAAGTATAAATTTCATTAAGGTAATTATTGGTGTCATATTTTTCTACTGGGACAAAGGTATGTTGTCCTTGCATAATAAATCCTACCATATGTCCTGTGATACCTACATTATCTACATCTGAAAATCTTAAACAAAATTGAGGTATAACTAATTTATCTGTTAGAGGTTTTACTTCTCCTGAAACAATATAAGGTTGAAAAGCTGCAATACTTGCTATTGTAAATTCTGCAGTTGGGTTCCATCTTGCAACACTTGGATATCGTTTGATTTCCTCATAATTTAATTTCTTAAAAACTCTAGCAAATTTTTTCCATGATTCAATATAATCTAATTTCTTTTTTACAGGACTATTGCCTATAAAATCAATAGATTCAGTACAGCTAACGTCTCCACAAATTTCTCTTTCTGTTGTTGTCCAAAAAAACTTCTTACATTTCTTACATTTTTTTCTTTCAAAATCTAATTTTTTTAGTGCATCAAATGGATAATGTTTTTGAGGATTCTTTTGAGCTAGAAGTAGAAACTTCTTTTTCATTTCTTTATCAGATAGCATATTTCAGTTCCTCAAGATTTTCATCCACATATATATAATCTACATATTTTTTAAGCATAACTTCTGTTTGTTCTGGTAGTTTTTTAATCTTTTTATTTTTTCCTAAGATTATTGCATAGAATTTATAGTTTGGTTTAAATTCTTTTATAAATAATGTTTGTCCAATTAGTTCATATATTGATCCTCCAACATTACTAAATGCTCTTTTTGAATCAATATCAATTGTCTTAATTTCTATAATTTTATTAGGGGAAACAAATCCATCAAATAATCTCTCTATTTCATAACCTTCAATCTCATTTATAATTTTAAATTGAGAATAATAATCTACATTTGAATTATTAAACATATTTTTTATTAATTTCTCACTTTTATCTAAATACTTACTTTTTGTAACATGACCTGATTTATTATTTAAAAACCAATATCTCATTGAAAATAAGTTTATAATATTTTTATTATGATTTTTTTCAATTTGTCCCTTTAAACACTTATTTAAAGAACTTATTTGTAAATTATTATAATTTTTTAAGATTTTTAACCCTTTATTTGTAAGTTGCCATTTTTTTTGAAATTTTTTAATTAGATTGTACTTTCTTAATTTATTGAATCGTGTTGCTACAGCATTTTTATTCTCTTGTAATTTTAAAGCTAAATCTACAACACTAAATTTATCTTTATTTTTTTCAAGTTTTTTTATGATATTTAAAATCTTCATATACTTATCTAATAGATTATTTTTTGGAAAAGAACAAATTATATATTCTTCACTTAATTTTTTTACAACTTCTGGACTTACATTATGGGGAATTATTACTAAAAATTTTAGTTTTTTAAATTTATTTTTTACTTTTTGTGCCTTATAATTTAATCTATTTGCTTTGTGAAATTCATGAGCTAGAGATTTTTTCCCTTCAACTTCAATAATCCAATTTCCAACTCTAAAATCAAAACATTCCTCACAAATTATTGGATGAAATTCAAATTCAATCTTGTTCTTTACAAAAAATGCAATAATTTGTCTTTCATATTTATTTGGTGCTTGATTTGATATTCCTCTAATCAGATTCATTCTTTTCTTTTTTTTATCTCCTGCTTTTCCACCTTTTCTTCCCATTTCTTGATATTTTTTTAAATCTATATTTTTTGCTCTTATTGATCTCTCATTTCTCAAATTTATAAGATATTTATCCCAATTTTTTAGCATATTCTCAAGATTTGTATCTAACAATAAATTTTTCTCCAGAATATTTTTCATATATTTTTCTGCAGTTATTATAGAAGTCATTGATCTACAGCCACTTTCCCAATTTCCTAAAACTTCTTTTTTCTTATCTAATTTTTTAGCAAAGGTCCTTGGACTATCACCTAGTAAATATCTAAAAACCAATAATCTTTGAGTTCCTTTATATTTTGTCTTAGAATAACTTAAATATTTTTCTCCATATTCTGTTATTTGCCATTGAAAAGGACATCTTTGATGAATTCTTCCAGAAATATTTTTCCTTTCTTTTGTTAACAAGTTGTATTTTTCCATTCTTCTAAGAATCTTCATCAAATTTCCTTTTGAATAATCAAAAAACTCTAATAAATCTATTAATGTCTTTGGAGTTTTTGTTTTTTTTAATATTAAAAACCATCTTTGATCTTCTAAAAAAATAATTGGATTTAGTTCTTGAAAATTATATGTAAGATCTTTAACCTCATAATACAAATGAATTAAATTCTCTCTTTTAATTTTCATTTATATTAGTTAGAATTTTACTTATATAAATGCTACGCACACAAATGTCCAGTGTCCACACTATAATTTTGTATAAATAAAATAAAAAGAATTAAAGAGTTTCTAATTTTTTTCTAAGTGCATCTAACTGATTATCTATTGCACTTTTATGTCTAATTATTTTCTCTTCATGTTTCTCAATTGCTTTTTCTTTAACCACTACTTTATGTTCCTTATGCTTTGTCTCTATTTCTTTTACTTTTGGCAAATCTTTTGTTTTAATCTGTTTAGTCATCTTTTTTATATCGTTCAAGATAACTCTCAACTTATCCATCTCTTTAGTTTTCTCTTTTCTTAACTCTCTAACAACATCATATTTTTTCAGTAGTTCTACTGTCATTACTGCAGTCTGAAGAATATCTTTTCTTTTGGAAATTGGATCATCCAATCTCACATGTACGCTTTCTTCTTTCTTCTTTTTTCGTACAACTACTTTTTTTCGTCTTTTTTTCTTTTTTGCCATTTTATTCAAAGAGTTTTCTATCAATATCTAACAATTGGTTTCTAACTTTTTCTAGATCACTATGCCATGCAGCTAATTCTCTATTTTCTTTTTCTTTCAAATCATTTAAATTCTGCAAAATATGATCTGCATCATTTAACCTTGCTTTCAATTTACCAAGTGTGTTTACTAAGTCTTTGTATTTTTCAATTTTTACAAACAAAGGCTTTTCTGTCATACTTGATGAAACAGATGGCATCTGTGGCACATCTGAACTTGAAACAGCATCTTTGATTTCTTCAGCATCTGAGACTTTCATTGATTTTTCCTGTTCAAAAGAAGGAACAGTTTTTGGTAATTCAGGAAAATTCAGTGGTGGTAAATCATTTTTATCTTCTTTTTTCTTTCCAAACAAACCCATCAGGTTCACCTCCACTCATACGAGCTATTCATTATCAATGCACTTTTATTTAAAAACCTTTCGTAGTTTTTTCAAATTTTTTAAATCATTTTTCATTTTTACTCATTTATCAAATATTTAAAAACCAAACATTTATATACTACCTCAGGCAAATTATAAATAAACTTTTTTCCTAATTAATCGTCGACAATGAAACTAAATAAAGAAGTATTGGAGGATTTTGTCTCATTATCCTTAGGGGATGATATTTTACCCTTAATTGATATTCTTTGGAATAAAAAAAATATTAGTGAATTTAAACTTGCTGACAAGTTAAACATAACTGTTAATCAAGTTAGAAACATGTTATATAGACTTGGTGAATACAATTTAGTTATATCTACAAGAAAGAAAGATAAGAGGAAAGGTTGGTATATATATTATTGGTCATTAAATGATAAAAGTGTTTTTAATGCTATTTGGAGATTCAAAAAGAATAAATTACAAGAGTTTAAGAATAGAGTTGAAAGAGAAAAAGATGGTATTTTCTATGTTTGTCCATCAGGTTGTGTAAGATTAGGTATTGACACAGCTATGGATCAAGATTTTCATTGTACTGAATGTGGTTCTTTACTGATGCAACAAGATAATCAAAAAACTATTGCAAATTTACAAAAGAGAATTGAATCTTTAGGGGTTGAGGTAGAAGAATATAATCAAGTAGCATTAGAAATCATTGAAGCTAGAAAAAAGAAAGTTGCAAGAGAAGAAAAAAAGTTAAAAAAGGCTAGAGAAAAAGAGCTTAAGAAAGCTAGGGAAGAAAGAGCTGCAGCAAGAAAAGCATTAAAGGATGCTCAACCTAAAAAAGAAAAGAAAGTAAAAAAGAAGAAAGTGAAAAAGAAGAAAGTAAAGAAAAAAGTAAAAAAGAAGAAAGTGAAAAAGAAAGTTAAGAAAAAAGTAAAAAAGAAGAAAGTGAAAAAGAAAGTTAAGAAGAAAATAAAGAAGAAAGTGAAAAAGAAGAAAGTAAAAAAGAAAATAACTAAAAAGAAAGTTAAGAAAAAACCTGCAAAAAAGAAAGTTAAAAAAGTTCTAAAAAAATTATTTAAGAAGAAAAAGAAATAATTCTATAACATTCCAAAAATACCATTTAAAACTTGAGCTCCATCTAAAGGTCCAATTGGAATCATATTAAATATAAACAAGAAGATATTCAATTTTTTAGAAATTGTCCATCCAATCAATTCTTTTTGAGACAAATTCTTTTTAGTTTTTAGAACAATAATACTTACTACAAATAATAATAAATTTACAAAAGGTCCTGCAAAAGCTATCAATGCACTTTGATAAGGTAAAGCAGATCCACTAATTGCTACATAAGCTGGTGCTAAAAATAAAAATGGTGAATTTATTGCTTTCAAAATTATTCCTATTATTAATCCTGTTCCCCAAACAAAAAATGTTGCATCTAATCCAAATGCTAATGCTACAAACTTATGTCCAAACTCATGCAACACAACAGCTGGTGTAGATATAATAGCTGCAAACTTTATATCCTCCCAATCAAAAAACTTTCTTGGCTTATATGGATCCGTTTTAATAAATCCAGAAAAGATATATCCTAGTGCTAAAGTTAATATAATAAACTGTCCAATTTCAAATAAACTTAGCAACATATCTATTTAAAATAATAAAAACTTTAAAAAACTATTCATTCTTTAACATAACTATGATTTACCTTTTACCTTTAATTGTATTTTCCGGATTACTAATAGGTATTATAATTAGGCACTTTTGTAAAGAAGAGATTAAACCTGGAAAAAAGTACATAAAAATCTCAGAATTAATTTTGATATTACTAATTTCTATTTTATTATTCTATTTCAACTTCACAAATCATTACCTAATATATATAGCAATCATTCTAGGAATAATTTCCTCTTTCCTACTAAAAGAAAAATATTTTTACTTTTCTTTAGCCTTATTAACTTTAAACTTTTACATAGCTTCATTAATTTTCATCTTTGGAACAATTTCTGGATCAAAGAAAATAATTAGAAAAGTATTTTTATTCTTTCCACCCTTATTATTATTACTAACTCCTCTAAACATGACTTATTTTACAATTTTTGCAGCATCTTCTCTACTAACTCTATTTTTAATTAAATCACAAAACTTATTAAGCAAATAAACAATTTCTATATAAAATGGCATTTGGCATAACAATAGCAATAATTGGTGGTGTAATTTTATTATCAAGTCTTAAAGTTATCAAAGAATATGAAAGAAGTGTAAAATTCACTTTAGGTAAATTTTCTTCAGTATTAAAACCTGGTTTGAACATTGTAGTTCCAATTCTTCAATCTCATCAGAAAGCAGATATGAGAGTAAGAGTAGCTGATGTTCCAGATCAAGAAGCAATGACTGGAGATAACATTTCTGTAAAAGTTAATGCTGTTATTTATTATAAGGTAACAGATGCAAAGAAAGCAATCCTTGAGGTTGAACATTATCCTTATGCAATTTCTCAGTTAGCTCAAACTACTATGAGAAATATTGTTGGTGAAGTTGAGCTTGATGATTTACTTGCAAAAAGAGATAAAGTAGCTAGTAAGATAAAAGACATTGTTGATAAAGAAACTGATCCTTGGGGTATCAAAGTAAATTCTGTAGAATTAAAAGATATTGTTTTACCTGAAGAAATGAAAAGAGTTATTGGAAAACAAGCTGAAGCTGAGAGAGAAAGAAGAGCTGTAATTACAAAAGCTGAAGGAGAAGCTCAAGCTGCAAGTAACATGTCCAAAGCTGCAAAAACATTAGCATTAGCTCCAGGAGCATTACATCTAAGAACTTTACAAAGTATCAATGATTTGTCAAGTGACCAGAGTAATACAATAATCTTTGCTGTACCTTTAGAGATTCTTAGAGCCTTTGAAGGAATGTCTAAGAAAAAGAAATAATAAACTTTTAAGTTTATTATCCTTAAATTTCAAATTTAAGAAATAATTTTTTATTTTTTCTTTAACATAAAGCTTTTAAACTTAAGATTATTTTGAAGGCATATTGCCGAGATCGCATAATCTGGTATTGCGCAGATCTCATAGAGAGAGTGTATGACTGCTAGGTTATAATAACGAAGAAATCCTGTTTCCTTTGGATATCTGGGTTCAAATCCCAGTCTCGGCGTTTTATAATAAAAAAATGATTGATGAAGGAATTTTAGAATGCGTAGAACATTTGGGGAAAAGTGAGTCTGCAAGATCAGAGTATTGTATATTGTTGGCAACTGATGAACAAATAAAATACTTTTCAAAGTTAAAGAAAATTTCTAATTGTAAAGTTATTGTGGTAAAAGGTAATGAAGTTATTGAAAGATTTTTTTACCCTGATAATAGTTCTCTTGAACCTGAAAAGAATACTATGTATATTATTGACTCAGAACCAAAGGAGGATTTGGCTAAAGTTATGACAAGAACCCAATCTTGGGTTCGTGGCAACACTAGAATTAATTCTGATTTGATTATTATAATGTTTAATAAAGATCACTTTGAATTAAGCAATTATCCTCACCTTGAAAATTTGAGATCTTCAGTGTTTGATATGACTAAAAAATTGACTAGGATGAGAAAGTTAATTATTCTTCATGCTTAGATAAATAATTTCACAACAAAAAGACTTATATATCAGTTCTTAAAAAAAATTATTATGAAAACATTAGATGAACAACTAAAAGCATACCAACCTACTGGTCAAGCTTTACCAAAAGAATTTTATGAACAAAATAGTCATATGGTAGCATGGGAATTATTAGGTAGGTTTTTAATAAGACAATTTGACAAATCAACAATTATTGGACAAATTAGAGAAGTTGCTGCTTATAGGGGTGAAACTGATTATAGTTCTGAAGGTTTAATGCAAGGTGCTGGTATTGTTGATGTTAGTAAAAAATATAATCAATTTCTTCTTGACATTGCAACAGGAAAACCTGGAAGTCCTTCTTGTATAACTCTTAGAGGTGCAGCTTTCGATTTTGAAGATGTTATTAGAGTTCAAGGACCTGGAAAACTTACTGAAGCTTTAAGTATAGATGAAAGATTTAATGGACATGATATTACAGTTGCTTCAAATCTTTGGATTGAAGGACATGGTGTTCCAAATGATTTAAAGAAAAGAAGAAACCTTAAATCTTATACCTCAAATTGTTTAGGTTATTGGTATATTAAATAATTTTTTTATATTTTTTGTTCTACATCTTCTCTACTAAACTGTCTTAAGTATGCTCTCAAAGGTCCACTTCCTTCAGCAACTTCTAAAGTTTCAGGATCATAACTTCTAAAGAAAGTTTGCATGTCAACAGGTTCATCAGTTGAATTAGAATAATTTAAGTAAGCTTCAGTAGCTTCTTCTAAAGAATATCTTGGTTGACTAGTTATTCTCATTGCTTCTGAAAAATTTCTTGTTATTACTCCTGCATTTTTTAACCATTTTTTTATTGTTGTTTGTGAAAATTTATATTTTTTAGCAATTGCTGTTAATGACATTTCCTCAACTTCATATAAATATATTAGTTCATCATCTGAAGGTCTAATTTTACCTGTTTGTAATAGTTTTGTTTCTGATAAAGTTCTTTTTTCAATTCCAGCTTCATCTATCTTTTTTGTAATAAAATTTCTTGATACATTATATCTTTCAGCAATTTCATCCAATACCATATTCTGAACTACATATAATTCTATAAGCTCTTCTTCAGTTGGGGTTATCCCACCAGAAATTATTAGTTTACTTTCTGAGAGTGTTCTTCTTTCTATCCCAGCATTATCTATTTCTTTAGAAATTAAATCCCATGATACATTATATTCATTAGCTATTTCATTCACTGACTTTTTTTGAACGACATATAAATCTTCAAGTTCTCTTTTTGATGGTAGGTTTTCTCTTGAATGTAAAAGTATTGTTTCTGCTGCTGTTCTTATTTCAAATCCAGCTTTTTTTAACCAATTTCTAGATGTTATATATGAAACTTCTAGTCTTTCAGAAATTTTTTGAGTTGATAAATTTTCAACTTCATATAATTCAAATAATATCTCTTCTAAAGGTTTACCAAATTCATCTTCAACTTCCAACATCTTTGGAGTTTTTCTCACTGAACCTCACCTTCTATTTTTTCTCTATTAAATTCTCTCAAGTGTGCTCTTAAAGGTCCACTTCCCTCAGTAACTTCTAAAGTTTCGGGATCATAACTTCTAAAGAAAGTTTGCATATCAACAGGTTCATTATTTGAATTAGAATAAATTAAATAAGCTTCAGTAGCTTCTTCTAAAGTATATCTTGGTCTATTTCTTAATTTCAAAGCTTCTGCTAATGTTCTTTTTTGTATT
>CAYPLB010000006.1:28500-86645 GCA_964411565.1 Candidatus Woesearchaeota archaeon
AGCTTCTGCTAATGTTCTTTTTTGTATTCCTGCTTCATCTAACCATTTTGAAATTGAATATTCTGAAACTTTAAATTTTCTAGCTATTTTTTTTGCTGACATTCCTTGATCTTCATATAATTCTCTAAGTCTATCTTCTGAAGGTCTAACCTTTCTTAAGTGGAGAGACATAGATTCTGAATGTGTTCTTCTACTTATTCCTGCATTATCTAACCAAAGTATAATTGATCTTGGTGTAACATTATATATTCCAGCTATTTCTAATGTAGATCTTTCTTGATCTTCATATAAATCCTTAAGTTCATAATCACTAGGTCTATTTCCATTATTTCTATTAAGCATTACTTCAGACATTGTTCTTTTTTCTATTCCTGCTTGATTTAACCATCTTAAAATTGTTCCATTATTTACATTATATCTTTCTCCAATTTCTTTTGCCGACATTTCCTGATCTTCTAATACAAAACTTTTTTTCTTCATCTAATTTTTTAACAACATCCTCACAAACTACAAGATTATATTCTAATTTCAATAAAACATCTCTAGGGGTACAATAATTCACAGGATTTTCAACAAAAACAGAATTTGTCAAACATTCTCTATCACTTCTATATACTCCAAAATTTCCAACAAAAGGAACACTTTCTTCATAGATAATTTCAGGTTCCATTGGTTCTTTTATCATCCACGCTTCATTAAATCTTTGGCTAACATCTACATTAATTTTTCCACATCCTAAAAGAACTAATCCTAACAGGCTATATTTCATATTAATATTATATATTCTAATAATTAAAAAAACTATCTAACTTCTTTTTTGGCTCAAATATTTTCTAAATTCTCTTTTATCACTTGGAGCTTCATACATTTCATCTTCTATATCATCAACTTCTCTTTCACTATTATATATTGAATCTCTAATTAATCCTTCAACAACATTTTTATCTAAAAAATCTCTTCTATATCCTCTAACAACTTTATCAGCTAATTCTGATCTTTCCTCACTAACTAAGAATGGACCTTCATTTCCAATGATATAAATAACTGGAGTCCCACCTACACCTTGATTTCTTAATGAAGCTCTATGTGTTCCATAAATTAATGCTTCTAAACCCCAAATCGGATCAACATTTTCTAATTCATCTCTTTTCACTTTCTCAAGATATTCAACAAGTCTTTCATCAGAACTATCATTTCCTGAACCAATTGCATCGTAAGGTCTTGCAACAAGAGTTGGAACTGTATTACTTGCACCAGATTTATAGATTTGAACTCCTTCATTATCCTTACCTAATATTAAGAAACCATTTTTTGCAATTTCATTTTCAAATTGCATTCTATATCCATGAATTTCTGCCATTAATTCTGGTCTAATTGGAACACTTTGTCCACCTTCAAACATTTTTTGTCCTGAAAAATATTCTGCTGAATTTACTCCAAACTTAGATTCAATTTCTCCACTAACAATTGCTTGTTTTCTCATATCCATAATTTTTGCAACAAGGTTAGCAATTTCTTCAGTTGTACCAAGTTGTTTTTTTTCAAGATAAATTCTTACTTTCTCAGAAACATCAAACAAATAATCAGCAAAACCTGTTCCACCAAAAATAGCAAAATTTCCATTACTCACTAGATGTAATTTTTTCGCAAATGATAATTTTCTTCCACCATAAGAACTTTGCTCATCTGCAACAATTGCTCCTTCCTGAGGATTAAACCTCATAGCACTTATAACTGTCATAGATTTTCTTCCTAACTAATCTTATTTAAATCTTTCTATTTGTAACTACTTAGAGATAATAAATATATTTTAGAAATTAATAAATTATAAAAACACTAAAAATAAAATTTCCTCATGACATTATTACAAACTTATAGAGATCTAATTATTGAACAAGACAAAGTTGAAGAAAGAGCTACAAGATTAGTAGAACTACAAACTCAATTAGAACCTTATCAAGGTCAATTATTAGCAAAACTTTCACACCAAGTTCAACCATATAATGGGAGAAGACATTTTAATTGCTCTCCTGTATCTGTTTCACTAAAAACAGGCTTACTTTCTCAATTAGCTTATCAAAAAGAAAAATATGGAGATAAACAAGAAACTATTCATATACCTGGAGAATTTTATTCTTGGTTCTTACTATCTTCATTTGGACCCTTTACTGTTGAAGGTGAAGAAGGAACTTCAATAGATTTTGATTCAGAAATTTTAGATCCAAATAATTCTGACTTAGGATTACTTTTATGGAACAAAAAGACACCTCCCATAGTAAGTTCAGAAGATATAGAATTATCTCAAGCTTATATTATTGGTGATCAAGCTGTATTAAATTTATTTGGAATAAAAGTAAAAGATGATATAACTCAATATAGAGACAGAACAAATTTTTATAGAGCTTTTTTAGAATCTCATGATATAGCTCCAGAAGAATTATTAAAAAAATGGCAACCGACAATTCAAAGAGCAGAATTACATAAAGAAATATTCAGACCCCAAGCAAAATCTAAATTTAACTTTCAAAAAGAATTAGATACTATAGTTCTTTCTTTTTTCAACAAAAGAATTCATTCAGACTATGGTGTACCTTCTTTTGAAGAGATGTTTGGTGGAGTAGATGATTTCTAAATAATTAATAATTTTCTTCAATATATTCATAACAATTTTCTTTTCTTGAGCTATCTGTATTTGCATCACAAATAGAATTCAAAATATTTTCATCAGCTTCTCTTTGAGGATCAGCAAAATCAAGACACTCATCAAAATAGTATGGATAATTTTCACAATAACTTAAATCTCCACTACTTTCTGCCAAATCAGTATAACAATTTGCTTTCATAGATGTATCGGTAATCCCTTTACATTCATCTTGTTCAATAAAGTAAAATAACAAAGTAATTAAAACAATAACAATAATGCTCCAAAACAAACAATTTAAACAAATCTTTTTTATTTTCTTTTTCATTACAATAATAAAATAAAACAAATTTAAAAAAGTTTCTAGGCAAGATTACTTAAGTCTTCAAGAATTTTATCTTCACTTAAACCTAATTCTATAAATTCTTCTTTACTTGTCGTTTTATTCAAAATGGCATAAAACTCTAAACCTGATACTTTAGCTGCTAGATAATCTATTCCATGATCGCCTATTGTAATTATTTCATTTTTCTCAACACCTTTTTCTTTCATTATCTCTAAAGCCTTTGTAAAACATTCTGGCTTTGGTTTTCTTTGTTCTATATTTTCTGGTGCAATTAAGAAATCAAACTCTGAATATCCTGCTTGAGCTAATCTTTCACCTGCCATTTTTATTCTATTTGTTACAATACCTTGAACAACACCTTTTTCTTTCATCATATTTACTAACTCAACTCCACCTTTTACAGAAGAGTAAGGCATATCTTTTGCAACAGCTCTATATTTTTCTAAGATTAATTTTGCCAAACTTCCTTCATATCCTTCTGGATTTGGGAAAAGTTTTTCAAAGATTTCTGGAAATGGAAGATTCATTTTTTGAACCTTAACAACTTCTTCTCTGCTTGGAACTTTAAATTCTACATCTTTCCAAACTTCTTGTGCTGTTTTCAAAATTAAATCAAGTACAAACTTATTTGACTCAACTAAAGTGTTATCCATATCATAAATTATTCCTTTAACTTTTTTTTCTTTCTCTAGATTCCATCTACCTGGTACAACAATTAATTCTTCTCTATCTGGTCCAATTCCAATCAAAGAAATTTTCACTTTACCAAGTTCTTCAATTTTTGCCAAATAATTCTTTGTATTAATAGGAAGATCTTCAAAGTTTCTAACTTTAGTAATATCTTCAGTCCATCCATCCATTTCTACATACTCATGTGCAACACAATCTTCTAATAGATCGGAATCTGTTGGAAAATCTTTTATAATTTTTCCAGGGAAAAATACTTCGCCATTAAAGATTCTTTTATTTCCAATATATTTGTAACTATTACAAATCTTCAACTTTTTCACACCTGTCAAAACATCTAATTTAGTAATTACTATCTTTTCACCATTAACACATGCACAATGCCTTGTCAGAACTGCATCATTCCAACCACATCTTCTTGGTCTTCCAGTTGTTGAACCATATTCTCTTCCAATCAACCTAATAAATTTTCCAAGATAATAATCATCTCCATTATTTCCTTTTTCAGAAGCTTCATTAAGATGAGATTCATAATTATCTCTTATTCCTTCCCATCTTCCTTCTTCTTTTGCTTCATCATAAGTTCCTAACTCAGTAATAAATGGACCTTCTCCAACTCTAGTTGTATAAGCTTTGATAATACTATAAACTTCATCAACTTTAGAAATACCTAATCCTGTCCACAATCCTCCTTGTGAAGGATTTGAAGATGTTACAAATGGATAGGTTCCATGGTCAATATCTAACAACAATCCTTGCGCACCTTCTAATAAAATATTTTTATTATTATCTTTAGCAACTTCAAGCATTTTTGTAGTATTTGTTATATACTTTCTAAATTTTTTTCCTAGAGAAAAATAGATCTCAAACAAAACATTAGAAATTTTTTCAAAATCCATTCCTTTACCTATAGACTTAATCTTTTCTCTATATTCATCAAAATATTCTCCTTCAGGAATTGTTTCTAATAATACATTCATAATTTTTTCTTCATCTTCTTCATACAAGGACTTACAAATTCTAAATTTGGTCATCATATTTGCATGAATTTTTCTTCTCAGAGTTTTTTCATCCAACAAATCATTCATTCTAACTGCATTCCTATACATTTTATCTGCATATGTTGGACCAATTCCTCTCTTAGTAGTTCCAATTTTTTTCTTCAAACTACTTTCTTGAAAACTTTCTAACAATTTATGGTAAAGAACAATCACATGTGCTTTTCCTGAAATAAACAGATTATTAATTTTAAATCCTTTCTTATGTAAAACTTCAATTTCTTTCAACAATACCATTGGGTCAATAACCATTCCATTACCTAAGATACAATCTACATTCTTCCAAGTAATTGCTGATGGAATTAGATGAAAAACATATTTTTCTCCAGCAACACAAACTGTATGTCCTGCATTATTTCCACCTGTAGCTCTTGCAGAAATATCAAAATATTCTGCAGCCCAATCTACAATTTTTCCTTTTCCTTCATCGCCCCATTGGCCTCCTAAAATCCCTATAACTTTATTCATTTTGACCTCCTAAAAAATCAACAATATTAATCAACTCAAACAAACTAATAACATTATATTCAGATTTAGAAACATTTTCTTCATCAACATTTACACACAACATTTCTTTATTGAGTTCATTAAACAAAGTACCAACTTGTCCTACATATACTGTATCTTTACTTTTTTCAATTTCTTCAACAAGAATTGTTTTATCAAATAATTCAGTCATTCCATTAGTAACTTTAACTCCAATTACTTCAATTCCTTTATCTTTTAATTCCTTAACAACTTCTCCCAACTCAGAATAATCTTTTACAACACTATAGTCTATAATTATTTTCTTTGGAGCTATCAAAGGAACTTCATAATTTTCTCTAAATGTTTTCCATTCTCTTACTGCTAAATCAACAAGTTCAGGTGCTAAACCTAGATATGTTTCAGGTTTTAACTCTTTCAATTTAGCTTTAGTTTCACTATTGATATTTAATCCATCAACTAATTGATAAACTTCTTTAGAACTTAGATGTCTTCCTCTAGAAAAATCTTTCATCAGCTCATAAGGTTTTTCATATTTTTCCTTTCTTAACAAAGTTTGAACAGCTTCTGTCAGAATACTTCCCATTGGTCTTAAATTTTCCAACATTTTTTCTCTATTTACACTTAATCTACCAAACTCTTCAATTACATGAACCACTGCTAAATAAGAATGTGCAATTCCAACTCCAAATGCTCTTTGTGCTTCATGGTCTGATAAATCTCTTTGTAATCTTGAATGCTGCATCTTAGAAATAAAACCGTACAACTTAGCATTTGCTTCAGCACAGCTTCCTTCTGCCACTTCCATTCTCCAGGGATTAATTTTATGTGGCATTGTTGATGAACCTACTTCATGTGCAACTTTCTTTTGCATTAAATATCCTTCAGAAATATACAACCACATATTTATTGAAAGATCTTTCAAAATATTATTTATTCTAATCATTGAAGAAAAAACTCTAGCACAGGAATCATGATTTTCAATTTGTGTTGTCATTAAATTTGCTTCAAATCCTAATTTTTCAACAAAATTCTTACTAAATTCAATCCAATTTACTTCAGGTGCAGCAAAGTGTTGTGCATTATGGTTACCAACTGCTCCATTTAATTTGCCTGCTAATTTAATTGAATTTAGAATAACTAATTCTTTTCTCAATCTATCTAAATAATTAGCAATTTCTTTTCCAAATGTTGTAGGTGTTGCTGGCTGTCCATGAGTTTTACTTAACATTACAGACTTTTTTTCTTTATCTGCCCATACACACAACAAATCTAATAGTTCAAATAATGATGGAATATAATGATTTTTTAATGCTCCTCTCAACATACAATTATAAGCAATATTATTTGCATCTTCTGTAGTCAAACCAAAATGCACCATTTCAACAACATCTTTTAGGCTACTACTTAGAATTTTTTCTTTCAAGAAATATTCTGCAGCTTTAAAATCATGATTAGTTGCTTTCATATCTTTGTAACCAAATCTATCAATATTCTGTACAACTTGTGCATCTTTCAAATTAAAATTACTAACAATATTCCTTAGAAAATCTTTTTCTTCCTGACTAAAATTTCTAACTGCATCAAACTCTTTTAGTTCAGATAAAGCAATTAGATATTCAACTTCTAAATATATCCTATATTTTATTAAAGAATATTCTGATAACCAATCAGATAAAATTTCTGTCATTACTCTGTGTCTTCCATCTATTGGAGAAATAGATTTTAATGAATGTAGAACTAAGTCTTCGGATTTCATATTACACCTCTGAATAAAACCCATTTACTACTCTTTATAATAATTCATATCCTTTAAAATGACTGATTTAGATTAATTCTTTACTTATTTTAAATTCATATTCTTCTTCTAAATCATAAACTAGAATTAACTGTTCTTCATAATTCCTATCTACATAGGTATTAATCAAATAACTTTCATAACTCTCTACAGGATTACCATACTCACTATTATACATTTCTTCAATTATTAAATAAATTTCATCAAAATTAATTTCTAAATTTACTTCTAAGTTCCTCACATTTTCATAATTACTTTCTTCTCTGTAAACTTTACCTAAAGATTCAATTTCAACTTTAATTTCTTCACCATAATTTACTTCAACAGAAACTCTATCTCCTTCTAAAACAAAACCACTATCTTCTAAAATATCTCCACAATCACCAAGATTTCTTTCTAAATATGAATCTAAATTACTTACAATTTCTTCTTTACTTAACAACTCATAGCTTACTCCAAAAGAACTTTCTCCTTCTTCAAAAAATCCAGAATATTTTCCTTGTAAATAAACAGAATCTACAACATTATCTTCCACACATTCTTCAACAGCTTCTCTTGCTTGTTCTAAACTTTCTATATTAGCCAAACTTGATTCAATTTCACTTGATCCTTTAGTAATAAAAAATAATAAAACTACTACAATAACTAAAACAACTCCTAAAACTGCCAGTATACTCATTTGTCCTCTTTTTCTCATATTAATTTTATATTCACTAATCACTAAAAATACTGCAAAACTTCCAAGAACAATCATCAACCAACCTAAAATATTTCCTTTTTCGTTAACTCCATTTTCAATTACAACAACCGCCCCAGTAATTTCATTTGAAACAATTTCATCATCATCATATGCAACAAAATTTTGATAGATTAAAGTTTGATCATTATCAATTAAAATTTCTTTATCATTAACTTCTGAGATATAAGTTCTTACTAAATCTGCATTATTTTCATTTATTGGTTTATCATAAACATCTTCTTTTCCTTCAGTGATTAAATGATTTCCAGTATACACATAAGCAAGAACTCCATTTCTAATCTTTGCATTACTCAATTTAGCTTCCAAATTCTCACTATCATAACTAAAAACATTATTTGGATCTTTTGACAAATAAAAACTTTCATTCTGGTACAAAAAATCAACTTCTCCATTTATTGTAAAACTTCCATCCTCAATATTAATATCACATAAAGGATCATCCTTACAAATAATCAGACTTTCACTACCTTGATTAATTATACTATAATCAAAATTGGTATAAATATTTTCTTTATGCAACTCTAACCTTGTAAATCCTTTCTCATCAAATTCAACTGTTGTACTTCCATCTGTTTCATCATTATTTGAAACACTTTCTCCTAAAAGATAAATTGTTCCATCTTCAAATTCAATTTCTGTAGAATTGTAATAAATATAAGTAGGCGATTCTCCTTCTGGTACAAATATTATTGCTTCATCTTGAGTAAGGTTTCCATTCTCTAAAGTTATGTAAACTTGTCCTGTACTTCCCCAAGCATTTTTTTGTGCAACATCAATCTCTCCATCCTCATCTAAAGTTGCAGTAAATTCTGAAGCATCAAAAACTGAATTTATGAAAAGGTTATTATTATTTTCAAAAGAAACAAAAGATCCTTGTACTAAAGAACCTAAAGAGAATAAAGCATTTGTCATAGAGAAATCTGCCATTGAACCTTGGGAGGTTGTTATTGTGTCATCTTCACTAAAACTAGAAATTTCAAATTCATATTCATTTGTATCTTCAAAATTAAAACCTTCTTCTTCATCATAAGTAGCACCTTCAACCTCTTCTACGACTTCTTCAGGCTCGTCATATGACTCATACTCTGAAGTTGAGTCCACAGATTCTCCTTCTGAACTACTAATATCTCCTCCTTCATCAATTGTGAATGTAGCATTTACTACATTAAATAAACAGATAATCAAGATTAAATAAACTAATACTCTCTTTTTCATAAATATATAAAGAATTAATAATTATTTAAAACACTTTCTTTTATTTCAATTCATGTAATCTACAAGTTCCTTCATAACCATATATTTTTCCATCTAAGGGGCCTTCATAAACTGATGGGATTAATCCTTTTCCAATATTGTTTATTGTAGCTACAACAGCACCTTCATCTCTTAACCCGCAAGGCATTGTATCAAATAATTCTCCATCTCTATAAAAATGTAAGGATGGAATACCTACTACTTCAAATTGCTCATTTAATAATTCACTTGCTTCCTCTCCACTCATACCTTGATAAACATGTTGTTGAATATCATAAGTTACAAACTTAATTGGATGTCCATTTCTATCAATTTCTTTAGACATTTTAGCAATTTTATAAAAAGCTCTCCTATTATTATCATTTTCAACAATCTTTTCTTCAGTACTTGGAGCTGAGCCATAGAACAATACTACTGCATCTCCATAATCTACAACTTCTCTTTGAAAAGTTCTATCAATAACTGACTTTACAAGAACATCTCCTGCATACACAACTCCTGCCAATCCTAAACCTAATGCTAATCCTAATTTTCTCATTTTTCTTAATTTTTAGAAGACTATTCTACTATTTAAAGTTACCGTCTGCAACTTTTCTAGCAAAATGTTGACTATATGACGTTCTAATAAGATAAAGTTGTGCTGATAATATTAATTGTATCATTCCTGCTACCCATCCATTTCCTTCTTCTTCGGCTAATCTCTCATTTTGTTTAAACAATTCACTTCTTTTAACAAATATTTCTGTTGCAGAATCTATATTGAATTCTTTTAAATTTCTTTGAATTTCTTTTAAAAGTTCTAAAACTCCAACCAGTATTTTCCTTGATTCTGTAGATATTGAACAATATTCCTTTTCCTTTTTTTTGTATAATCTTCTTAAGCTAATTCCTATTTGCTCTTGTTTAGAAATAATATCAAAATAAACTGTTGTTTTTTCTCCTTCTCCAATTTTTGTTAAGTGTCTCTTAGCATACCTAAGATACTGTAATATTTTAACATATTGTGTATGTATGTATGTCAATGACCTTACATCATTTTTTTCAGATTTTTCTGCAATATCATTTCCTAGTGTTATTAATAGTGTAAACATTTTGTCTATCATCTTATGAAAATCTCTTCTAGTAACTCCTGTAATATCTTCTACAATAGCTCTATTTTCTTCTAGTTTAACTGTATCAAAACCAATAAGTCCTTGACAAGTACCTTCTATAACTTTCCTAGTTTCAATAGCTTTACCTTTGTCCCATATATCTATTGTATTTTTGCTATAATTGATAACGACTCTATCATATCCTAATTGATAAGCAGAAATTAAAGCTTGAGTTATAGCTGTTTTATTTGCATTATGTAATTCTAAAGTTGTTTCTTTCATATGATCTGCTGAAGGCATAATCTTAATATTATCTCCTTCTTCAAAAAGTTCTATCTGATCTCCAACTTGAAGATTAAACTTTTCAAACCAATTTTTAGGTAAAGATAATCCTCTAGAGCTTGAACCCATACGAATAATACTTCTTTTCATAGTATATATTACTTATTTATAATTTATAAACTTTTTGTATAATCGATTATTCTATTTTCCTAGTTTTATTGATTTAACTCTCAATTTAGTTAAATTACTTTAAATTAGCTCATTTTTAAAAATACATACTTGCTCTTACTGTATGTGCTTAAATTTATATACTAGTTCAAGTTCCTACTCTTTAGAGGTAAATAAAAATGAAAACACAATACAAAACAGAGGAACTGAATGGCTTAATACAAGGTCCAACAGAATTGACGAAACTTGTTTACGAAGATACACCTGATTCAGAACTATTTGACTTAATGACTTATTGTATTAAAAATAAAGTAAATATAAATTTTCATCAAGTTGAAGAAGTTCAAGAAATAGAAGATATCTATGATCCAAATGCACCAAGTTTAGAAGCTCAGGTAAAAGCATTTGAGAGATACTTTTCAAAATAAAATGTATTACATTCCAGAAAAGAAGAAAAACAAGAAAAAAATAAAAGATGAAGAAAATGATGATTAACAACTTTTAAATAAATATAATAAAAAAACAAAAATTATAGTAAAAATTTGAAAAAATTAAAATGAAAAAAATAAATAATACTGATATAGAATTATATGATTGGGGAAATAAAAGAGATTTTAATTCAATTAAATTAGTTGATGAAGGATTAAGAGATGGTATCCAAAGTCCTTTTGTTAGATCACCAGCTTATATAGAAAAATGTATTATGCTTTCTTATATGGAAAAAATTGGTATAGATTCTGTAAATCTTGGTTTTCCTGCAACAAGTTGTCAAGTATATAATGATGTTATTGGTTTAGCCAAAGAAATAAAATCAAAAAGTTATAAGATTAATGCGCAATGTGCAGGCCGAACATTAGTTGAAGATATAGAACCTATATTAAACATTTCACAAAAAACTAGCCTTCCAATTGAAATTTGTACTTTTATTGCTTCAAGTGGAATAAGATATTATGTTGGAAATAATAGTTTAGATAATTTTCAGAGAATAATTGAAAAAACTATAAATTTTGCAAAAAAAGAAAGTCAACAAGTCATGTTTATAACAGAAGATACGACTAGAGCTTCTCCTGAAAATATAAAATCACTATATTTAACTGCTGTTAATTCAGGTGCTGATAGAGTTTGTATTTGTGACACCGTTGGAGCAGCCACACCAAGTGGTGTAAAAAATATAGTTCATTTTTTGAGAAATATATTAGATTCTGAAGGTTTTAATAATGTAGGTATTGATTTTCATGCTCATAATGATAGAGGTTATGCAAATATTAATTCCTTAGTTGCTCTAATAAGTGGAGCAGAAAGGGTACATGGAACTCCATTGGGAGTAGGGGAACGATCTGGAAATGCTGATATAGGACAACTTTTAGTTAATTTATATTTAGAAGGTAATGAAAGATATAATTTATCTTTTTTAAAAGAATATATGGAATTAAGTATGAATTTTTATGAAATACAAGTAGCTCAAGATTATCCTATGTTTGGTGAACATGTTTTTTCAACAGCAACAGGTATCCATGCAAATGTAATTGCAAAAGCATTAGAATTAGGAGATTTAGGAATTAGTGATGTTGTATATTCTGGTGTTCCAGCAAGTTTAGTTGGGAGAACACAAAAAATAGGAATTGGTCCACAAGGGGGAAGATCTAATATTAGATTTATTTTATTAGAAAGAGGAATTTCAATTGAAAATAACTCTAAGTTAGTTAATTTTTTATTTAATTGGCAAAAAAAAATGAAACGTCCAGCATTTGGAGAAGAAATTGATAAAGTCATTTCAGAATATAGAGGTGAAATTAATTATGAATCTTAGAAAATTAGAAATGTTTTATGATACAAAAGATTTTAATTTACTTTATAATCAATATTTAAGTGAAATAGAAGATCTATTATCTATACAAAGTGAAAAAAGAATTGGTATACTTGCAACAAGTAGAAAGATAAAAAATATTGATAGAATAATTTTAGGTTTATGTCAATCAATAAGAGAAAGTAAAAATTATCCAGTAATAATTCCTTCTATGGGAAGTCATGGTGGTGGATGTTTTGAAGGACAAAGAAAGATACTTCATTCTTTTGGAATAAATGAAGAAAACACTGGAGCTAATTTTTTATTATCTGAAGATTATATAAATATAGGTAATATATTTGGAAATTATCCTGTAGTTATTAACAAAGCAATAGAAGAAGTTGATTATATTATTCCAGTAAATAGAGTTAAACCAAATCCTGGATTCAATGGTAAATATGAAAGTGGATTGCTTAAGAGCCTTGTTGTAGGGTTGGGTTATTTACAGGGAGCTAGAAATTTTCATAAGGCAGTAGAAGATTTTGGTTTTGAATCTGCACTTATTGAATCAAGTAAATTACTTATAAACAATCTTCCTATATTAGGTTATATTGGAATTATTGAAGATCCCTTAGGGGAAGTAGATAGTTTAAAAGTAATAGATCCAACTTCTATTTATGAAGAAGAACCTAAACTTCTTAAACATGCTTATGATTTAGTACCTCGTTTACCTTTAACTGATATTGCAGATCTATTAATCATAGATGAAATAGGAAAAAATTTTGGTGGTGCTGGATTTGATCCTTGTGTAATTGGTGGAGAAAAGGGAATCCAAAAAATTGCTAAATTATTTTTTGTTAGAAATTTGTCTATGGAATCATTTGGAAATGCTATAGGTATGGGGCTAATGGATTTTACTACTAGAAGATTTTTTGATAAAATTGATTTAGAAGTAACTTATACAAATGGTTTATCTTGTAATATTTTAAGGAGTGTAAAAATTCCATTGTTTTATGATAATGATAAAAAAGTACTTGAAGCTGTAGAACAAAGTCTGAGACAAGGTTTAGGTTGTGGGACTAGACTAATATGGATTAAAAATACTTCTAATTTATCAAGTATATTAGTTTCTAATGATACATTGAAAATATTAGATCTAAATAAAAGTTTTTTCAAGTTAACTGAAGAAGAATTTCAACTAGATTATAATAAAGAATTGAATTTAATGGAACATATATAAAATGAGATTTATAGAAAATAAATATTTTTGTTGGAATTTAGATTTGGAAATTAGTCCTAAACAAATTGGAGAAAGAATATCTTATGGTGAAGCTGCAGTTGGAACACCTCATCCTGGAAACTTACCAATTAGTGATATTCATCTAGCAAATACACATGGAATTGACATGATTTTATTTGAGACAATAAAAAGTGATAAAAAAATATTTGAGCCTACAAAAATGAGAGTAGATTTAAAATCTTATCCTATTGCTCAAAATCATGAAATACCTCTTTTTTCATCATATTTAGAATTTAATAATGGGATGAAAAAAATTTTAGTTAAAGAATTAAGAACTAATTATAATAACATAGATATTTTAATAAATGATATAGAACATTCTGTAAATCCATCAAATTTATTTTATATTGCAAATAAAAGAGCTATGGATGAAAGAGTAAAATTATTTTCTGAATATGCTTTAGAAGATATTAATTTATTAACATCTGTTTTAGAAATTTTTCAAAAAATTTTACCTTCTATTTTTAAAAGATATATTAATTCTAATGGAAGAGTTTCAAATTTAGTTAATATTGTATCAAAAGAATTAATCTTTGATGATGGAAGTCATATACCTATTAAAAAAGTAGTTGGATTAACTTTAGATACTATGTTAGATAGTACAAATGTTACCTTAGGAAAAAAAATAACTCCAAGAAGAGAAGGTATGTTTTTAGATGCTGCTGCATATTGGTCTATTATGTGTCTTTATGAAATAAAGAAACGAGGAGATAAAAATCATTCACGAATTAATTTTATTTCAGGGCCAATGCTTGCAAAATATTTATTTGATTTACCTCAGGCACCTCAAACAAGAGATTGGTATGATAAAGTATTTGGTATAGCAAAGACTACTTCAAAAATTATGCCTCAAAGAATAATATGTAATATTGTTCCTTTGAATGAATATAGGAAAGTAGTTAGTCTTAGTTCTACTCATCCTACAAATAGATTTGTTAATGCATATGGTAAATATCATGAAACAATTAAATCTCTAGAGGCAATTAGAAGAAAAGAATCAAAAAGAATAAAACAAGATATAAATTTAGAACAATATAATCTTTTGGAAGATATAGATAATGAACAATTAATTATCATATTAAATAGATTAAATATCCTAGATAAATTTACTTTTGATAATTTAAATAGAATAAGGACAAGATTTAAAAATAATCCTGCACTATATAATTATAAAGATTTTAATAAAAAAGTTATTGAAAGTATATTTGCTGTATATTTTGACTCTGGACATTTCGATGGATTGATCCAAGCAAGAGAAAGTGCAAGAGAAGTTATGAGAGAAAGTAGACTTAAAATGGAAGGTTTACCACATTTTACTGCACAAACACAATTTGACTTATATTTAGGAAAAAGAACTAATTGTCCACAAGAAATTGAGGCTATGAACTCAATTAAGTTAAAAAAAATGCTTGAAGGGAGAGTAAAATGAAGACTGAAATCAGATTTGAAAATAAAAATAATGAAATATTAAAAGGAAAAGTAATCTCTCTAAAAGAAAATTCTGAAATAGGAATAATTTTATGTCATGGTTTTCCAGGTTCACAAAAAAGTAAAGGGATTCAAGAGTTAGTTGAGTCATTAAGTAAGAATTTTTTTGTTATGACTTTTGATTTTTCCGGTTGTGGAATAAGTGAAGGTCATTTTGAAAATCTTACATTAAGTAAAGAAGTTTCTGATTTATTGAGTGCAACAAAATATTTTAAAGAAAATTATTCTTTAAAAAAACTGATCTTGTTAGGTCGAAGTACAGGAGCTGTTATTGTAACATTATCTGCTTACAGGATTGAAAAATATATTGATGGAATTATTCTTATTAGTGGTGTTGGAGATTTGAGAGGTGCTGAAAATTATGATTTTTCAAAAAAACAATTAAAAGAGTTTAAAGAATTAGGATTTTCTAATATAAAATGTGGCTGGGATGGGGAAGAACATAGAATTAATCATTCTTTTATTAATGAATTTTATGAACTAACTCCATTAGAAGATTTAAAAAAATATAACAAATCAATATTAATCATACATGGATCTAAGGATGAGTTTATTCCATTTGAAAAAGATTCATATGAATTATTTAATGCTGCTAATAATAAAAAGGAATTATTTATCATAGAAGGAGCAGATCATAGATATTCGGAAAAGGAGCACTATGATAAAATGTTAATAAAAATATTTGATTTTATTAGAGACTTAAAAGATGAATAAAATACTTATACTTAAAGATAATATTAATACTGACGATATAATTCCTACAACTAGATGTACAAATTTGTCTGTTGAAAAATTAGGTGAATATTGTTTTGAACATATTATTAGTCGGGATAAATTAAAAGAATACGATTCAATAAGAGCAGGAGATAATTTTGGTTGTGGTTCTTCAAGAGAGAATGCTTCTATAGCTTTATTAGGAGCTGGAATTAAAAAAATCATAGCTAATTCATTTGCAGAAATATTTTATAGAAATGCAATAAATACTGGTCTTGATATAAGATTAAGTAATGAGACGCAAACAAATATTCCTATTTTAAGAGATATAATTTCCTCAGGTGGTTTAATAAATTTTATCCTTTATAAAAAAATAGATAAATTTAAAGAAAAAAAACTTATGAATGTAAAGAGAAGTATGACTATAGCAGAGAAAATTTTAAGTCAATCTTCAAATACATTTTATTTAAAACCTGGAGATGTTGTTTTTGCGAGACCTGATTTAATTATGAGTCATGATGCTGTTGTAGCTCCTGCTGTAGTTTTATTCAATAAACATTTTATTAATACAAAAGTTTATGATCCTAATAATTTTATTTTTGTTGCAGATCATTTCATACAGATCCCTCAAATAAGAAAAGGAAGTAAATCTCAAAAATTCTATGAAATAATGTGTTCATTTGCTAAAGAACATAAAATTCCTATAATAGATAAAGTTTCGGATTATGAAGCAGAGGGTATTTGCCATATTGTTCTTCCAGAAAGAGGATTAATTTCTTCTAATAATTTTATTGTAGGAACTGATTCTCATACTTGTACATATGGTGCTTTAGGAACATTTTCTGTTGGAATTGGTACAACTGATTTAGTTGGAATTTTAGCAAGTGGAGAAATTTGGATGAGAGTTCCTAAAACTCATAAATATATTTTTGAAGGAGAACTACCAAAAGGAACATATGCAAAAGATTTAATTTTATTTCTTCTAAAAAAAATAGGTTCGGGTGGAGCAATAGGTAGAGTAATAGAATTTTATGGTGATACAATAGATTCTTTATCATTAGATGAAAAATTGACATTATCAAATATGACTGTTGAAACAGGTGCAATATGTGGAATAATTCCTGGAAAAATTAAAGCTGATTGTGATGCTGAGTATGAAGTTATTAAATATTTTAATGTATCAAAACTTCAACCTCAAATTGCACAACCTTATTCTCCAGATAATGTTGTTAATATTGAAGATCTTCTAAATATAAAAATTGATGTTGCTTATATTGGATCTTGTACAGGTGGAAAATTAGAAGATATAAGAATAGCAGCAACTATCCTTAATGGTAAAAAAATAGATAGGTATGTTCGAATGTATGTTGTCCCTGCAACACAGAATATTAGGAAAAAGGCTGAAAAAAAAGGATATTTAAATATACTTCAAAATGCAGGTGCAGAAATTTTAGAGGTTGGATGTGGTGCTTGTATAAATGCTGGAAAAGGAACACTTGAAAAAGATGAAGTTGGTATTTATTCTATTAACAGAAATTTTAAAGGTCGAAGTGGACATCCTGATTCAAAAGTTTATTTAGCATCACCAGCAGTTGTTGCAAGTTCAGCTTTATTTGGAAGAATAAATTTCCATAATTAAAGAAAAACTAAATTTTTAAAAACAAAAAAATAATTTACCAAAATCCTAAGAACTTTCAAAATTTATTCCTTTTCACTTCAAACCTAAACTTAATCCTACTAAAATTCTAACATTTCTATGTTTTTCTTGCCCATAAACTTCTTCATTTATCCATTTTAAACTATCTAAATCAAAAGTACTTCCTTCTACTTTTCCTCTTGCTTTGAAAACATCTCTAGAAACAAAAACTTCATTTTCATGTCTAAAAAAATATCTTAATTCATCTTTTCTAGAAACTCCTTTTCTTCCATTATCAATATAGACAACTCTAAACAAATAAGAGTCATTAGAATCATTAGTTAATTTAGGTATATTCTCCAGAGTATATTCTCTATTAACTAAGCTAACATTTCTTGAACTAACAATTCTTTCAGCAATATTTTTTGGCTCAACTTCAGCATGTAAAGAACCTACCAAACCTAACATTAAAAGATAACTCATAAAAGACAAATATTAACATTTCCTATATAACTATTTCATCATTCTAATATCTATTAAATAATTCCTTTTTCTATTAAAAATATTGAAAAGAACTATGGACACGGCATGGCTTCGCGCAGAGTTTATATACTCAAAAATTAATTGTATTTTATGAAAGAAATAAACATAAATTCAAAAGAATTTGCAGAGTTTTATGGAATAATGTTAGGAGATGGGTGTATTTATTCAAATTTATCTGGTATTTGTATCAGTGGTCATATTACATTAGATGAAAAATATCATAAAGAAAAAATAGGAAAATTAATATCTCATTTATTTGACATAAAACCAAAATTTTATTATTCAAAAGATCAAAAATTGTTGAGAACTGTAATTTATTCTAAAGAAATAGTGCTTTTTTTAAAAGAATTAGGGTTTCCTGTAGGGTTTAAAAAAAATAATATAATTCTTCCAAGACATTTTTATAATAATAAAAAATTATTAAAATCTTTAATTAGAGGGTTATATGATACAGATGGGACAATATATCCTCATCCTGGTGCAAAAGCAATTATTGAAATATCTATAAAAGATTTAGGACTTTTAGAAATTACAAAAAAAATAATTGATATTTTAGATTTAGATTTAAAAAGTACAAAGGATAGAGTTTATCTTTCAGGAAGAGAAAAAGTTATAAAATTTTATGAAGAAATTGAGCCTAAAAACCAAAGACATACAATTAAATATAATTTTCTTTTAAAAGGAGAAAAAATACCTACTTCTAAGGAAATAGAAAGCTTTTTAAAAACTCAAAAATTTAAACTCTCTATTAACGGGCCAGTGGTCTAGTGGCTATCTATTTAATTTAGATTAATTAGACTGCAGATGACATTTCCCTTACAAGGAAAGGGTCGGAGGTTCGAGTCCTCCCTGGCCCATCATTTATAAATTTTCTTCCTTATTTTTCTTCTTTGAATTAATTTTTTCTGTTTTTTATTCCACATTAATCTTTTTTCAACTCTTTCCTTCCAATTTTCTTTATAATGAATTTTTTTTATTAACTTTGCATCTCCAAACCAATCTCTGAATCCATCTCTCCAATCATCCCAATCACTATAAAATTTATCTAAAAATAATTCATTCTCAATCATTTCCTTTTCAGAAATAACTAATTTTGAAGAAACATAACCACTTTTACGTTTCCATTTTTTTCTTATCATTTGAATACCTCCAGACATTCCAACAAACTAGTAACTTGTTTAGCAACTAGAAAGTGTGCTCCTTAGAGCTGGAATTTCTTAAGATATTCTTTTTTCAATTACTTTCATTACAACCTTAATATAAAATACATTTAAGAAACTTTCGAGTCCTCACTACACCCAAAAAACTTATATATCTCATTCTCTTAAAAACCATAATGAGAGATGATTATTTAGAAACTGAAGATTTCTGGATACGTACTGGATTACAACATAGTTTCTTTCATGCAAAACATAAATCTTACAATAACAAAAGAAAATTTTCTAATGCTTTAGTAAAAAGTTTAAAAAGTTTTGATTTAGGGTTAAGAACTTGGACAAACAAATATAAGGGTAAGTTTAATCCAATAACTGATAGAGATAAAAATTCACTTCTTACAAAATTACAAACTGTAAAAAATGTTATTGAAGATTTAGAATTCATTTTAATAAAACATTCTGGCACTCCTTTAACAAATAAATTTTCAAGTACTTATACAATAATTAGAAGAATTGAAAGAGACATTAATAGAAATACTAGGGATTTGAGTTCACATTTCTTAAAAATCAGAGATGAATTACAAAAAATATTCAATCAAGAATCTTTAATTAACATGATTCAACACAAATTAGCAGATGAAGGTTTTTTCTTTGACAAAGAATGGCGTCTTCTAAAAACTGTATTTAGACTAAATCCTAAAATTAGATATCAGAGTCAAAATCCTAGTGATAAAAAGAGAATAAGAGATATGCTTTCTACTATTACAGATTATATTTTAAATCGTGCAAGAGATTTTCCTATTGGCGATGCTGGAGATATAGAATCACTATTAGAACCTTATCCTACAAGTGGTTTTTTTGGTATTTCTGGTGATAGGCATACTCATTTAATTCTTGTTGTCCAATATGATGAAACAAAAAATTATGAGAAAGACTTTGAATATTATAGTATAACCTTATACATATATCATTTTGTTAATGTTAATGAACATGACTCTTGCTTTCGTCTTACTAGATCTGCAAAAGTAGCTAGTAATATTCCTTATGGTCATATTTGTGCTTGTGGAGGATGGAAATTTAATAAAAATAGTATCGAACATACTGCTAATGATCCTCTAGGAAAAATTAAATCTAATTTAAAGAAATATCAAGAATTTCAACCTTAGTAGTCATTTCTATTAATCCATTTAAATAATCATAAAGTTTATTTTCATCTGTAAAAGATTTTTGTATTATTTCAAAATTTTCAAATTCATATCCTTTTTTACTAAAACCACTCACAACCGGATATTCCTCATAATCTTCTACATACACTCTAAAAAAATCTGAATCTAACTCTAATCTTGGAGGATGATAAGATAGGTCTGTTTTTCCTACCTTCCAATCAACATTTACTTCACCACCCAGCCTGTTTACAAGATCATTCAAATTATTCATAACTTAGGAAAATTTTCCATCTTTATATAAATCTTCCTATTGAGTTAATTCTTATTCTAAACTCTTATATACTTCTAAAACTTAACTATAAACATGAAAACTTTAGATTTCAAGACTGCTTTCAAGTATCCATTTAACCGTGCTAAAGGTATGTGGAATATTTTATGGTTATTTGTTCCTATTATTGGTTGGTTTGCTTTAGGTGGATATAGTATTAGGATAGTAAAAGAATTTTCTAAGGGTCAGTTCAAAAAATTACCTTTCTTTAATTTTAAGAGCGATTTAAAATTTGGGTTTATGATGTTTATAAAATCCTTACCTTTTATATTTTCATATATTGCTATAATGGCAACTTTAAGTATAATTGATATTTGGCTTAGAGCTGGAATTGATACACTATTTCAAATCTTTGTACTTCCTATGTTAACTATAAATTTCTTTAACAAGGAAACCGTGGCTTCATTATTTGAATTTAAAATATTAAAAGCTGTTTTCAATAATTTTGGTGATTACTTAATTACTATTTTGAAAAGTATTGTATTAGGTTTGATTTTTTTTGCAATGTGGATAGTTTTGGTAGGTTTTCCAGCAGGAACATTTACAAAGAATATTTTCTTAGCTGATTTTTATAGAAGAAGGATTAAATAATTCTAAACTTTTATAACTCAAAATCTCACATAACAGATTTCCACAATCCATTTTCTCTGATATAAGGAAAAGTTCCATAGCCATGATAACAAATTTTATCAAAAATTTTAGGATGAATATCAACTTCAATATTAAAATCTGGTCTAAACATTGCTTCTTTTAAATTCATTTCACCACCAAATCCTTTAACAATAATTCCTTCTTCATTATTTAGAATTTCATCTAATCTAAAAACATAAACATATCCAGGTTTTCTACAAACTTCCACTTTTTCCCCATTTTCATTTCTAAATTCAACTTTTCTCATATATCCAATAGTACTTACTGACATATAACTTCCAGTTCTAACATCTCCTAATATTCTTCCAACATTTCTTCCATGTAATATACCTGCATGTCCTATCAGAGAACTTCTGTCTTCAATATCTTCAGGACATATACAACATTCATGAATAAATTGAACATACATTTCATTACCTATTCCTTTATTTAATAAATCTAAGCTAAAATTACTTCCATTTTTTAAATTCCATACCATATAAACAATAATTATTTCAAATTTTATAAATTTTTATCTTCAAAACTTATATAAATAAAACAATCTCTTATAAAAGGATGGCATTCTTTAAAAAGAAATCAAAATTTGATACTGTTAGTGTTATTTCTGTCTTTCCAAAGATTGGGACTGTAGTATTAAGAGTAGACGATAAACTTATTGTTTTTTCACCAGGATATTTGTTGGGAAAACATGGATCAACATCAAAAGAAGTAAGTTCAAAATTCTTAAATGTTAGAACAGCTAGAGATTTGCTTTTAGTTTTAAGAGCTCATATAAATTCAAGGAAATTAAATGGTGACAGAGTTGAAATAAAAGAAGTAGACATTGGAACTGATTGTGGTTTTAACAATTTAGTAAAATTAAGTCCTGACCTAGTTGGAGTTTTACCTCAAGAAAATGTTAGGGGATCAAATATTAATTTAATATATACTACTAAGGGAAAAATTCCAAAAACTCAATTAATGAATTTTATTCTTGTCGGTTTTAATCCAAAATTTGGTCAAGGTGTTGAAACTTTATTCAGTAAAAAATATGGTGGAAATATTACATTTAATGATTTTACTAAAGTTTATGCAGTATTAACCTTATTTCCTGGTAAATTTGCACCTCCTTTCCAAGACACTAATTTCTGGAATGAACATGCTCTTTTAAAAGAGATGTAATTTTTTTCTTTTTTGTAACCTCTATCTCAAAAGTAATCCCTTCCTTCAAATAAACTTTTCATATAAAAAGAACAAATACTAAATATTACTTGGGGGTTGATAATAATGAATCCAGACGAATGTCCAAAAGAATAAAAAATTTTACTTTTTTTATTTTTTTTAATCATACCTATGTACTTTCAAATATGTTTTTATATCTTTTATAACATTTTCAAAATCATTTTTCAAATCATTTTCATATTGTCCTAATCTACTTCTTTGTACAATCTTATCGAATAATTCTCTTAAAACTCTTCTTTCAGGACTTCTCTGAACCATTTTCCAATCTTCTTCAACATCTCTTTCAATAAAAGGCCTCATTTTAATTTTCACTTCACCTTTTTGAGCAACTCTTATACTACCATCTTGCATTTCTACTCTTTCATCATCTGCTAATGCTTCAAAATTTAATTCAATAACTTGTTTAATCAAATTTTCACATCTTTTTTCCATTCTCCACCTAAATGCATATATTCTTTTATCTTCATCAACAATTCTTTCACTATAATCAAATTCAATAACATCATAGTGTCTTTCTGAGAACCAACTATTCAAATAATTATACAATTCTTTTTGATCATAAGTTAAACTTTTACTAATTGTCTTTGCAGAACTTATAAAATCTACTTCTACCATAAACTTCACTAAAGAAATTACTAATATAAATCTTTCTATTTCATTTTTGATTTAATATGTGCAACTAGATTCATACAATCTTCAACTGCTTTACCTTCAAATGCATCCATTCTAGGTCTTATTAGATATCTTTCATAGAATTGTCTTAAGGTTTCATTCCACCAATTTGCTTTGAATGTCCCTCTATAATTTTTATGCATATTAGAATTAATTCTTATAACTGCTCTTGCCCAATATGTTTCTTTTCCATCATCTAAAACAACTTTTCTTACATCTCTCAAAAACACTTGTAACCAAATATCAAACTTCACATATGGATCAACTTCTCTTTCTGCTACCCAAATTGATTCGATTTCAAAACCTACTCCAGTATCTTTTTCACTTCTTTTTTGCTCAAAAAAATAATATTTTTTTTCATCAAAGAAACCTGGTAATTCTTTTACTAATTCTATAAAATCTAAATATGCATTATGAGTAATTTGATATTCTATAAAAATTGGTAATGTCTTAAACTTTTCTTTTCCCATTATCTAACCTAATCCAACTTTATTAATAACCCTTTCGGTCAATCATCTTCATGAACTTCTTCACCTTGTTCTTCTAAACATTCTGCACAAACAAATTTACCATCTCTCTCATGTAACTGTGCAAAATTTTCACATTGTTCACAATATCCTTCTTTATATTTTTCTTTTTCCATTATTATTCCTCTTCAATATTACTTTTCATTTGATCTTTACTAATACCAATATTAATCCAATCATACATCATTTCATACATAATTGGTTCTAATTTTAAAACATCTGTATGTGTCAACAATCCTACTAATTTTCCCTTATAGACAACAGGTAATCTTCTAACTTTATTTTTTTTCATATGTCTTACAGCCTCATACAGATCTTCATTTGGTTTTGTTGTATGTAATTTTTTTCTCATTACTTCACTAATTTTTATTCTTCTTGGGCTCATTCCTTTTGCAACAACTCTTACTACATCTTTTTCTGTAATAATTCCTTTTATTTTATCTCCCTGCATAACCAAAAGACTACCAACTCTATTCTCCAACATAACTTTTGAAGCAAAGCTAACAGTTCTTTCCATAGAAATAACTACAGGATTTTGTGTCATAGCATCCCCAACTTTTACACCAGTTTTCATAACAGCATATATATACTTTAAGACTTTTTAAAGTTTATTATATAATTTCATTACTTTTAATTATATATATAGATTAAGAAAAAAGTTTTAAAGCTTAAACAATTAGTTAACATATAAAAGAGGTTATTTATGTACAAGAAAACAATAGAGGGGAGGACTTATTTTTACACAACTTATAGAGATAAAAATAATAAACTTAGGAATGAATATCTTGGAACCTCAGAATCTGAAGCTATAGAAAAAGAGAAACAATTACAAAAAAAGACAAAATTTCCCAAAACTGCTATTATTTTTATTTTCCTTGGATTACTTTTTATAACTTTTCTTTTTCAGTGGAACACTTTTACTGGTTTATTCTTTTTAGAAGAATCTCCAATAGTTACTTTTGACATTGATGAATCCTGGAACTTATCTAATGCCTTTATTCGTATAAGTCAAAATGAAACTACTCATGACATTTCTAATCTAAATGATTTTATTTCTAATAACCAAATATCTATTGACTTAAGAGATTATGATCTTCTCGAGGGTTATGTATATGTTGATTTAATTGTAGATTTTAATGTTGTTGCAAGTAAATATATTTTTTTCTCATTATCTTATGAAGAACCTGAAGAAATTATTGAAGAAACATCTTCTGAAGAATCAATATTTGAAACAATAATAGAAACTTTTGAAGAAGAACAAACTGTTGAAGTTTCTGAAGAACCAACAACTTCTATCCAAGAAACTTACGATGAATGGTTTGATGCAAATTCTACAAGTCAATTTGAAGTAGATTACTTATTAATTGAACCTCAAAATGCTTATGCAAATAACACTTTAACTTGTAGAAATGGTTCAGTTTCCTCAGATGTTTCAAAAGTTTATTACCATTGGTATGTAAATAATAATCTGGTTATACCAAATGAAATTAATGCTGGAAATTTTACTGGAGGAAATTATTCAGTTGGTGATTATGTAGATTGTGCAACTTTAACTCAAGACACAGATAACAATTTAATTGCATATTACAGTTTTGACAAAGGAACTGGAAACACTGTTTATGACTTGGTAAATATGACTAATAATGGAACAATCTTAGATTCTGATTCTTGGTCTAGAGGAAAATATTACAATTCTATATTATTTTCTAATACAAACTACATGAATATCTCAAACCCACCAAATTTAAATGCTTCTTCTGCATTTACTTATGAATTTTGGGTAAATCTTACTAATATTATAACTCATCAAAATCTTTTTGGTCATGGAAATTTTACAATTAAAGCAAAATCAGGGTATCCTAGAATACAATTTCAAAATTCAAGTAATGAAAAATCTGTTGATAGAATCATTGGAACAGAATTAGTTCTTCCATATATTTGGACACATTTAGCTTTCACATTTAATGGTTCTGAGTTAAGAGTTTATATTAATGGTCAACTTGATAATTCTACAGTTTATACGGGTGACATTGTGAATATGGCTGGAAATGCTTCTATTGGTAAAAAAATTGGTGGAGCTGCAAGTGAAGCTTATATTGATGAATTTGCAATATTTAATACTAGTTTAAGTGCAACAGAAATTCTTGACCATTATGAAAATGGTATTATGACTTATTCTAAAAATTCTACTTTAATAGTAGATACAACAGAAAATCATTTTGGGAATGGTACTTTAGATTATGTTAATATTACATATGAATCTAGCAACATGACTTTAGCAAATTTCTCAGACCTTTACTTTATAAGAGGAAATTTCACTTCAAAAATTTTTGAACTTAAAGAATGGAATGATGAAGCCTTCTTAAAATGGAACAATGTTACACCTGCAGGAACAAACCTAACATTTCAATTAAGGTCTGGTCACAGATTATATAATCAGAGTATTATTTGGAGCGAATTCTCAGGTTCTGATCCTACAAGAGCAAAAGATGACAGGATAGTATTAGCTCTAGATTTTAATGAAGAAGAAATTAATTTAACAAGAGAATTAAGAACTGCTCAAAATGTAATGATGAGACCTAATGATTTTGTTTATGATGGTTATCATTCTCAAGGTGCTTTATTTTTTGGAAGAAGTGCAATAGCTATAGCAAATGCATTTACAGATATAAGATTAAGTACAGTTCAAAACTATTCATTTGAACTCTGGGTGAAACCAAGATATACAGTTGGAAACATTGGTTTATTTACAAAAGACAAATATAAGTTACAAACAAATGCTTCAGGAAATATTAACTTTTTTGTAGTTAAAGATACTGGTAATTATACCTTAAATAGTACATCTTCTCTTCCTTTAAATTCTTGGTCTCACATACTTATTACAAATGATGCAGATAATATGACTTCTTTTTATTTAAATGGAAAAAAGGAATCTAATCTTACAATGAATGGTACAATTCCTGGTGGTACTGCAAGCTTTGCATTAGGTTCAGCAGCAGGAAAATTCAAATTTAATGGTACAATGGATTCTTTTATTATTTACAATAGAACTTTATCAGAAGAGGAAGCTTACGAACATTTCATTGGCAGATATCATAATTCAAATGGAGAATATACACCTGCATTACATGATGTTTTTCAATACCGAGCAATCTTTGAAACTTCTGATAGGGCAATTTCACCTAAACTTACAGATATAAATATTAAATTAAGAAACTATTCAACATATATTCAAAATTCACCAGTAAGTGCAACTAACATTACAGCACCAGGTTATTCATTAAATCTAAGCGATGGTTCTTATCCTTTTAATTGGACAAATGCTACTGATGTTAACTCTGACTATATTTACTATGAATTTGTATTATCTAATTTTACAAATTTATCTAATCCAATTATATCTAGATTAGGAATAAATAATTTCTCAGAGATGGACAAAGCTGATGATAATTACACTTTCTTAGTTGAACACTTTGAAAATATGGAAGATATTCAAACAAATGAATGGTTAACTAATGGAGTATCAATGAAAGGAAAATGGGGGGATGGATTATTAATTTCTGATTCAGATGATTATTTAAAAATTCCTTCTCAAGGTTTGATATCTAACAAATCAGGAACAATCGAATTTTGGTTAAAACCTAACTGGGATCCAACTGATCAGGAAGATAATTTTTTCATACATCAAAATAATGATCGAATAGAATTAAACAGAACAAACTCTCAATTAAATTTAAGATTTGGAATTAATAAACATGTTCCTCTTACTTATAATATCAGTTCATGGTCTGCTTCAGAATGGCATCATATTGCTTTCTCTTGGGAGAGTGAAAAAAATATTTCTTTATTTATTGATGGGGTTCAAGTTAACAAAACATCTCTTAGTCTTATTGATCATGCTCTAACAGGTTTTTTCTATTTAGGATCAACAACAAGTCCTAGTTTACAAATAGATGGAGTTATAGATGAAGTTAGGATAAGTAATGTTGCTAGAGATTCAATAACAAATTTAAATTGGACAAATTATAGTTATGTATCTCCTTCAAGTTATCCTGATGGAACTTATATATGGCAAGCAAGAGCTTTAAGTTCAACAGCTCAAGAATCTGAGAGACAAAGAACAAAATATTTTTCAGCTTGGGACAATGAAACTATTGTTTTTGAAACAAGATCACCTGTGGTAACTGTTACAGAGGACCTTACAAAGGATTTATCTGATGGATCAGCAGTATTAGAATTAGTAACTGATGAGATTGCAACTTGTTTTTGGAAAAATAAATCAATATCATTTGAACCAATGACTACACCACAAGGAATAAAACATATTGTAACAGTAAACATAACTGAATATGGTATTGATACATTTTATTTCTTATGTAACGATTCTTTTGGCAGAACAACAAATGATACAACAAGTTTTTATGTTTTTAAAAATAGTGATCCATTATATGAAACTTCAGTAAAATTTAACACTACTGCAAACCAAATTAACAATTTAAGTCTAAATTCTATAGATGCAATAAATTTTACAACTTTAAATAACATGAGTGGTAAAGCTTACTTAATTGTTCATTTTGGAGGAACTAATCCGGAATATACAGTTATTGACAGATACTTAAAGGCATCAACAACTTTTTACACTTATTTTTTAGATGAAAATATTGAAGAGAATTTAACTGGCAATTCTACAATACGATTAGCTTACACTGCATTAAATGTTTTTGAAAGAGAAAGAGATACTGCTAGAGTTTATCACTTTAATCATTCTTTTGAGAATTTCACAGAACTTCAACCTCCAAAAATTTATACTTTGGGAGATTATGGTGGTTTTGCTAAAGTTAATATAACTGAAATGGGAACTTATACTTTCTATGTTAATTTAACTGCAGATTTAATTGAATACTTAGCTTCGAGAGGAACCTCATCAGAAGGAAGTTCTTCTTCAGATGATTCCGAGGAGATTGAAATTGAGATTGAGGAAGAAGAATTTTATGAGTTAGAATTTTATTTTACAGGAATTACTGGTGGTGAAGAAAATTACTTAGATGTTTATGATGAAGAGACTGGAGTATTAGAATTATATTTCACTTCAAATCTTGACAAAGAAGATGTTTTCATATTAGTTGGTTCAAATATTAATACTGAAGAGGACATTTACAAATCTTTTTACATTGATGGATTAAATTTAAGAGATTCTGAATTAGAAACCTTATCTTTGATTTATGGTCTAGAAAAATCTTGGTTAGAAGATTATCTTGACAAGGAAGTAATAATAAAAGATAGTGATGGCAACATATATTCACTTGAGCTTATTGACGAAGATGATGATTATTTTTATTATTATGCAGACTTAAATATTTTTGATAGTTTTTATGTAACTGTTCAAGATCCTGAATCTGAAGAAGTTTTAAAATCTGCTGCTGAGGAAGAAGTAGAAGATGAAGAAGAAGGTTTTGCTGAGGAAGTATTAGGTTCATTATTAGCTGGAGACTTTAAATCTGAATCCATTTCAACTACTGTAGCAATCTTATTATATATCATAATAGCAAATCTTGCAATATTTTATTTCTTTAGATTTGGAATTTCAACAATATTAAGTTCAAGAAGATTATATGATATTGACGATGAAGAATTAACTTTTGAAGAAGATGATGAATTCACTTCTAAATTAAAAAAATATATTTATTCTCAAATAGAGATTGGAAAAGATCCAAGTTCAATAACAAAAACATTAACAGATAAAGGCTGGGATGCAAAAAAAGTAAAAGATATAATTAATAATTTCAAGCTTTAAAAAAATCTTTCAAAGTTTTTTGTTTATTTATATGATCATAAACTCTACTTTTTTTCAAAGTCACATCTATATTATAATTAAACTTTTTTAACAATAAATCTTTTGCAAATTTTATCATTTCTTCCTTAGAATCAAAATCTCTTTCTTTTTCCAAAGCTTTCCTTGTAGCTTCTCTTACAACCCAAACTCCTAAGGGCATAGTATATTCATTTGTTATAAACCTCAAAACTAAAACAGCTCCTTGTTTTTTCAAACTTTTAAATTTCTCTAAAACTCCTAACCTAGATGCATAATATCCTCCCACACAATTATCAGCATATTTTTTTCTTCCTTCATAAAATTCATGATCTGTCATAACTTTTAATTCTGTATTTGGGTTCCACAGAGTTTCAGGCATATACATTTCAAAAAGTTCATAGCTCCAAACTCTAGGAAAAAACATAATCAAATAATAATTTCCTAAATATCCTCCAAAATACAATTTACAATCAATTTCTTTGTAATCTTTAATTTCTTCAATCAAATCTTTTCCTAAAGTATCATCTACAGCAGTAATTGACCATCTTGTTGGCACTAATTTTCTTTGTGGTTTTAATCCTAAAGTTCCTATGGACAACAAATTTGTCAAAAAATTCTCATCATAACCTTTTTTATACAAAATAGATAATGCACCGACTGATTTCAAATCATTATCTGAAACTACATAATCAACTTTTTTATCAATCTTAGGATTTTCTTGTAAAACTGCTTTTCTTAATTCAGCTCTAGCTCCCATAACTGTTTCAACTTCAGAAGTTTTCACATTATAATATGGTTTTTTATCTAAATTAAATTCTAGATCTACAGGTTTTGACGCCATAGCTACTTCTTGGCTCATACTCAAAATTTTTGAACTATTTGTTTTAACATATGATTGAAAACTTGAATTTATTATTACAGATCTAAACTTCAGAACATCATTAATTTCAAAATCTCTTTTACTCCATTCATTTGGAGACTCATAAAGTTCTGCATCTTTCTCAATTTTTTCTGGAGGTGCTAAAATCCCTACATTTATTTTAGGATAATTATATCTTCCAATAAAAACTCCTGGAGCTGTACCAACAAATTCCTTTTTATCTAATTTTTTCCCTTGCAAACTATTAATTTTTGAACTAATTGGACAATAATTATGTCCACATTTCAAAGGTTTACTATAATGTTTCCCCATACATTTCAAGCAATCAAATCCCATTCTCCATTTCTAATCACATTTACCTTATATATTCTATGTCAATTAAACTCAATCTACACAGAAACCTTTAAAAACTCTCAAATTTCCAAATTCTTTAGTTATTTACCATTATTGGCTAAAGGACATGTGGGCATCACAACCTGAATCCTGCCTATAGATGCGAATAACAGGAATTAAAATGGGAATATACAAATATATTGGAAAAATGTGGAAAAAGCCTAAAGCTAATTTAGGTGGTTTATACAAAGAAAGACTAATTAAGTGGAGAAAAGAAAATTCTATTGTTAAAATTGATAGACCTACAAGACTAGACAGAGCTAGATCTCTTGGTTATCGTGCAAAGACTGGAATTGTTATGTATAGAGTTCGAGTTAAGCGTGGTGGAAGAAAGAGAGAACAGCGAAAGAAAGGTAGAAGGTCTAGAACTCAAAGAAGAGTTAAGATTGTAGGTATGAGTTATCAATGGGTTGCTGAGCAAAGAGTTCAAAAAAAGCATAAAAACATGGAAGTTCTAAATTCATATCAAGTTGCTAAAGATGGTGTTTATGCATGGTTTGAAGTAATCATGGTTGATCCATATAAACCTGAAATTAAAGCTGACAAACAATTATCTTGGTTAAAATTCAGAAAACATACAAACAGAGTATTAAGAGGAAAAACTTCTGCTGCTAGAAAGTCTAGAGGTTTATCTAAAAAAGGTATGGGTGCTGAGAAGTTAAGACCAAGTAGAAGAGCAAACAAAAGTAGAAATAAATAAATTTTTTATTTTTTTAACTTCTTTCTTTTTTTAGTTTTAGGTCTAATAGTTCTTACAACTACAACTTCATTTTCTTCTTCAGGTTTTGAAAATATCAAATCTATTTTTCCCACCAAAAACATTAGCATGAATATTAATAAGATAATTAACAATAATGCCATTACAAACAATAAAAATATTGAGCTAAATAAAAACACTAAAACAAAAACTAACGGAAATATTACTGCAATACTAACTCTCATAGGATAACTCATAACCTTTTTCCCACCAACTTGCATTCTACCTAATTTAAGAAACACTAGAAAAACTAAAATCAAAAACAGGTAAAATAATATTGTCCAAAACATAAACTCATACTTAACTTTCAACTTTATAAGAATAATTGTTCTCAAATATATCAAAACTTATTTAAATAACACTAACTCATTTTAAAATATGAAAAGAGGTTTACTAATTTTATTACTATTAATAATAATTCCATCAGTATCTGCCCTTTCTGTAACTTTGAATGCACCTACTGATGCAGTTTCAAACAGTTCAACTTCATTTTTATTAAATTGTTCTGTAACTGAAGAAACTTACAGTATGACATCAATAAAACTTTACACTGATACATCTGGTACTTGGGCTGAAACAAGTTCTTCATCTGGAAATATCAGCTCTGCACAATTTCCTGTATCAAGTTTATCAGATGGTACATACACTTGGAATTGTTTAGCAGAAAATGCAAACTTTGACACAGCTTTTGCTTCTGCAAATTATACTTTCACAGTTTCAACTTCAACTTTTTCAGGTCCTATTGCAAATCAATCTTGGGCTGAGGATTCTAATAACTCTGATGTTTTTGACTTAGATACATATTTTTCTGGAGCAACTATATATACAGTTTCAGGAAACTCTTCAATTAGAGTTGAAATAGCTTCAGATAATGTTGTAACTTTTTCACCTGTACCAAATTGGACAGGCTCTGAGATAGTTATTTTCACATCAGATATAGGTGCTACTAGTAACAGTGTTAATTTAACTGTGACTGCTGTTAATGATGCTCCTTCATCAATTTTAAACTTTTCAAATAAAACTTTGGATCGAGATGAAAATTATTCTTTAGACATGACATCTTACTTTGAAGATATTGATGGTGACGCTTTAAACTACACAATATCAAATTCTCATTTTACTATTGCTGAAAATGGTGATACTATTACAATTATTCCTGAAGTATTATGGACCGGTTCTGAGGAAGTTTACATAACAGCTTCTGATTCTGCGATGTCTGCTCAAAGTAATACATTTACAATCTCTGTAGGAACAGTAACAACTACTACAACTTCTTCAAATAATGCTCCTACTGTTGATTCATTTACACCTGATTCTGATCCAAGTATTGTTGAAGGTGATTCAGTAGACTTTTCAGTAACAGCTTCTGATTCAGAATCCGAATCTTTAACTTACACATGGTATATTGATGATGTTGATCAATCTCATTCTGAGTCAACTTTCTCTTATGCTTTTGCTACTGCAGGAACTTTTACAATAAAAGTAGAAATTTCTGATGGCACTGATATTACAACTCAATCTTGGTCAGTAACTGTTCAAACTGAAGAGGAAATAGAGGTAGCTTCAATATTATCTGATTCAGAAGATGCTATTGTATGTGGAAATGGTGTTGCAGAAGAAGGTGAGACTTGTACTTCATGTCCTATGGATGTTCAATGTGACTCTGGTTATATTTGTAACTCTGGAGTTTGTGAAGAAAAGAAAAGTAGTACAAAAGCAATATTAATATTTTTCTTTACTATTGTATTTATTGTGGTAATAGGAGGTTTTATATATTACTACACAACTCTTAGAAAATCTGGAGTATCAAAAGTTACTAAACCTGGGGTTTCTCTTGGAAAGAGACAAGCTCCACCAGTAAACTACACAGATTTTTACAAGGGTAAAAAATGATAACTGAAGAACAAATAAAAGAAATAAGAGAAATTTTTAATAAAGCTAATAATCCAATTATTTTATTTGATGACGACCAGGATGGTCTTTGTTCTTTTTTATTAATTAGAAAATATCTTGGAAAAGGGTATGGTACACCTTATACTTATAGAGATGGTAGTGAAAATGATCCTATAATTGAGAACATTCGTTTTAACAATCATGATTTGGTTATTTTTCTTGATATTCCATTTATTGACCAATATTTTTTAGAT
Organism: Candidatus Woesearchaeota archaeon; assembly: GCA_964411565.1. Lineage (GTDB taxonomy): Archaea > Nanobdellota > Nanobdellia > SCGC-AAA011-G17 > GW2011-AR17 > BS150m-G60. The sequence goes on from CAYPLB010000006.1 coordinate 62,250, forward strand.
CATGTTACAAATATTCCAATTGTTCACATTGACCATCATCCTCCTCATAATCTAAAAGCAAAAAATTATCATTATTACAATCCTATGCTTAATGACAAAAATAATAATATTTCTACAACTTATTGGGCATATAAAATTAGTGAAGGTTCAATATGGTTAGCTTCAATTGGTATTTTTGCTGATTGGTATATTCCTGATTTTTACAAAGAGTTACAAGAAGAATTTCCTGAATTACTTCCAGAAAAGATTAAATCTCCTGGTGATGTTTATTTCAAATCAAATTTTTCTGAATTAATAAAGGGTTATGCCTTTTGTTTAAAAGGAAAAAGAGAAGATGTTAGATCTAACATTAATACATTAACAAAAATAGAAGATCCTTATGAAATTCTTGAAGAAAAAACTCCTGCTGGTAAAAAAATAAAAAAATATTATACAAAACGACTAAAAGGATATAATAAAATGTTAAAGGATGCTTTGGATGCTTACAATGAATTAGATTCAAAAGAAAATTTATTCTTATACACTTATGTTTCTGGCAAGGAAAGTTTTAGTTCAATGCTTTCTACTGAATTAACATATAGAACAAAAGCAAAAGTTCTTTGTATTGCTCGAGTAAAAGAAGGTGAAACAATTATTAGTTGGAGATCTCGGAAAGTAAATTTACCTGATAAGATCCAAAAATCTTTAGAAGGTTTACATGGTAGAGGTGGAGGTCATGCACATGCTTGTGGGACTGGAATAAAAAATGAAGATTTTCCTGAGTTCATAAAAAGAATGAAAGAATTAATTGATGAAGAATTAAATGAATAACATAACTATTCCTAAACCTAATACACATCCTAATGTTAAATATGGCATTGCAGGATAATATTTTCTTTTATCACCTTTTACAAATAAGGCTAACAACATTAATGAACAACAAACTGGAATTACATAAGTTCTCCAATCTAACAAACCTAAAGAAAATTGTGACATAACAACTGCGGAAAAAATTAATGGGAATCCTATATCTCCTCCTCCTAAAATTGCCACACTTTTTTTGTATGGTATTAACAATCCTGTAAAAACTTTTGCTTTACTTTGTGTTTTTGCTAATTTCACCATATGTTTTGTTTTTCTAACTGCAATATAATCATATATTGATATTAAAATTAACAATGCTAAAACTGTAACTATAGTAAGTAATGGTGAAAAAACTACAGCCAAAGCTCCATAAATAAAAAGTTCAGAAAAATTATGTACAATAACATTATCTTTGAATACTTTCCACACTGCCAATATACCTGCTAACAATATTGCAATTATTTCTGGAATAAAAGCGCTAAAGCTTATTGTTAATGTTAAAAATATACTAATTAAAAACCAAAATTTCCAAAATCTCATCCATTGAAGTTTTATTAAAACTAATGCTATAACTGTAGCTACTAGAATCAATCCAAATATCCACACAAAAGAACTTTCTGTGCTTGTCTCTGGTCTTTCAATATTTAAAGGCAAAGTATCAACATCATAATATTGTTGATATACAGCTAATCCTAAAATTTGAGATACTAAAAATAAAGCTATTAAAACAAATATAATCTTTGGTGTATGTTTCATTACAAATATAATTCTTTACCAAGTTTAAATAGCTTACTAAGTAAATTTTATAAACTCAGGATTTATTTCTCGAATTAAGATGGAAAAATTAAAAGTAAAATATAAATCTAAATTCCCTAAACTAGGTAAAATGCAATTTGGTATAAAATCTACTGCTCTTATAGCAACAGTAAGTGCAATTGGTGGAAGTTTTATTCCTGGAATATTTAACAATGACTTAGAAGAAAGTTCTCCTTTAGAACAAACTCTTATTAAAGAAGTAAAAGCAGAACCTGTTAATGAACCACTTTATGGAACAGTCATTGGAGAACAAGTAATCCCTCAAGCAAATACAATTAGTTATGTTCTTGAATTAGAAATAAATGGAGAAACATGTATTGCTGAAATATATAAATCTGGAGGAAATAAAACTTTATCTGGTCTTGCACATAAAATAAAAGAAGGAACTATATTAGAATTTGATCATCCTTGTACTGAAACGAACTTAAATAATAATTGTCCTTGTTCATGGAATGGATATAACTATTTTGATTCAGATAATATCGGTCGTCTTTCAACATCTGATTTCAATGTTATGTCTTCAAAAGAACTGACAGAAGAAATAACAGAAATACCTCCTTATGGGGTTAGATAATTTTTTCTTTTTCTTAGAAAGCTTTTTAAATATAATTCTCTAATAATTAATTATGGGAGAAGAGGGGTTTATCCATTTTGATAATATTACAAAAAAATTTGGTAAGCGTTCAGTTATTGAAAATTTAGACTTAAAAATTCCTTTTGAAGGTGTTTTTGGAATTATGGGTCTTTCTGGTTGTGGAAAAACAACTTTATTGAACACTTTAATTGGTTTTTGGAAACCAGACAAAGGAAGAGTTCTTTACAATGCAATTGACATTAACAGAAATAAAAATATCATTAGTCAACTTTTTGGTTTTGCAACTCAAGATGGTAGTGTTTATCCTAAACTAACTGTTGAGGAAAATTTACACTATTTTGGAAAATTATACAATATGAAAGGTTCTGACATTGATCATAGAATGGAAGAAATTCTAGACTTTGTAGATTTGAAAGATTCTAGAGATGAAATTGCTGGTGAACTTTCTACAGGTATGTATCGAAGGTTAGACATTGCTTGTTCAATGATTCATAATCCTAAGGTTTTACTATTAGACGAACCTACAGGAAATTTAGATCCTGTTCTAAGAAAAAAATTAATGGCTTTAATAAAAAAGATTAGTGATGAAGGTACAAAAGTAATCATTACTTCTCATTTACTTGGTGAAGTTGAACATATTTGCGATACTTTAGCAATTTTACATAATGGCAAAATAATTGAGATTGGTACACCTGAGGAACTAAAAGATAAGTACACAAAAGATCAAGTAATCAGATTTGAAACAAAAAAGAAAGCTTACAATAAAATCATTGGAGAGTTAAAAAGATCTGGAGTTAAAAAAATATTCCAAAAAGATAAAGATATTTATTTATACACAAATGATGCAGATAGAATTTTATCAAAGATTCTTAATCATGTTTTAGTAAATAGGGACGAATTATTAAATGTTGAAGTAAGCAAACCTTCAATTGAAGAAGTATTCGAGGCTGTAACAAGATGACTTTTTTAGCAAAACTAAAAACAAAGAAAGAGGAAACTCCTGAGGAGAAAAAATCAAAATCAATCAAACATAATTTTGATGTTTTCATAGAGCGACCTAAATTAAATGTATTTGTAAAATTATTTTATATTCTTTCAAAAAATTTAAGGCTTTTAATTAGATCTAAGCTTTCTGCTTTAATTTTCTTTTTTGGTCCATTACTTATTGTATTATTAGTAGCTTTAGCATTTAACACTTCAAATTTGTATGACTTAAATGTTGCTGCTTATTCAGAATCTTATTCAAATTTATCAGAATCTATAATTCAAGACTTAACGGAATCTCAATATAATGTTTTAAAATTCAACTCTGAGGAGGAATGTATTGATACTGTTAAATCTGGTTCTTTCCAAGTTTGTTTAAAATTTCCTAGTGCCTTAGTTGTAGATAACAGTGCCAATAATGTAATACAAATTTTTGTAGACAATTCTAGGTTAAATATTGCTTATTTAATTTCAAGTCAAGTTTCCACGAGAGTATCTGTTGAAGCCTCTGAATTAAGTGAAGATTTAGTTACTCAGATTTTAACTGTATTAGATACAACAAATACTGAAGTTATTCAAAGTCAATCTTTACTCGACTCATTAATTTCTGAAAACTCTGGTTTACAATCTTCTAGTTCTAGTATTTCTTCAGATTTATCTGGATTAGATTTATCTTATTCAACATATGATTCATCTTCAATGGATTCTGCATTATCTTCATTACTTTCAACTTACAACTTAAGTAGTTCTGCAACTTCAACTATAGAATCTCAAATTAATACTTTAGAATCTTATTATAGTTCAGCTACATCAACTTTAGATTCTGCATCTTCATCAGTTTCTTCATCATCCACATCAGTTTCTTCAATAAAAACTGATTTATCTAATCAAGCTTCGGACTTGGAAGAGTTAGAAGGTAACTTAAATACTGTTAGTGAAGGAATTTCTTCTTTAACAATTACAAATGTTGAGAATATTGTTTCTCCAATTTCTACTGACATTGAACCAATTAGTTCCAACAATAGTTTCTTATTTTACATTATCCCTACTTTGCTAGTAATTCTAATTATGTTTGTATCTTTGTTAATGAGTTCTTCAAATATAATTGCTGAAAAGACTTCAAGAGCTTATTTTAGAAATTTTATTACTCCAACAAATTTCCTATTCTTTATGATTGGAGAGTTTATGTTAAATATGCTTGTATTGATCTTACAAACTGTATTTATCATGGGTATTTTGTTCTATTTCTTTGGAGAGCTAGGTTATAGTTTATTCTTATTAGCAGCTTTAATATTAATTGTAACTGGTGCTTTCTTTATTTTATTAGGTATGCTTATTGGTTACTTATTTAACACAAAACAGAGTGTAACCTTAGCTACAGTTTCTGCAGCTTTAGTAATGCTTTTCTTTTCTAACACTATTTTACCTTTAGAAACTCTCTCTTCTTTCACAAGAAGTATTGTAATATATAATCCTTTTATTCTAGCTGAAAGTCTATTAAAGAAGATATTCTTGTTCAATTCAACTTTCTCAGACTTAGCTGTTCAATTCTATATATTGGTCGCATTCTGCATAATTACACTTATCCTAGCCATTATAGCGAAATATTACTCAAAAAGCTATATTAATAGTGTATAAAGTTACTACTGGTCTGAAGTGAAAAAATAGAAAGATTTATAAAGGAATTATTTTTCTTTTTTCTTGATTAAGGAGCAAAAAATGATTGTTAATGAAGAATTTTTAAAAAAGATCAGATCAGCATTTGATTTAAATATTTACGAAGCTAAAGTTTGGACAGCTTTGCTATCTAGAGGAGTAGCTACAGCTGGAGAATTAGCTGATATTTCAGGCGTACCAAGAAGTAGAAGTTATGATGTTTTAGAAAACTTGGAAAAAAAGAGTTTTATTATAATGAAGCTTGGAAAGCCTATCAAATATATTGCTGTAAAACCTGAAGAAATTCTAAAAAGAAGAAAAGATAAATTAGAGAGAGAAGCTTTAGAAAATATCTCTCAGCTTGAAAATGTATCAGCTACACCTTCTTACAAAGAAATTGAATTACTATACAAACAAGGTATTGATAGAGTAGAACCAGCTGACCTTTCAGGAATTTTAAAAGGAAGAAAAAATGTATATGATCATTTAAAATCAATGTTTACTAATGCTAATTCAACAGTTTCAATTATGACAACTGAAAAAGGTATTTTAAGAAAACTTGATGTTCTAAAAAATGTAGTTAAAAAAGCAAAAGCTCGTGGTGTAAAGATTAGAATTGTTGCACCTGTAAAAGAACTTTCATTTTTACCAAAAGATGTTAAAGATGCAGTTGATGTAAGAGTTGCTGAAGATTTAACAAAAGCAAGGTTTATTCTTGTTGATGGTAAAGAATTGCTTTTCATGCTTTCAGATGATCAAGAAGTTCATGAAGCATATGACATGGGTGTTTGGGTAAAGACTCCATATTTTACACAAGCTCTAAATCAGATGTTTGAACTGAATTGGAAAAATTTGAAGAGGGCATAGACTATGAATATAAACAAAGAAGATGTTAAATACTTTCTAGTTACATCTAGTTTAATTGGTGCATGTTGGATTAATGACAATTTTAATAAAGATTATAATGAACCAACTGCAAAAGATATTTGTATTGAAGAAACTTTAAATTTAAATTCTTTATATTCATTACAAAGATTTGATCCATTAGTAAACACACACTGTTCAGGAGAGATCACTGGAGATTGTAAATTAGATTTAATTTCTTATATTAAAACTCTTAATGCTGTTGCTCATATTAACCTCTCAGATGACACAATAACTACTATTTGTCAAGAATAAACTATTTTTTTAATAATTTTTTATTTTTTTTATCTAAATTTAAATAATTTTCACTTGAAGTAATAGATTTTCCTAATTCTTTTTCTGTTTCATTTCTTGCATTACCTGCAATTTTTCCACCTTTTTTAGCAGCATCTTTAACTTCATAAAATCCTTGTGCATCTTTTTTTCTTGTAATTTCAGTAGAGACTTTTTCTCCCAACATTGTAAATATTAATTCCATATCATTCATATGATCTCTTAAATTTTCATTATTTAAACTTTTAATTTCTTTATACTCCTTTGGACTTAAACCAAAAGTAGCTTTTGAAATTTCAGAAGTTAAAATAGCAAATTCTTTTCCTTTTTCAACTCCTCTTTTTTCCCATTCATTTGTTAATTCATCTCTTACTACAATACCTCTTACTCTTTTTTCAATCCAATCATTTGAATAACCTTTAGATTTATATAATTCCTTCATCCTTTTTTGAGCTAACTCAGGATTTTCAATTTCTTGAACTCTATCATATCCTACTTTTGCTAACCATCTCTTGAAAGGTTCAGCTTTCTTTGAGGGAATTGATTGAATTATTCTAAATATATTTTCTGTATTGGTACAATTTATTTTTTGTTTTCCTCCTGTAGTATTAATTAAAAGGGGGGTGGCAATTTGAACCCACCCTTCAGATAAATCTTCATCTCTTCTTCTCATATCTTTCAAATAACTTCTTGGATCCTTAGAATCTGTAAGAATTTTTATAATATCTACAATAACAAAATACCATTCTCCTTTATACCAAGTTCTTCTAATTTCTTCACCTTGGAAAACAATCAACTTATCTTTATCCATAAAAACAGATAATTCTAAATATGTTTATAAGTCTTCACTACAAATAATTGAAAGATTTTCAGAAATAACTACTATTTGTCAAGAATAAACTATTTTTTTAATAATTTCTATCCCAAACCTTTAAAAATCTCTATAAATTACTCTTTTCTTAATGAAAGACTTAATTCGTAGCCTTCATCCATTAGAGAGGAAAGTTGTTCCTAATCTTAAAAATAATATTACATTAAAGGAATTAGCTAAATCTTCAAAGTTACAAGAGGTTGAAGCTATGAGAGCTTTACAATGGTTAGAAAACAAAAAGGTTCTAAAGTCTGAACAAAACATTACTGAAGAGATTTCTTTATCAGATTTAGGAAAAAAATATCTCAAGAAAGGCTTACCTGAAAGAAGATTATTAGAAGAAGTAAAAGATAAACCTTTACAGATTAGAGAATTAAAACTTGAAAAGGATGAACTTAACATTGCTCTTGGAGAATTAAAGAAAAAAGCTGCAATCCAATTGGGAAAAGAAATTTCAATTACAGATCAAGGTAAAAAATTATTAGAAAAGGAAACTTTGGAAGAAAAATTCTTAAAATCTTTACCAAGAACACAAAAAGATCTTTCTGATGAAGAAAAACATGCTTATGAAAATTTAAAGAAAAGAAAAAATATTATTATCACAAAATCTCTTAAAGAAAGAAAGATCAAACTTACTGAATTAGGTAAAGGTTTAGCTAAAGAAAAAATTGACTTAGATTTAATTGAAACATTAACTCCTAAGATTTTAAAAGAAAACATTTGGAAATCTAAAGACTTTAGATCTTATGATGTAAAAATTAATGTTCCTAGTATTTATGGTGGAAGAAGACAACCTTACATGGAGTCTTTAACTAAAATGAAACAAAAATTAGTTCAACTAGGTTTTGAAGAAATGGTTGGTCCATTAATTGAAACTGAATTTTTCAATTTTGATGTTTTATTCCAGCCTCAAAATCATCCAGCAAGAACTTGGACTGACACTTATCATTTAAAGAAACCTGTCCATGGAAAATTACCTGATGAACTTGTTGTAAATAGAGTTAAACTTGCACATGAGGAAGGTGGACAAACACTTTCTAAGGGTTGGGGTTACAAATGGTCACCAGAGATTGCAATGCAGCTTATGCCTCGTGCACATACAACAGCTTTATCAGCTAGAACTATGGCAAAGGGTGTAAAAATTCCTTGTAGGTATTTTGCTATTGGTAGATGTTACAGGCCTGATGTTTTAGATGCAACTCATTTAATAGAATTTAATCAAATGGAAGGCTTTGTTGCTGACGAATCTATTTCCTTCAAAACTTTATTAGGAATTTTAAAACAATTTGCAATTGAAGTTGCTGGTGCTGAGGAAGTGAGATTTTATCCTGATTATTATCCTTTTACAGAACCTTCTGTTCAAATTTCTGCAAAACATCCAACTTTAGGTTGGGTAGAACTTGGTGGTGCAGGAATTTTCAGACCTGAAGTTACAAATCCATTAAATATAGATGTGCCTGTAATGGCTTGGGGTTTAGGAATTGACAGATTAATTATGTTCAAATTAGGAATAAAAGACATTAGATATTTATTTAGTCAAGATTTAAAATGGTTAAGACAACCAAGGATGGTTTAAGATGCCAACAATAGATGTATCATTAAAGGACTTGAATATGCTTTCAGGTAAAGAGTTCACTTTTGAAGAAATTGAAAGTGAAGCAATACTTTTAGTTAAAGGTGAGATTGATGGTGTCGATGGTGACGAAATTAAAGTTGACATTAAAGACACTAATAGACCTGACTTATGGTCTACTGAAGGAATTGCTAGAGTTTTAAAATCTCATTTTACTGATGAAAAAGGTATCAAAGAATACATAGTTGAAGAATCAGACATTTATTTGCATGTTGACAGAACTGTTGATGATGTCCGTCCTTTTATTGTTGCTGCTGTAATTGAAGGTGTTGAGATTACTGAAGATTTACTTAAACAGTTAATTCAAATTCAAGAAAAAGTTTGTTTAACTTTTGGCAGAAAAAGAAAAAGGGTTGCTTTAGGTATTTATGATTTTGATAAAATAAAAACTCCAATTACTTACAAGGCTGTAAAACCTGATTCTGTAAAATTCATTCCATTAGAATATAAGGTTGATATGACATTAAAAGAAATTTTGGAAACTCATCCCAAAGGAATTGAGTACAAAGATTTATTAAAAGACTTTGACAAATATCCTATTGTTATTGATTCAAAAAAGAATATTTTATCTATGCCACCAATTATAAATTCTCAATATTCTGGAAAGGTTTCAGAAAAAACTAAAAATCTTTTTATAGAAGCAACAGGAACAGATTTAGAAGATTTAAAAGTTGCATTAAATATTTTAGTTGCTGCAATTGCTGACAGATCTGGGAAAATAAAATCTGTAACTTTGGATTATGGAGAAGAAAAAATTGTAACTCCAGATTTCAAACCTAAAAGAATTAAGGTTAAATTTGATGATATAGAAAATATTACTGGGATAAAATTATCAATAAAAGAAATGAAAGATCTTCTTGAAGGTTATTGTTATAATGTAAAGAGAGCTAAAGATAGTTTAGAAGTTGAGTATCCTTCTTACAGACAAGATATTTTACATCCTATTGATGTTATTGAAGACATATTAATTTCTTATGGTTATAATAAAATTGAACCTCATTTACCAGAAATTGCAACAGTTGGTGACTTAGATCCTGAAGAAATATTCTGTGAAGATGTTAGAAACTTATTACCTGGTTTTGGTGCTCAAGAAGTTTTAAATTTCACATTAACAAATAAGGATTACCAATTTTCAAAAATGAATCAAGAGGAAAGAGACATAATTGAGATTGCAAATCCTGTTTCAAGTAAATGGTCTTGTTTAAGGTCTTGGATAATTCCTTCTTTAATGGAATTTTTTGAAAGCAATGTTTCTCAAGAATATCCTCAACAGATCTATGAAGTTGGTGATGTAGTAATTTTAGATGAATCTGCTGAGACTGGTTGTAATACTATAAAGAGATTAGCTTGGGCTTTAGCAGACAAAGAATCTAATTTTACAAAAGCTAAACAAGTTTTTGATTATGTTATGAAATCAATTGGTTTGGAATATGAATTTATTGAAGCTGAGCATCCTTCTTTCATTCGAGGTAGATGTGCAAGAGTAAAAGTAGGAGATAAAAAAGTTGCTTACATTGGAGAGATTCATCCTCAAGTATTAAATAACTTCAATTTAGAGTTTCCTGTTTGTGCTTTCGAGTTAAATATTACAGAAATTTTCAAATTAAAAAATTAATTTTTTCTATATTTGCTTAAATTAGTTTTTAGAAATAAATATTGACTAATCCAATTCAAAACTCCAAATGTTTTTGGTATATCATATTTTTCTTTACTCCAATTCTGATTCCACCAACATTCATGATTATTTTCAACATCTCTCATTTCTCTTCTAAATTTTGGACATTTAGGACAAACATGTTTTAGATGATATTTAGCATTAGCTTCTTTTCCTAAAAATAAACTTGGTATAGAAATTAAATCTAATTTTAAACAGATCAATCTTTTCATGATTTTTCTTAATTATTATATTTTTATAAACTTTTTGCAATCTGAAAATCTTTCAATTTTTTCTAGTTAATCTTTTTTAAGTTAATTTTTTTATTGATCTATATGAGAAAATATTACTTTGATACATGTATTTGGCTAAATTTTTTCAAAAAAGAAGTAAATCCTTATACTCAAATAGAATATTGGAAAATTGTTGAATTATTTTTAGAAAAAATTCTAACTTCAAATAACAATTCAATTTATTATTCAGGTTTTGTATTAAAAGAATTAGAATATAAATTAAAGGATCCTTATAATTTCAAAATAATAAAAAACTTCTTTAAAAATGAAGAAAAAATAATTTTTATTAAAGCAGATGAAGAGATTTATTCCTTTGCTCGAAATTTAGAATCAAAATTTAAATACAAAATTAGTTTTTTTGATTGTTTACATATTGCAATTTGTAAAAAAAATAATTTTACTCTTATTACTAGGGACAATGAATTGATTAATTATTCTAAAAATATAATTTATGCTAAAAAACCAGAACATTTAATCATTTAAATTATTTATTTCATCTAAATTTATTTGCATTTTTGATAATTTCTTTCTAATTTCTCTAATTTCTTTTACAGAATTATTCTTATTCTCTACAATTCCTATATATTTTTCCAAAACAGTTTTTCTAATTGCTTCTCTGAGTAAATCAGACCTTGAATGATAGAAACCTTCCTCTACTAATTGATCAACTTTTGCAATTAGTTTTACTGGTAATCTAACTTGAGTAACTTTCATTTGCATTGTAATACATTTGTAATACTGAGTTATTTATAAATTTTTTGCCACAATTATTGAAAATATTCCCACCAAAACATATAAAAACTCTACATTTCTCAAAATGCATATGGAATATGACTTAGAATTAGATAAAGTTGTTAAAGAAATCAAAAAGAACAATGCAGAAACTGTTTTGCTTCAACTAGGTGATGGTCTAAAACCTAGAGCAACTGAAATTACTAAGTTATTAGAGAAAGAAACTTCTGCACAAATATTTATTTGGTCTGATTCTTGTTATGGTGCTTGTGATGTACCTAATGTTAAAGTAGATTTAATCATTCAATTTGGTCACAATGAAATGATGCCAAGTTTCTAACCACAACCTTTATATATTAACTCTCAGCCACATTACTTAATTGAGGCACAAAAATGGCAGAAAAACAATTAAGTAAAGAAGAGCAAATTGGCTTTCATAAAGGCGCACTATCAGTATTAGCTGTAGAACAACAAGAATTCATGAAAATCTTACAAGTTGTACAACAACAAATAGAAGCTCATGTTAAGGCACTAAAAGAATTAGGTGTTGATTTAGAAGCTGAAGCAAAAAAAGCTATGGACAAACAAGCACCACAAGCATCTGGTGATGATTTAGCTGGAAGATTGGGATAGTCTATCTAAATATAATTTTAATTTTTCTTTTACTTCAATTTCAAGTTCTTTATCTAGATTTAATTTTTCAACTTCTTTATTCCAATCTAAATCTGGCAACTTTGTAATTGTTCCTTTCAAAACTCTACTTGCTTTCTTAATATCTTCTTCAATTCTAAAAGCTTCTTTTGTTCCAAATTTCTTTGTAGCAGGAAACTTTGTGAAAGCATTTGCACCAGCTTCGAATAATTTACCAACTTCTTCATATCTTCTTGCTGTTGTTCCTGCAATAATTTCTAACTTAGGAAATCTAATTCTAGTTTTTGCAATCCACCAGAGATAATCTTCAGTTTCTGGTCCTTTAGTGAATGGACTTCCAGCAACTGGTTTCAAAGCATAAAATGTAATCCTATCTAATCTATGTTTTTCAATAAACTTTTCTAACAATTCAAAATCTTCTTTCTTTTCACCTAAACCTACAACCATTGTCATACTTCTCTTAAATCCTTCTGCATATTCAAACATTTCTTCATATGGTTCAATATCTTTATCTGGACACATTTCTTTATGTAAAACAGGTTCAACAGTTTCTATTGAGCTAACTAATCCTTTAACATAAGGTTTAAACTTTTCCAAATCTTCTTTACTAATAACTCCTAAATTCAACCAAATCTTTTCCCCATATACTTCACTAACTAACTTTGTAATTTCAACTAATTCTTCAATTGGAAAAATCCCATATCCTCCAGTTAGAAATTCAACTCTCCATCCAAGAGCTTTACACAACAAAGCTTCGACGACAACTGATGCCTTTGTTCTTTTAGCTTTAGCAGAATGTTTTATTTTATGTTTGATTGTACTTCTAAAACAAAATTTACATGTTCCTTTATCACAGTACCAACTCAGAAAGATACACCTTCCGTACCAAACATTATTATCAAAATTTTCTCTAAAAACTCTATTAGCTTCTTCAATCATAGAAATAAATCTAAAATAACTATATTTAAATCTTACTCTCCTAAAAATAACTCTGGGAAGTAAGTATATTTATATTCTTCATAAGCAATCAAAGTCTTATAACTTTTTATTCTATTTGCAAATGTACTTCTAATTTTATTTAATGTATCATGTAAATCCTCAGGTTTATCGACTGCAAGATAGATCATAACATTATAATTTCCAATAGTTTTTACAGCCCACAAAACATTTGGATCTTGTATCAAATATCTCTTCAATTTTGCTTCAACATCTTCATATAAACTATTTATTCTCAAAAGAACTGCATAAACTTGATAACCAACTGCTCTATAATTTATAGCTGGAATATAATTTCTAATTACTTCTCCTTCTTCCATTTTTTTCATTCTATATGTTACTGAATCAACTCCTAATTTAGTTTTTTCTGCAATTTTATATATAGGCATAACAGCATCTTCTTTCATAACATTTAGAATTTTAATATCTTTTTCATCGACTTTAATTTCTTTTTTTCTTATTTTCTTTTTTTCATTCTCAAAATCAACAAAATTTCTAGGGAAAACTCTTCCTACAAAAGTTCTTACAACAATTAACAATTCATTTTCTTTAATATATCTATCAACTCCATTAAATAATTTAGTCAAATTACTTTCTAGTTCATCAATATTTTTTGCTACCATTGCAATTTCAAAATCATATCCTCCACTAAACTTAATCACTGCTCTCACAAATGGAAAACTAATTAATTTTTTCAAATATTCTTTTTCAACTTCCAAATCTGGTTTATTTAAATTAACAAAAAGATGGTATGCTCTATAATCTAATTTTTTTATATCGACTACAACTTTATAATTTTGTATGATTCCTTTATCTTCTAACTGTTTAATTCTATATCTAACACTTTCTTTTGATAAACCTGTTTTTTTTGCAATTTGATTATGACTTTGTCTTGAATTCTCTTCTAAACATTTCAATATTTTCTTATCTTTCAAATCTAAATCAAAAACTTTATTTACTCGAATTCTAGGTTCATATTTCATAATATTGCTTAAATCAGTAAAACTATTTAAAATTAACCATTTTTTCGTTAAATTCTCATAAAACATTTTATAGAGTATATTGGCTTATTTATTCCTAAGATGATAAACATAGAAGTATATGGAGCAAGAGGTTCTTATGGCACAGATTTCAAACAGTCCAGAGGATTTGGAAATTCTACAACTTGCTTTGGAATTTGGTTAGATAATGAAGTTATATTTATGGATGCAGGTACAGGTTTACCTTTAGCTCAAGAAACAATGTTAGAAAGATCTCCTAAGGCAGTTACTATAGCCTTAACTCATATGCATCATGATCATACATCAGGTTTACTTGGTACAAAACAGTTATACTTTAACCCTGATGGTGTTGAGGTAGATGTTGTTGGTCCGTACAAAATATTTTCAGGATTAAATTTTGAATTTGCAAACTTTGTATCTCCAATTTCCTTAGATATATTATCTAACTTAAGACAAATTTGTTCATTACCTCCCAATCAATCATTTAGAACTCAAACTGGACAAGAAATTGTTTCTTTTGTTGCAGGTTGGCATCCAAGTAATTCTGGTTTATCTGAGGGAGATTTACATTATGAATTTCATAGGGATTATGGTGTTCAAGGTTATATTCTAGAGGCTGAAGGGAAAAAAATAGTTTTTTCAACTGATATGGAATTTAAGTATAAAAGAGAAGGAGGAAAAATAATTCCTTTTACTGAAGATCAAATTCAACAAAGAATAAATCAATTCATTCGAGCAGCAAGTGGAGCAGATGTATTAATTATGGACGGACAATTTACAGAATCTGAATATGAAAATGTAAGAGGTTTTGGCCATGAAACTTTTGAAGGAGTATATAATATTGCATTGTATACAAAAGCTAAAAAATTAATTATTTCACATCACAATCCTGGAAGAACTGACACTGAACTTTTTGAAATTAGTAGAAAGTTAAATAGGAGAAGTAATTTAGAAGTTATTTTAGCAAAACAAGGTTTGAAATTAGAAGTTTAAAAAGGCAAAGGATCATAAACTAATAAAAAAGTTTCTTTATCAATTTCTTCATAACCTAAATCTTCTAATTTTTTCTTTATCTTTTTCTTACCTGCAAAATCAAAATCTCTAAAATCAACTTCATGTTTCAGAACTTTACTATGAACTTCTGAGATAAATTTCAATTCTTTATACCCTTTCTCAATCATTCTTTCTTCAAAACCCATTCCTCTCAAACTAGAATCATAGGAAGACTGTGCAATAATTTCTTCACTCATAACATAATTAATATCATAATGTGCAATTTCTCTCTCAACAAATTCATCTTCTCTCACTCTTCCAAAAATATTTATTTCTCCTTCATTTTTAGAAACATTAATTCTAAAAGCTCTCTTCTTAAAATAAACTCCAGGCACTAACAATCTAGTACCTTTTTTTATTCTTGGACAAGCAGCATTTCCATCATCAACTAAAACATTATATTGACAACTTCCACAATGTCTTTGATCAACAGGATAATTTCTTTTCAATCTTCCTTCAAAGAAACTTTCAAATTTGTTCCTTAACTTAATCAGGTGTCTATCATCTCTATTTGTTTCCAACAAAATATCTTTCTTTGCATTATAATGTCTATACTTTATTCTCGGACTAATAATCATTTTCTCTAAATCATTAATCACTTCATCTTCAATCCCTAACTTTTCAAATAAAAAATAATTATCTTCTTTCATACCATTTCTTAAAATTTCACAAAGTGCTAAAATTCTATAAGTTACAAAAGCACTTTCTTCAATGGTTCCATCTTTTTTATCAAAGTCTGTTCTAAATCCCCAAGGGTTTGGATCATCAATAATTCCTCCTCTCCTAATCTCAGGAAATTTTACATACAATGGAATACCTTCAAACCAAACTGACATAGGTAGATTTATTGTTCCTAAAATTGGTGCACCATTTTCTAAAATAAAATGCCAATAATTTATTGCAGCTTCTTTCAAATTTTGTCCAGATCTATATCCTTGTCCATTGAAAGCCCATCGAATTTCTCTCCCATGAAACTTTTCTCCTTTTATTGCATGGTTCCATCTTCCTTGCAACCAACCTCCCCAGGCATATGCATCTTTGAATGGAAAATTATCATTCAACTCCTCCATACTTAATTTTTCAGGATCTCTTGAAGTATTATCTCTTATCATTTGAAATATTTTTTTTCTTTCTTGTTGAAAAAACAATGCCATTGCTGCAAAAGCAGAAACTGGAGCTTTTCCTGTTCCCAATTTTCTTCTCATAAAATAAGAATAATTACAATTGTAAAAACTTTTTAGATCAGCCTCTGTAATTAATTCTCCTCTTTCAAATCTAACTTTTTTAAGTTTCTCTCCTAAACTCATATTCAACTCCTCGTTCTGGTATCAAAACTTCTTCTCTTAATGGAATAATATCACAATTCCTTGATGCATACTGTGCAGAAAGTTTTGGAATCATTGTATGATACATAATTTTCAAACAATCTAATTCTTTTAACACACTGTGATATTCTTCTTTATTCCAATGTCCAGTAATGTGCACAGTTGTAATATTACTAGGTGTTCCATTCAACACATCTTTACTTGGTCCTGTCATCATATTATAATGTTTCAAAACTTCTATATCTCTTGCTTCATCTACTTCCATAGATTTAGTCCATGGTCCTGGATGTGATCTAATAAATCTACTTCCTATTTCTGGTTGAATTTCTTCAAACATTGCAACTCTATGATTTGCAGGAATATAAACAATAAATTGATCTTGATTTTCTTTCATATCTTGTATAGAAACTCTTTGCACTTTTTTCCTATGTTCATCCCATTTATTTCTTGGGTTCAAATATTTTCTTTGCCAAACTCTATAATCTCTTTCAACCATTTCCTGAGGATACTCACTATCAATCAGACCATACCTTAATTTAGGCATATAAATTCCAATATTTTTATCATTTAATTTTGGATAACCATTAACTCCATCAAACCTTGCTAAGTATTCAGCTTGTGCTGCATCAACAACTAACATTCTTCCTGTTGCTTTAGCAGCTTTATGCATTGAAGTTAATCTATCAAAATCTCTTGGTGGATAAGCAACAGCTGCAAAGGCTACTCCTTTCAACATATCAATCATTGTATTTGTAACATCTTCTTCAGTACCTTGATGATCAAAATGTAACAAAGAACCTTCAACAAAGAAATAATCTACATTTTCTCTATGTAAAGCTTGAATAAACTTCTCTGTATCTCCTCTTCTTCTTCCTCTAAATCTTATATCTCCACTAACTGCAACTTTACCTGCACTAGTTTCAAATATCCATCCAGTAGCTCCTGGTAATGAATGATCAACTAAGTAAGGAGTTCCATAAATATTTCCAATTCTAACTCTTTCTTCATCTTCCAATTCAACAATTTCTCTTTCAATAGTTGCTAAATCTCCTGAGGCAAACTTTAATCCTCCTTGTGTATTTGGTACTAAAGCATTTCTTGCCACATAATCTAAAAACTGATTCACAGTTCTTCCACTTAACTTTTGCCACAATCTTGCAAGTGTAGCTCCATGTTTATGATAAAATAATTTTATATCTGGTCTTAACTTTTCAACTTCTCCAATATGATCATAATGTGCATGACTACAAACAATTCCATCAATTCCAGGTTTTCTATATTTAGGATCTCTAAATCCTTGTCCATCTAATCTATATATTCCTGGAAAGTCTGCAGCTAAAGCCAAACTTTTCGCAATTTCAATTTCACTATGTCTAGCTGGTTTGTAAGGAAACCCATAATATCGATTATAATGATCTGGTCTTTGCCCAAAATCAAAGAAAAATTTAGTATCTGCCTCTGTATCATTGAAAAGAATTTGCACACCACCAAGTTCACCCCAATCCTTTTTTAGTGCTCCTCCATAGAACTTAACTTTAAGACTCATAGTCAAAGAAATTTACTTGATATTTATAAAAATATTGAATTAGAAAACTTTATAAATCTCCTCTTATGGTTTATAAATTATGAAAACATTAAATGCTAGAGAAATGAGAAAAAGATTATTTGTAATCGAACTAGTTTCAACTAGCATGGCTTCTAGTTCATTCTTCTTTTAATATTTGTACCATGATCTATGTTATTTTTTCCAGATAATAGATTCTAAAGTCGTAAATCAAATATCATAAATTTAGGAGGATTAAAGATGGTAATGCCTCATCAAATACAATTTAAACTAATAAAAAAGAGACTTAAAGGTCTCGAAGGAAAAGCAAAATTAAAAGAAATCGAAGAAATAAGACAAGAATTACCTGGCTTCAATACAGGGCCATATGGTGAAATTAAGAGTTGGTTAACTGAGGAAGTAAAGAAAACAAAAACTCGGTCTAATATCAAACACCAAGACTGGCTTGGAGTAAAAAGACAAGGTAAAAAACAGTTTGTCCTAGTTGGTTGTCCAAGTGTCGGTAAGAGTTCCTTAGTTCAGAAACTTTCAGGAATACAAATAAAAGTTGCTGCATATGAATTTACAACTTTAAAACCTCAACCAGCAATAATAAATTTGAAAGGTGCAGAAATTCAAATAGTAGATCTTCCTGGTTTACTAAAAGGTGCTGTTGACGATATAGGTGGTGGAAAAAGATTAATTGGAATTGTTAGAAATGCTGATGGAATTATTTTCATGCACGATCTTTCAAAGCCATTATCTGATATGCAAAAAATTATGGGTGAAATTGACAAAGCAAAAATCACAAAACCTAAAATCATTTTAGGCAACAAAGTAGATTTATCTAGAGAGAACTTTGTAAATTTGAAAAATAAATTTCCCAAGGACAAAGTAATTGCAATTTCCACAGAAACTGGAGAAGGACTTAATGAGTTCAAAGAAGAAATTTGGAATTTATCAAAACTAATTAGAGTTTATACTGTTCATGATAGAAAACCATTTATCTTAGATAGAGGCTCACAAGTTTGTGATTTGTTGCAAAAGATCCACAGAGATTTTTTAAAACAATTCAAAGTTGCAAGAGTTACTGGAAAAAGTGTAAAGTTCCCAAGACAATCTGTAGGAATCAACCATGTATTGGAGGATGAGGATGAAATTCAGATAATCTTAAATAAATAATTTTTTTCTTTTTTTTCAATAAGTGTCAATTCTGAAAAATTTTCAAAATTTTCTCAAATACTATTATAAAGAAAATAAATCTATTTGTAAAAAAATGAAAAATTTAATGATATTTATGGATGGCAGTAATATTATGAAAAGTGCTAGATACCTAGGAATAAAAATAGACTATATAAAATTAAAAGATTTATTAACTAAAGATCGTAATCTCATAAGAACATTTTTTTTTGATGGTGCTCCAGATCCAATTCCATCTTCAAAACAAGCATTTTTTGATTTTCTTAGATTAAATGAAATTACAGTTATTTCAAAAAAAGTAAGAAAAAGAAATTTAAATTGTATTAATTGTTCTTTAGGAAGATATCTTCAGAAAAGATATAAAATTAATTTCTTAAATAAAATAAAATCTCAAATATTAATTTATGAAGAAGAATATCAAAAAGGTGTTGATGTTGCTTTGGTTACGGAATTACTAAGGATGGCTAGAGAAAATGTATATGATACAGCTATTGTTGTTAGTGGTGACAATGATTTCTCAAATGCTATTGAATGTGTTAAATCAATGGGTAAAAGAGTTGAAGTAGCTTCATTTAAAAATTCTTTAGGTTATGATATAAAACAAACTGCTGATAAATTAATATTTTTAGATAATTATCTAAATGAAATAAAAAAAGAAAAAAAGCAAAAGCTTAAAAATAATAAAAGATCAGAAATTAATAATAATAGATTGAGGTAGGAGTGGGGCATACCTGAACGATATCATATCGGCTCCTCCTCGTTATATTCTATATCAATAAATATAAAAACTCTAAAACTTTAATAAAACTTATGAAAGAAACACTTCCAGGAACTTTGAGAATCAAAACAAATGATCTTAAGGTCTATGAAAAAACAAAATCTTCTTGGAAAAGATCCAAAGTAAAATTTCCAAATGCAATGCTAGTAATTAAACTATTCAAAAAAAGTAAAAATTTTAATTTTTTAATTGACAAAAAAGATCCTAGATTTCTTAAAGGACAATTTTCTCCAGAAGGTAAATGTCAAGGTGCAAGAATTAACATTTTACCTAATAACAAAAAGTTAGACAAAGCATATTCTTTGTTTGCAAAACACTTAACAATTCACGATCAAAAATCCAATGAACACTGGGATGTACTATTACAAAATCCTGGTGGAACTTTTGCTTACATTTACACATTAGATAAAAAATCAAAAGCAAAATTAAGAAAATACAAAAAAGTAAAAGATTTTGAAAAACATTATCCATTAATCAAAAGAAAAGTAACTTTAGCCTTAAAAAATAAAAATGATACTTTAGCTTTGCCTATGTACACTTTACTAAATACTTACATGAGAGTTGGAAATGAAATTTATTACAATGCTCACGGACACAAAGGTCTTACAACCTTAAAGAAAAAAGATATTAAAATCAAAGGCAAAAATGTTACTTTCAATTATTTAGCAAAAGATGGAGTTCCAAGAACAATTACAAAAACTTTTCCTCCAATTTATGTAAAAAGGTTAAACCAACAATTAAAATCATTAAAAAAAGACTCTTTTGTTTTCACTGATTCTAATGGGCATCCATTAAAAGACACTAAATTCAAAGAAGCTTTCAAAAATTATTGTGGCAAAGAATTTTATCCTCACATTGTTAGATCTCATCATGCTAGTTCTAGAGCAAAAGAATTCCTAAAAACTCACAAAACTACAAATAAAAAAGAAATGAAAGAATTTTTCTTATCTTTAGCAGAAGACTTAGGCCATAAGAAATTCTCAAAGAAAGAAAATGTTTGGAAAGAAAGTTATACAGTTACACTAAATCATTATGTTGATCCTGATTTGGTAGAAAAGATAAAATCATTAACATCATAAAATTTATTTATAACCTAATTCTTGTCTTAACCTTGCTTGCAATCCAAATACTTCTCTTGAAGATAATCTTCTATTTTCTTCTTCAATACTATCTTCAATTCTTAATTCTCCCCAAGCCCAAGAATAATCTTCAACAAGAATTTCATAATAATTTCCATCCCATTCTCCAAAAATCAAAGATTCAACTTCTACATTAAAAGAATAGATATTACTTTTATGATCTTTCAAAAAATTAACTTTTCCTGTATTTGGTACTCCTCTAAGTTGTCTTGTTATATCTCTATTTACTATTGTTCCTCTTTTTAATTTAGAAAGTTCTTCTACTTCACTAATTTGTTCTAAATCAACTTCAACTCTTTCAGAATTTCTATCTCTAGCCCAAATAAATTCATAGTCTATTACCTTAACTGCTTTCAATGTTAAAATTGCCATAAAAATAAGAAAAAATTAACCCTTTATAAAAGTATTTAATACGCCGAGACTGTACGCCAGAAACACTAGTACAGAGTTGTCTAACTCTAAGATTTTTTTGTTGTATTTTATTAAGGTAAAGAAGTTTATATTAGTTTTGGTTTAAACCCATTGAGAACTTATTCTTAATACTTCTAATAAATGACCTTCAATATTATCTCTTCGCTCACAAAGTGAATCTAAAGTTTTTTTTGCTCTATCCCCTTGTAAGCCAGATCGCTGAACAATTCCCAATAATACGCCATCTGTTAATCTTTCTTGAGCTAATTCAATTCCTTGATGAAAAGTTCCAACTGAATCATTACTTTTGATTAACCTAGCAATAACCATTTGTAAAGTTCCAGCTCCTACTGGATGTGTAACTGGGTCAACAAAGTCAAATAAACATAAATCTCCTGTTTCTGGATCCCAGAGATAATTTGTAGCATTTCTATCATAATCATTACAAACTAATGCGCCAACTAAATGTTGTCTCTGTCTATTAGTAGGTTCTTTCCAAACTTTATTTAATTCACCTTTTTCAAGTTTCTCTAGAGTATAATTCTCAAAAAACCACCTTCTAGAAAATGTCTCTTCTGTGGATCTTCCAGCCATTAAATCTTTAATTTTTGTAATTTCACAATCATCATTAAAAACACATAGAAAAAAGCAGCTAAGAGAAGATAAAGGAATTCTAAATCACATGAAAATTTCTGCTCTAAAAAGAGCAGAAGGGTTTCACAAACCAGACAAAACATTTTTTGAAATATTTTCTTTGATTAAACTTGTCACAACTTGAAAAAAAAGTAATTTTGCAAAGAGCAAAATAGCGAAAGCTATACAAGGATTAGACATTTTCAAAAAAAGATTCAGAATTTAAAAAAAAGTCAGTCAAAAACCAAAGAGAATTTTTGAAAAAAAAGAAAAATTCTTCAAAATTTGAGGGAGTTGAGCTCTAAAATACCAAAATCACTCACTTTTTAGACTGTGCCAGAAGAAGGGTAGTTTTTTATTGCTCTAAAATATGGTCTTTTAATTCAGTCATAGATCTATAAAATTCGTAACTTTGTCCATCTCCACCGACCATTTCTCCAATATATCCTGATGCTAAGTAATTATATAAAGTATAAGCTTTATTAATTTCTTCATAAGTCGTTAGAGAGTCATATTCAGCTATTCTTCTTTTTAATCTTGTAATTACTGGGTGTACACCAGGAAAATATCTTTCTTGAACATAAAGGTGACTTGTTACTTCAACAGTTGGTAAATATATTACTTTTGCGTCATCACCAAGATGTCTTTTTGCAATCCTCATTATTTCTGATCGATCTACTTCTCTACCTGCTTCAATTTGCCAACCATGTTTTAAATCCTCAGGATTATCTCTTTCTGCAAAAGAATTACTTACCTCTGGTTCTTTAAGAGGAGATTTAGTTCTACTAAGTGTTACTAAATAATTTATAGCATCCCCATACCTTTTTATTAAATCATCTCTTCTTTGATTTATTTTTCCGTATAATTTCTCCTTATTCTGAATTTGCTCTTCTCTTTCCATCATTTTAGGAGTATATTTTTTATTATCTAGCACAAAAATCCCTTCATATCTTCTTAATTCAACTTTTTCGTATTCATCTAACTCAAGTTTTCTGTAATGTCTTTGAAGTGTTTCTCTTCTTTCTCCCAATTTTTCAATTGCTCCCATTAGGGTAGAAAAATCTTCTTCTTTTAATCCGTAACCTTCATAAAAAAATTTCCATGCTTCATTAGTTAATCTTTCTTTTTTTTGTTTTGATATTAATTCGTCGCAAATACCTTCTAATGATAAATTTTCTTCTGTTGCACGATGGATTCTTTCTCCAAATTCTCTTATTACTTTATTTGCTTCTTCATATGATGAAAAAAAGTATTCGCTTCTATTGATTACTAAAACAGGTTTTATTTTTTCTTTTGGAACTCCACCTAATTCTAATTCTTGTCCTAATAGCTTAAGTCTTCTACAAGCTAAATTTACTTCTTCTTCATCTGTTCTTGTAGGTAAAACGATTGTATAGTCTGTAGCTCTTTCTCTAAGTAATAATGAAGAATTTACAACATCTTGAATAACGGCTGGTCTATAATCAACTAATGCTACTTCTGCACCAATTTGAGCTAAGTGTCCTTCTAAAGTTCTTTGATATCTTTCAGGATCGCTTCTAAGTGCTTCAATAGGCATAAATGTAAAATATGATGAAAAAAAATCTAAATCTTCTCCTGGTTCAGCTGCATCGATATAAGTATGTACTATTTTGTAAGGTCCATCTTCTGCATAATCCCATACAAAACCAGATAATTCAGAAAGTAAAGAACAACTGAATTCAGGTGCTCTAAATGTGCCTGAAGAAGCTAACACTTGTTTATTTGCTTCCCAATCATCATAACCTTCTTCATCCCATTGACCATAAACTGTTTCAACTAATTCAGTGAGAGGTGAAAATCTGTAAAACTCATCTAGTCTTTCAGCAACTGATGCTTGGATATCTGTATCTACTACAAGAGTTTGAACTCTATCTATACCAAGCATATACATAAGTTGGGTTACTACAGTGGATTTTCCTACTCCTCCTTTTGGAGAAGGAGTTAAAACAATATGTGTCATTTGAGGTTGTAAGCTTCACTTCCTTTATAAATCTTTCTATTGTAACTACTATATAAAAGTAACTTGTCTCTCTGTTATTGCCTTGTATGGAATTATTCCAAAAGATTTACTTGTAGCTTCTATACTTTCAGGTTGGTTTTTGAAAGGAATGATTGAAATTATATTTACTCCTGTTATGTATTTAGTAATAGCTAAATTGAAAAAAGTTGAGCAGAGAGATTTTTATGATAGGAATACAAATTTTAGTCCTTTTATTTGGAAATAAGAATACGCCGAGACTGTGCGAGAATGTTGTGATGTCAAGCCTGATTCTGAGCAACATCTTAATAATTTTTTTGTTGTAAATTGTAAAGAGGTTTATTGGCGAGCGTAGTGAGCCTTGGGGTCTAATACCCCAACCTTTAGGTTGTA
>CAYPLB010000007.1:0-46303 GCA_964411565.1 Candidatus Woesearchaeota archaeon
CGTAAGCCTAGCTCGAGGGATACCCCATCCCTTTAGGGTGGGGAGGATGTCATTTAGTAAATTCTTTTAATAATTTTGTAATAGATCTTGGTGATGGTAATGAAGAAACATATGATCAAATAAAATTTTCTGTTTTTAAGAATAGAGCTTATTTTATGGATTTATTAGATCCTCAAGGAGAGTCAATAAAAATTTGTAAAGAAAATAATTCTTTTTTACCTAGTTTTCCACTTCTTTTTAATTTAGGATTACTTACAAATACTCATGAAAAAACATTTGATCAAGTACCTAATACTATAATTAGAGGAGTTGAAGGAGAAGGAATTTATATAATACATTACCCTACAGAAATAGATTCACCAGCAAATCATTGTGATTATTATTCTACTATGACAGACAGATTTTTTAATACTGATGATGAAAGAATTTTTTTAGGACCATTTAATCCAAATATTGAGTCAGAATCTTCTTTTTCTAATTTAGAAAAGGCTATAGGAGATGAAAGAGCATTTTTATTGGCTTTACTTGGAAGTCAAGGTTTAGAGACAGCTGTAAGTTATAAGGAAAAATTTAGAAGAGATTTAATCTTGGATTTTGGATATAGAGATCGTACCATTTTATATCCTGGAGAAAAAAATTATTTGGCTATTCCTTTTTTAGTAAATGAACAAGGAAATATTAGTGTTTATCTTTCAGAAGAATTAGATGTTGGTAGCTTAAGTGTTTGTTGTTCTAAGGATTAATACTAAACTTTTCAATAAAACATTCTTTTATTTCTTTTACTTGAAAGAATTTGTTTATAAAATCTTTTACAATAGTATATTGGTATTTTGCTTTTTGTTCTTTTGCATTTGTTCTTGAAAATTGTATTGGTTGATAAAATGTTTTTTTGTTAATATTGGCTATGAAATTCATTTGTGGACTTAAAACATAATCATTTTCATTTTTTATAAAATAACCTTTTCTTGTAAGGATGTTTATTGTATCGTAAAGTTCTGAGAATTGTAAACCTGATTTTGCAAAAATATCTGAAGCTTTGAATTCTTTTAATTTTACTGCTACATCTAAAATTTTTTCTTGGTTTGAATTAATCTCTTGTAAGTTTAATTTTAATAAGGATTCTCCTGAAACTTCTTCTAAATTATCTATGATCTGTAAATTCATTAAATCAATTAGGATTTTGAATTCCTCTTCTTTGTTTTCACAAGTTATTAAAACTGCAGGGATAAGTTCATGGTTAATGTTAGTATTTTCTCCATGCATAAGTTTAACATCCTCTAAAGTAAATTTTTGTTTTATTATTGCAAGAGCTTCGCCTTCTTTTGTGTATTCTTCTTGTACTTCTGAAAAATCTTTTTCTTCAATTACAGTTTCTTGAACAAAAGTAGTAATTGCTTCACCACCATGTTTTGTTTTTCTTGGTCTGATGTTTACAATTAAGGGTATGTCAATTAAACCTGCAATCATAGCAGTACCTATTTGTAAGTTTGGAATATCTTTTTCTGTATTTTTTGTGATTCCTTCAACAGAATTAGAAATAGCTTTAACATCATTTGGATTTGTAACCTTTAGAATTATTTGTGTAGAACATTGTGAAAGAGCATTTTTTTCTACTCTTGAAGGTCTCTGAGAAATTAAACAAAGACCTAAACCAAATTTTCTACCTTCAGCTGCAACTTGTCTAATAATTGCTGAGGATTTAGCTTCACCAAAACTTCTTTCAGGAATAAAATTGTGACATTCTTCAATTACTAAGAAAAAAGGTGGAATGTTGTTTTTCTTTCTTTCATTAAATAAGTCATTAATTAATTTGTATGTTACTATGCCTTGAATGTCGGGAGAAATTCCTCTTAAATTGATTATTGACATTTTTCCATGTTGTACAAGTTCATTCATTAAAGTAGGAGATTCTGAAAATAAATTTAGTTTTTTTACATATTCAAAAATATTGATTAGTGTCCATTTACTGTTGTTGTCTTCAGTAAGTTCAAGCTCTATTAATAATTCATTGAAGTCAACTTTTCCTCCTATATTTTTTAAGGCAGAGTATATTAAACCTATTTGGGAAGATGAAATTTTTGTTGGAAGTAAATGAATAAGTTCATTTGATGATAAATTTCTTGAGCTTAACTTTAAAGGTTTAGCATCAGGATTTAATTTTATGTCTGGGGAAAATTCATTTATTTGTTTGAAAAAAGATTTTGGCTCAATACCGAATTTTAACATACCTTCTTTGTCTTTTGTATTTGGATACCTTAATGAAGGATATTCTCCATGGGGGTCAATTACAACTACTGGTATTTTTCTTTCTAATAATTCTTCAAGCAAAACAGCAACACTATAGGATTTTCCAGATCCTGATTTTGCTAATACTGAAACATGTTTAGTTAAGGCTTTATTGAGATCTAGGAAAACTTGAATATTTTCATGGCCATCTAAGGTACCCATGTAAGCTGTATTTGTTTTGTTGGCTAACTTTAAGGTTTCTTGTATAAATTCATCATTTGCTTTTAAAACTTCAATACCAGGTTCTAAAGGATATCTCAAGGATTTAAGCTGATTGTTCTCATCTTTGAAGCCAATAATTGAACAATAAGCTATAGTTTTTTCCTGATCTTTCTCTATTTCTTCAATTTGGGCTAAAGTGAAGTTTCCTGAGGAATGCATTATTTGTACATAATCAAATTTTTTAGCTTCATTTTCTAGTTTAAATTGGAATTCCTTTGTACTACTTTTTCCTGTTATTTTTCCCAAAATCATTAATTCTCTTCTCTGTATAGTTAGTTTATTAATTTTCTTGTGATAGATAAGATTTATATAGAGGTTATTTATTTTCCAGATTATGGCAGATTGGAAAGCTAAGATTTATTTTGTAGATGATGATTTGTTTTTGGAAGATAAGGATTTAGTATCTTATTTTGAATCTCATTTTAAAAGAAATGAATATTTATTAGTTTGTGAGGGAAATATAGAAGGAGCTTATGAATATATAAGAGATAACCCTGCATATGATGTTTTAATTGCTGATTTAAGTTTAGGTAGATATTCAGGGTTAGATTTGATTAATTTGTCAAAAAGAACAAGACCTAGTGCTAAAAATATGTTGGTTAGTGGATATAATTCTCCAAATTCTCTTGTAGATAAGTTTTTACAAAAACCTTTTACTTCTAAGGAACTGTTAAGAGAAGTTCAGTTATTGTTAGGACATAGTTTTTTAAGTTCTTCAGAAGAATGAATCTCTGCAATGTATTCTTTGTTATCTATTGTATGTGCATATAATTTGTCATAGTAATTTAATAAAATAATTTCAATAACTTCTTTAATTTTATTTTCATCTAGAAGTTGAATGAGTTCTTGAGCTTTTTTCTTTCCAAGATGTTTTTGGATAAATAATATTTTTTCTTTGAATAATTCTTTGTCAATATTATTACAGTATTCTTTGTAAATTCTATCAATTCTTTCTTCATCAGGACAAATTAATTTAGCTTTTTTTGCATTTTGCATGTGTTTCCAAACTTTTTCATGAATTAAAATTCTGCCTATTCTTCTACTTTCACCTTCAACAAAAATAATTTTTTCATTCTGTAATTCTAATAATCTTTTTAGTAATAATGATTCAAATCTTTTTTGTGAGTTAGGTTTTAAGTTTATATCTCCAAAAATACTTCCTCTATGTTGAGCTAAACCTTCTAAGTCTAAAGAATTTTCAACTTTGTTTAATATCTCTGTTTTTCCTGAACCAGTTAGTCCATAAATTACAAAGAATTCTGGTAATTCTATTTTCTCTAGTTCTTCTCTAACATATCGTCTATAATCTTTGTAACCATTTTCTAATTTTATTACATTAAAACTCATAGATTTTAGTAAAGAAGTTATTGAGCCAGACCTCATTCCTCCCCTCCAACAATAAATACAAATTTTGCCTTCAATTTTTTTGTATTCTTTTACCATTGCTGGAAGTTTTTCTGACATGATTTCTAGACCTTTTTCGATTGCATGGTCCTTGGATTCTTTTTTGTATATTGTTCCAACTATTGCTCTTTCTTCATTAGAAAATAACGGTATATTAATTGCTCCTGGAATATGATCTTCTTCAAATTCTTTTGGAGAACGAACGTCAACAAATGTGTAATTCTTATTATAAACTTCTTCAATTGGTTTCATCTTATTGTTTTATATTCTTTTTTATCTGGAAATGTGTATTGTTTTATCCAGTATAAACAAACTTTTTTTAATCCTAATTTTTCAAATCTTCTCATGTTGTTATAAACATGAGCATTGACAATTCCAAAGTTACCTCTCTTTCTTGCTGCTCTTAGAAATTTTCCATCTTCTTTTTTTGTAAGTTTTTCATCAAAACCACCAACTCTATCAAAAATTAATTTGTCACAGAAAATTAAACCTGTACAAACACCAAAATTGTGAGCTATTGATTTTATTTTCATGGAAAAATTGTAAATGAATTTGTCAGTTTGGGATTTTACTTTTGAAGTTCCTATGTTATAATTAGTTTTTTCTATTGCATCTAAAAGTTTGTTGTCTATTTTAATATCTGCATCTAAGAAAATTAATCTGTTGTTTGAAGCAAATTGTGCTCCTATGTTTCTTGCTCTAGATACACCTTTAACTGGAAGTTCTATAACTTTGTTTGTATATTTTCTAGCAATCTCAGCTGTATTATCAGTACATGCATTGCAAACAACAATGATCTCACCTTTGTTTATTGTTTTCAAAGTTTCTTCTATATATTTTTCTTCATTGTATGCAGGGATTATTATGGATAATGACATTTGTTTAAAGAAAAATGGAGAGTTTAAAAGAGTTTTGAATCGTTATTTTTATAAATTGTAGAGTCTTGTTAATAATAAAGGAGGTGGAATATGAACGCTATTGAAATTATGGCTCTTATTGTTGTTGTGTTAGGTTTAGTAAAAATGGTAGTTATTTTTAAGAATCCAAAATCTTGGATGGGAGTAGTCAATTTCTTTTTTAAAAAACCTAAAATTACAATGGGAGTTTCTATTGTCTTAGCAGCTGTAACATTATGGCTATTACTTCAAACATTAAGTATTGTGCAAATATTTGGAGTGCTGTTGTTTATGATGTTCTTGTATTTGATGACTTTTGCAGCTTATTCAAAAGAGTTATTGCAAATGGTTAATAAGATGTTGAAAGAT
Organism: Candidatus Woesearchaeota archaeon; assembly: GCA_964411565.1. Lineage (GTDB taxonomy): Archaea > Nanobdellota > Nanobdellia > SCGC-AAA011-G17 > GW2011-AR17 > BS150m-G60. The sequence continues at coordinate 5,178 of CAYPLB010000007.1, forward strand.
AAGAATATTATAAGAAAAGCTATGTTGCCAATTGTGATTTGGATTGCTTTGATGCTTTGGGCATTGTATGCTTTATTTCTTTAATTTTTTTATTTTTAGAAAGTTTTAAATAGGGATTAAGATCCAAATGGATTTATGTCAAAAGTTGTTTACATACCAGTTAAAGTTAAAGATGCTGGAATTAAGGATTTAATGGATAAAGTTGATATTAAAGAGAAATATGGTATAGTTACTACAGTACAATATTTAGATGAAGTTAAGGAATTGGATAGTTTTTTAGGACAAATTTTAGGTTGTAATATTAAGTGTGTTGAAGGTTCTGACTGTGAATCATTTTTGTATATTGGGACAGGTTTGTTTCATCCTTTGAATTTGGCTTTTCAGACAAAGAAAAAAGTTTATATCTTAGATCCTATGTCAAAGGAATTTTCTGAGCTAGATGAAAAATATTTGACTTTTTTTGAAAAGAGAAAAAAGGGAATGTTATTGAAATATTTGAATTCAAAAAAAATTGGCATTTTAGTTTCTACAAAAAATGGTCAATGTAATATGAAGAAAGCTTTAGAGTTTAAAGAAAAATGTGGAAAAGAAGCTTATATTTTTATGTGTAATGAAATAAAAAATTTAGAAGATTTTAATGATATTGAATGTTGGGTTAATACAGCTTGTATCAGAATTTTTGAAGATGATCTTGGTGTGCCAATGATAAATATAGGTGATATAGATGAGCTCAATAAAGGTTAGAGGGAGAACTACTTTTAGATTAAGAGGATATTTTGAAGGTTTTGATTCTAATGATGAAATAAAATATAGGAGAGGAAATGATTTTGTTACTGTTGGAATTCCAATGTTAGGAGAATATGTAATTCCTTTAGAAATACAAGCTTGTCTTGATGGTCGTTGGGTTGATCATCCTTCTGTATTTAAGGTTGGAGATGATTTAGCATATTTTAGATTTGATGAAGATAGAAGAAAAATAATTTTAGAAGAATTACCTATTGATTTTACTTTTTTTTCTAGACCTTTAATTCAATATGCAAAAGCTGCAAGAATTTATGGTGAAATTTAAATCTTTTCAAATAATTTAGAAACTCTTTCTTTTCCAATTGTTAAAATAAAATTAGCTAATTGGGGTCCCTTTTCTTTGTTTACTAAGATTTGATATGCAGCTTTGAAAAATTCTGCTGTTGGAACTTCGTTTGCTTTTACTAATGTATAAAAATGATTATGTAATTCTTTGTCTTCCCAATCTTTTTCTTTTAGATCTTTTGAAAGTTGTTTGAATATTTTTTTTATCTCTTTAGATAGTTTTATTTTTTTTGGTAACTCTTTTTGAATTGTAAATTTATATTCTTCAGGGGCATAATTTTCTAACCAGTTCTTTGCACAAATTGCTCTTAGTTTTATTCTCTCTTTGTCAACTTTTGTTTTAGCTTTAGGATATGCTGATATTGTTTTTTCAATATTCATTTCATTTATTTGTAAAATATTTGTTAAATGTCTAAATGAAGGTTGGAAAGGTATTTTTTTTGAAGGCTTATCTACACAACTAAGTTTGTAAATCCTTTTTTGTTTTTCTAAATCTTTTATCTTTTCTTTGTCATAAAATGCCCTTTCTACTCTATCAAATTCATCATAAATTTTTATAACATCAATATCAAATGAAATTGAGAATTCAGCATTTGGTCTTGATCCTACAAATAACCATCTTACAATTGCTGGTTCATAAACATCTAGACAATCTCCAAGAGTTATTACATTTCCTTTTGAAGAAGATATTTTTCCACCTGCACCTTTTATTCCAATAAAATCATATCTTTGATAAGTTGGAGCTGTCCAATTGTAAACTTCCTTTACAATTTCTTTTCCTGTCATGAATGATCCACCATGTGTTGAATGATCTTTTCCACCTGGTTCGAAATCTACCTTTTCAAAAGCCCATCTCATTGGCCAATCTACTCGCCATGGCAATTTTATATAAGATGCCTTTTTAATATTAGTATCTAATTCTTTTTTACATGAAGTACAATGCATTTTTATTTTTGATTTACCATCAAAATCTGAGAAAATAACTTCGTCAGTATTACATTCTGAACAATAACCTGAAATTGGTAACCAATCGTCTGAAAGAGGTTCTGTTCTATAAGAATCTAAGATTTTTTTAATTTTATCTTTATTTTTTAATGCAATAATCATATCTTTTGAATAATCATTATTTCTATATTTTTTTGCTTGATATAGATACTCAGGTTTGATTCCTACTTTGACTACATCATTTTCTACTTGAACTTCATGATATCTTGCATAACTTTCTTCTTCTCCATGTGGATCTGGAATGTCTACAATAGGATACCTAAGATGTTTTTTTAACATATCTTGTTTTGGCATGCCTTTTGGTACTTTTCTAAATACATCATAATCATCCCAGGAATAAATAAATCTAACTTCTTTTCCAGCTTCTCTTAAAGCTCTTACTACTAATTCTACTGTAATGATTTCTCTAAAATTTCCAATATGAACTACACCTGATGGAGTTATTCCGGCTGCACAAACATATTTCTTTTTATCACCTTTTTCAGCAATAATTCTTTTCACAACTACATCTGGCCAGATTAATACTTTTTTCTCCATGTAAATAATATTTTCTTAGAAGTTTATAATATTTATTGTTTGGGAAGATTTTATAAATAACTTATTTTTCTTTTTCTCTATGGATATTGTTGCACAGGAGTTTAAAACTCCAGGAAATATTGGTGCTTTAGCTAGAGTTATGAAAAACTTTGGGTTTAAAGATTTGGTATTGTTAAATCCTAAATGTAATCATTTAGAAGATGAAGCTATTCATAGAAGTACAAATGCAAGAGATGTTCTAGAAAATGCAAAAATTGTTGATAAGTTAGAGTATGATACTATAATTGGAACAAGTTCTATAGTTGGGATGTCATATAATCCCAGAAGATGTGCAATAAGTCCTGAAGAATTAAGTAAAATGGATTTGAAAGGAAAAGTTGCTTTGGTGATAGGAAGAGAAGGAGATGGTATGAGTAATGAGGATTTAGAAGAATGTGATATTATTGTTTGTATTCCTTCGTCTAAGGATTATTCTGCTTTGAATGTTTCACATGCAGCTGGAATTATTTTGTATGAATTATTTAAGAATTCTGAGAATAGAGTAGGTAGTGATACTAGTTATGCTTCAAGAGAAGAAAAAGATAATTTTATGAAATTGTTGGATGAAAAATTAAACGAAATGGATTTTATTGATGAAGAGAAAAAAAACACACAAAGAATAGTATGGAAAAAGTTAATAGGAAAAAGAAACTTAACTAAAAGAGAGATAACAATATTGTTTGGTTTTATGAAAAAAATTGGAGGAGATAAATGAAATTTTATAATACACAAAAAGATCTAACAAGAATTGTAGGTGGTTTTGCATTAGGTGCTGCGTTTCTTTATGGGGCTAATGAAGTTAGTCCTATCTTGGAAGAGATATTAAATGTTAACATGACTTATCCTATTGAAATTGAAGATTATTTAGCAACTGGTTCTTATGCTGTTGCTTGTTTAACTGGACTTTGGGTTTTGTTTGATAATTATAATAAATTTATTGATTATATTGCAGATGAAAATGGGAATATTAGGTTTAGGAAATGATATATGAACTTTCAAAGGAAAATGTAGATTTGGCAAAGGAAGAAGTTTTAGCTCTTTGTAAGAATAAAAAGTTTGAAATATTTAAGAATTTTTTAATATGTGAAGAAGTTGATTATAAAAGATTAGCTTTCACAAATAATGTGTTTGAATATATTTTTGTTTCTGATAAAATTGAAGATGTTGATTGGGAAAAATATTATGAAGGAGATTTTTGTATTAGGTGTAATATTACAAGTAAAGAAAAAAAGTTAGCTAAGATTGTTTGGAATTCTTTGGAAAAACCTAAGGTCAAATTGAAAGGAAGTAAATCTGAGTTTCATTTTTTTTATGTTAAAGATAAAATTATTTGTGGAAGAAAAATTTATCAGAGAGAAGAAAAGTTTCATTTGAGAAGACCTGATCTAAGACCTGGATTTTTTCCTGTGTCTCTGAAGCCAAAATTGGCAAGAGCTTTAGTAAATTTGGCTGGAGTTAAAAAAGGAAAGATCTGGGATCCTTTTTGTGGTACAGGAGGTATTTTAATTGAAGCTGGTTTAATTGGTTTAGAAGTTGAAGGGAGTGATGTAGATCCTTTGATGATAAAAGCTGCAAAAGATAATTTTAAGAAATATAATTTAGATTGTAAATTTGAGGTAAAGGATTCTAGAAAGGTTAAAGTTGGTTGTGATGCCATTGTAACAGATCCCCCATATGGAAGAAGAGCTTCTTTGAAAAAAGTAGATATTGAAAAATTATATGAGGATTTTTTGAAAAATGTTTATGAGTTTGTAGATACTGTGGTTTTGATGATTCCAAATAATTTGAAAGTAAAAACAAAGTATAAGATTAAGTTTGAAACAGAAAATTATGTGCATGCTTCATTAACTAGAAGAATTGTTGTTCTAAATAAGTAAAGCTAAAATTAATGTTGCAAATCCCCAAATCCAAACAAAGAATTTAGTTAACCATGGGATCATGTTTATTACAATGATTGCAAGTACAATAAATGAGACTATAGCTAATAGTTTTTTTGCCTTTGCTTCATCTTTTAAAATAAATAATGAAGCTGTGTAAAGCATTCTTCCACCATCAACAGGACCTAAAGGTAATAAGTTGAATAAACCAATTCCAATGTTAATTATGAATAACCATAAAATTAATAGTGAGAACCATGAAATTGTGTTTTCAAATGGTGCTAAGTATGAATAATTTTCTTTTAATTCTTGTTCTTGTTCTAAACCTGAAATTCCAAAGAATGCCATTGATGAATTTTCTGGATGTTCTGTTGGAGTAACTAATAAGTCACCTTGATCTGTTGTTAAAGTAACTTCTTCATCAGGTTCTAAGGTTAATGTTACTTCGTAAAATGTAATTGCATCTAAAGTTTCTTCTCCATTAATTGCTGTGATTGTAAAAGGTGTATCAACTTCTAATTCATATACTGGATAGTCTTCCATTAATTCGTTTACAGTGATTCCATTTGAATCATAAATGTTTGAAACTAAAGGTGAGAAAATAAATGCTGATAAAATTAAAATTAAAATTCCAAGTAAAATATTTGAAAATGGTCCTGCTGCAAATACTGAAAGTTGTTGAGCTGGACTTTTTTTAACTAAAGTTTTTTCGTTAGGTTCAACAAAGGCAGCTAAAATTGGTCCAACAAAAGCAAAGCCAGAACTTTTTACTTTAACTTTGTGTAGTCTTGCAATAATTCCATGAGAAAATTCATGTATAACAGCTGTTATGAAAATTGCAATGATCCAGTGCCAAAATGTAAGTGTAGGTGCACCAGGGATGTCAATTCCTGGAAGAACAGGAGCTATTGCTGGTTCAGTACCAGGAATGAAAATTAAAGCAAAGGTTTCTTTTACTAAAATATAAAGCATAAAAAACATTCCAATAAAACCTATTCCAATTCCTGTGTAAGATAAATATTTTAGAAATCTTGGACAAAAATTTGCAATCTTGTCCATTGTTTTTAATCCCAGTTTTGTTTTATAGAGAGCAAATATTTTTGCTTGTATAATAAATCTTTCCTTATGAGTATAATAAAATATTAAAATAATAGAATAAAATATTATAATTGATATTAAGTCCCAATTCACCACCTTTTAAGTTCCTCTTTTATTTTTTACTCTTTATAGGTCTAAATGCTTTACCACTACACTTTCTACATTTAACTTTTCCTGAAATAACTCTAATAATGTCAGTTCTAATTTTTGCTTTACATTTTTTACAAACAAAAATTCTTTTGAAAAGCCTTCCTATTGTTGCATCAAATCTTGCCATTTTTATTCTCTAACTTCCTTCATTACCTTGTCATCAAGTATTTCCCAGTAAAGGACAGTTACTCCTTCTTTAACTTTGTCTTTAAATTCACTAGGAACTGTTAAGTCAAAAGTTTCATATGTTTCCATATCCATTACATTTGCTTTGTCGTTTGCTATTGAAAGTACTTGTGCTGTTTTTTTCCCTATCACAGGTGACTCAATTTTATCATGTCCAGGCATAATTTTAACTGTTTTTTTTCCATCAATTAATGATACAGCTTCAATACGACATTTTGCATGTCCATGTTTACCTGGTCTTGAAATATCAAGATTTTTTACTACGCAAGCTTTACCATCAAAGATAACATATCTTCCGGGCTTTGCATCTGTAGCATGTATTTGCTTTACCTCTCCCATATAATGTAAAAAATTTGTGAGGTTTATAAATCTTTTGATGTTTTATTCAAAACTTATATATATAATCAATAAAATGGGGTTTTTAAGATGGTAGATACTATGTGGGAAAATATAAGAAGATTTTTGGGTAAAAATCCTAGATATGAATTAGTTGGTCCAGGTGGAATTGTTGAATTACTTTTACCTCAAAATGAAATTGATGAAAGTGGTTTAGTTGCAATTGGAAAACCTGTTAATCTTGAAAAAGCTATAAGTTTGAAAAACCTTGCATTTAGAACTGCAAGAAATAGGTCTTTTTTTGATAAGTTTTATTTAGGAATAATGTTGAAGGATGCAGCAGATACTGTAAGTATAGATGTTGCACCTTTTATTGATGCAGCTGTTGTAAGTCCTTTTTCTTATAGGAAAAATCCATTTAGAAATAGTAATAAAAGTAGTTTTATTGCATATCCATTAGGAGTACAATTCTTAAGTAAAGGTTTTGAAGGAAGTTCAAGTTTTTTAGAAGGTGGAACTTTTTCAAATGATATAACTTATGGTTTTGATATTGAAGATGGAATTCTTTTTAATAGTAAAGTTGATCCTTTTGGTGAAAAAGTTGAAGTAAGGATTTATGAAGCTGAATCTAACTTTGATGAAAAATCTGGTTTAATTAAAGGTAAGAAACATTGGGATAATCCAGAAGTTCAAGATTTATTTAATGAAAGGCTTGGTGAAATTGTTAGAGAAGATTCAGAGAAACTATCTAAGTCTTATGGTGATATTGTTGGTGTTAAATTAAGTCCAATGAAGCCTGGAAAGAATTATTATAATTCTAGAATTGGTGAGAGAGGATTTTGTGTTGCTGTGAGTTATTTGTTTTAGAATTTTTCTAAAGCTTTTTTTAATTTTTTATTAGGTTTGTTTTTTTTCTCTAAAGATTTTATCTTTAGTTCTAAATCTGAGACTTTTTTGTTGAGAATTGCAATAGCTACCCAAAGTTGAGCTTTTGAAGATTCTTTGTAAAGAGATTTCTCTTTTGAAACCTCTTTTATTAGTGCTTCAAAATGTTCTTTTATCTTTGGATCTAAATTATCTCTCCACATGAGAGTCTTTTTGTATGTTTCTTTTATATTGATTATTGTTTTTTATACACAAATTATTTAAATAGTTGTTTGAAAATTGATTTTATGGTAAAAATAAAAAGTTTTAGAAAACAAAAATTATTGCAAGAAAGATATAGAGTTGAAATTGAGGATATCTCGCATAGAGAAGGAAGTTTTTGGATAGAACTCTTATATTCAAATAATGATATGAGGAGAACTTATGAAAAATTAAGTGTAAAAGAACTTAATGTTACTGGATATAATACTTATTCTGTTACAAATGAAAATCAGGAATTAGATTTTAGCTTAGGAAATGAACTTGCTGGAAGGGAACATATGGGATTGGTTGCTTTAGCAGTAAATGATGAAACTTTGGACCAATTTTCAGATGAAGCTAGAGGATTGTTAATAAGATTGTTGAATAGAGTGATAAGATAATTTAAATTATTTTATTATAGAATAATTGAACAATAAGTTTTATATACTAATAATTTAATTCTTTTATTTATGAAAGCTAAGAAAGGAGATTTTGTAGAAGTTGTTTATACTGGGAAATTAGATGATGGACATATTTTTGATTTGAATGATCAAGAAGTTGCTGAAAAAGAAGGTTTAGATAAAAATTCTTTAGCTCCAAAGACAATTGCTTGTTTAGGTGAAAGAGACTTGGTTCCTGGATTAGATGAATTTTTGATTGATAAAGAAATTGGTAAGAAATTAGAAGTTGATTTGAATGCTGAAGAAGCTTTTGGGAAAAAAGAAGCTGGTTTAATTCAAATGATTCCTATGGGGAAGTTTAAAGAACAAAATATTAATCCTGTTCCTGGTTTAAGGTTAAATATAGATAATATGGTTGGTACAGTAAGAGTTGTTTCTGGTGGAAGAGTTATGGTAGATTTTAATCATCCTTTAGCTGGAAGAAATGTTCATTATGATGTTATTATGAAAAGAGAAGTTACTGATATGAAAGAAAAAGTTGAAAGTTTTCTTAAATTAAGTTTGAATTTGAAAGATTTGAGTGTTAGTGAGAATGAAGGTAATATAACTGCTAAGTTGGATTTACCAGAACAATTGCATAGTGCAGTTGAAGAGCAAATTAAGAAAAGAGTGAAAGAAGTTAAAAGTGTTAAATTTGAGAAGTAATATTTAATATAGTTACTTAAACATAATTAAGTTTATAAGTTTCTTATAGTAAAAGTTAGTTCTATGGATACTATTTTTCAACAAGCTACTGATAGAGCTGAAGAGGAAAAGGGAAGAAAAATTCATGCTATTGATGAAGAGCTTGAAGCTATTATAGCTAAACAGAAGTCTAAAATTAAGGTTGTTGGCTGTGGTGGTGGTGGAAATAATTCTATTACAAGAATGAGTGATGTTGGTATTGAAGGTACTGAAACTTTGGCAATTAATACAGATGCTCAGGATTTATTGTATACAAATGCAGATGTTAAGATCTTAGTAGGAAAAGAGTTGACTCAAGGTTTAGGTGCAGGATCTAATCCTAAGGTAGGTGAGGATGCAGCTAGAGAGTCTGAAGCTGAGATAAAACAGAAAATAGCTGGTGCAGACATGTTGTTTATTACTTGTGGTCTAGGAGGAGGTACAGGTACTGGTACAGCTCCTGTTGTTGCTGAGATTGCAAAAAAAGGTGGAGCATTGACAGTTGCTATTGTTACTATTCCTTTTGAAATGGAAGGACAGAGAAGATATGAGAATGCTATGATAGGTTTAGAAAAATTAGAAAAAAATGTTGATACTTTAATTGTTATTCCTAACGATAAATTATTAGAATTGGCTCCAGATTTGCCTTTGCAGACTGCTTTTAAAGTTGCTGATGAAATTCTTACTAATGCTGTAAAAGGAATTGCAGAATTAGTTACAAAAACTGGTTTAGTAAACTTAGATTTTGCAGATATTAGAGCAGTTATGGGAAAAGGTGGAGTTTCTATGATTGGAATTGGTGAAGCTGATTCTGATAATAGGGCTATGGATGCTGTTGAGAAAGCAATTAACAATCCTTTACTTGATGTTGACATTACTGGTGCTTCAGGTGCTTTAGTTAATGTTCTAGGTGGAAATGATATGACTTTAGAGGAAGCTAAGCAAGTTGTTGAGTCTATTTCTGGTAAATTAGATGATGATGCTAAGATTATTTGGGGGGCTCAAATTTCTGAGGATCTTGGAAGTGGTTTGAAAGTATTATTGATTGTAACTGGAGTGAATAGTCCACAGATTTTAGGTCATGTGCCAAAGACAGATAAACAAAAAAAGGAAATTGAGAGTGAATTGGGTATTGAGTTTGTTTAATTTTGAGGTAAAAAATGTCTGTAATATTTGAAGGTTTGTATCGGGTTGTTACTAATAGACATTTTCTTATAGGTGTAGGTGGTGTTATTGGTGCAAGTTTAGCAGGTAATTGTATTTGTGATGTTAAAGAAGATCTTAGCAGAGATAATACTTTAGAAGAAAGGAGTTATAGAGCTGAATATGTTCTTGCTGAAGAACAACAAAGAAGAGATGAAGATTATATTAGAGGAGATGATGATAGAGATCATTTTCCAGCTGTTGAATATGAAGCTAGTTTAGAGGATACTTGTGAAGGTGAGTTGGAAAAAGATGAAGAGAGTAATATTGAATCTATTTTAGTTGAAAAATGTGTTAGTGATCCAGAGGATGTTAAAGCTCCCGAAATTGAAGGTTTAAGGGTGAAAAAAGAAGGTAAAAATTTGTATTTTTATGGTCGAGTAAGTGATGATAAATCTGGTTTGAGTTATTTTTCTGCTTTTTCTTTTAAAAATGATAAATTAATGGTTTATAGCTTAGATGAATTGAATGGGATTAATGAATTTGAATTAGCTGATTCTTATTTTAATGAACTTAATTATGAGGTTTTTAGAGGTAGATTTAAAGTAGAAATTACTGTTAAGGATTGTTCAGGAAATTTGAATGATTATGTTGTTAGATGTAGGAAGGATGAATATTGTAGGGTTTTGGAGTGATTATGTTTGAAAATAATAAATTATTTAACAATAACTAATTGATCCAACTTTTCGCTTGCATATGAAGTTAGGTTCAAATAAGAAATTGATAAATCATCCTCCTTTCTTTCGTTATCAAATAATAATTTAGCATCATTTGGATTTACAACAGCAAACAACTTTCCACTTTCTCTTAATCTACCTTCAAGATGAGATGAAGCTTTTGAACCAAAATTATCTCTATAATCTAATAAAATAACGCTAGCATTACTATAAGCAGCAAATGGTAAAACATTATTAGGATTAACTCTTAAAGATAAAACATAATCATTATTTTTTGCATTAAATCTATCTAATCTACTCCATTGTACTCTAGAATCAACTCTGATAACTTTACTGGTATGTTTTATTCCAGAACCAACAGTCTGATTACCTCTTAAAAAAATATTATCAATAGATTCATTATTTAATAATTGGTAAGCTCTTTCAACTCTTTCCTTTGTAACAACTTCTCTAGAATATAAGTTACAAGGGTTAAAGTCTGAAACTTGTGTGATATAAAAAACAGGTTTATCTCTTTCTATTATCATTGCCCATTCAAAATATTGACTTTCATTTAACTCTTGTTCCATTCTTTGAACTAAATTAAATAATTCTTCAAAATTAAAATTCTCAAAAACCGTTTTTTGATTACCAAATAAAAACAATTTTCCATAAGTAAATCTTTGATCTTCCATATCAAATTGTTTAGCACCATAAAATTTTAGTGGATCTCTTTTTTGATATCCTCTTTCAATATTTAAAATTTGAGTTTTTTTTATCCTACCTTCAAAACCCTTGATCCCTTTAGATGTTTGTCTAATTAATGATAAATTCCATTTCCCATAACGTGACTCAAGTTCTCTTTCAACTCTTCTATTTTGTAAATCTATTTCATGGCTTCTATCAGCAATTAATTTAAACAAGTTTCCATTATAATTATCTAAATTATTTCTAGTTAATTCCAGTACTAAATCATCCATTACTCCTCCACCTAATCCTGATACAATACCTATTTTAGATTTACCTTGAGAATCGGAACTAAAACCATAACCTGAGATAATTGGAGCAAAGCTATTACCAATTCTAAAGGTTTGGCCAACAGTTTCTTGTAGTATTACACCTAATCCTTCACTTAATTTAGCTACTCTTCTAAACTCAACAGCATCTCTTGAATGATAAGAAGTTAATACTCCTTTAATAGATTCTTGAATTAATTTAGTATCACTTGCGCCAAAGATACTAGTATAAATTCCAGTTCCAGAAGAATCACCCATTGCTGATGATCTAACTACAGTTGGAACTTTTGATTTATACTTCCAATTCTTAATTTGTCGCAAACTATCACAAAAATCATTAATTGCTTCTAATTCAGTATCAATAAATAGAGTATCAACTATTTTTCTCTCTAATTCAACTATATCTGATACATGACTAATACTGTTACCAATACCACTTCTTTGATAAAAATCATTAAAAAAACCTTCAGTTAAAACTACTGTTTTGGGCATATTGAACCCAATCTTTGTCAATACTTCTTCTTTTTTTTTAAGATGGTCAGCTTTAGAACCAATTATACTTCCAGATCCAATAATTGTAATATTTGACATATTTAATAAATTAAAAGAAGTTCTTTATAAATTTTTTGATTTATTACTACTATCTGGTTACAAATAATAGAAAGATTTATAAATAAGTTCATAACTTCAAATTTTATGAAAGCTACAGAATTATGTGAAAAATCTATTGAAGTGATTAATAGGGATAGAAATAAAATTTCTTATACTCAGAGAACTGTTAATCAATATAGAAGAGAAGGAGAATTAGATTTAGATTCTGTGTTGAGAGCTTTGTTCACATTTAGATGTCTTGATCAAGGTATGTTAGTTATGTCAGTTCATGCAAATTTAGATAAAGATGAAGCTTTAACTATTTTAGAGAGTTATTTAGAGAATAAATTAGAGATTTTAAATTATAGTTGCTTAAGTAGAAGGAAAAACAAAGAATTAGTAAAAAGGGATTATTTAAGAGTTTGTTCTAATATGGGTTTAGATGAGAATCCTAAGTTTTTATTTTAATTGTTGTCCCTAGGTAGTTAATACAAAATAGAAAGGTTTATATATTAGTTTGGTTTCTGTATTTGTAAGATATTCATAATAATATCGGAGGAAATAAAAAAATGGTAACAATGCCAACATGGGTAAATAAAAAGAATGGAATTATGGCTGGAGCTGGAGCTGGTTTATTAGCTTTAGGTGTTGCAGGTGGATACTTTATGCCTGGATGTAATGATACAAGAGCAGATGAAGCAGAAGAAGTTGTAGTAATAGACGTTCCTGAAGTTGAAGAAGTTGAACCTGTAAAGGAAAAAGAAAAGACTCCTAAGAGAAAGTCTACAGTAACAATTGATGATGTTTGTGCTGGAGCAAAAAGAGATAGAGAAAGTCCAACTTATGATATGAAACCACAAGCTTACATTAGTGGTGGTCATCTATTATTAGAAGGAGTAGTTACAGATAAACAAGGTATTAAGTCTGTAGGTCTATATGCTTTTAGAGATGCTGGATTTTTAGGAACTGACAAGTTATATGGTCTACCAAATGTTGAAATCGATGGAAGAACTGATTTGAATCTAAGAGATTTAAGTGGATTTAGTTTTCCAACAGATAAGAGAGCAGATATTGGTCTATATGTAACTGGTTGTGACGGCGAAACTTTAAAAATCCCTTTTGGTCAAATTGGTGGAAGAAAGAGAATTTCAGAAGCTAAAGCTAGAAGAACAGAAACTTATCTAAGATAAGTATTTATTTTTTTTAATTATATTTCTTTAATTTCAGAATCTACGGGAACTACAAATCGCATTCCTATTCCTGTTTTCATTAAAGCAGAAAGTAAGGCCATATGTTCTTTTCCAGAACCTGATGTGAAGTTTACAGCAACTTCTCCTGAGAGTTTATTTGCTAAAGCTTCTTGGATTCCATTTTTCATGACTTCCATGCCTTTATTTACATCAACAAGAATAAATTTTACTTCTTTATCAGATGAGAATTTTTCTTTACCAAAATCATTTGTAATTAGGTAAATATTGTCCCAAGTATGATTGTTTATTAGACGAGCAACCTCAACCCATGTACCTTTACCAGTACTTAAACAACAAATTAAGTCTGTCATATGTATATTATATAGTTATTTATTATATATAAGCATTACTAGTTTAAGCAATATATTTACTCTGATGGATAAAGTATTTTAAAGTCTAAGTATTTAGTATTTGTATGGTTGAAGAGCAAATTCGATTTATCTGTAATGATTGCAGGTATAAATTTAGAAGGAAAAAAAGTTGGGATGGTTTTATTTGTCCATATTGTGGAAAAGGTTCCGTCGAGAAAGAGAATACAATTAATAAGATGATTATGGACGAGCTTTAGTCTTTCCTTGTTGCCAATCTTTTAGAATCATTCTAGCTGTGGATATGATATCAGGGACACCACCTTTCATTAATTTACGATATTTTATGGCTATTTCTTCAATAATGTCATATGGGTCGTCGAGCTCTTTAACATTATAGAATGAACAAATCATCTTTTTCTTGTTTTTTATTAATTCTGAAACTACTAGGTCAGGATCTTTTACTCTATTAAAGTCTAAAGCATTAATTAAAGCTAATTTTGTTTCATCTTTTTCCATGAATGGAAGAACTCCAGGAGTATCAATTAAATATATCCTATCTGAAATTTTTAATGTTTGTTTTCTTTTTGTGTAACCTGAAATAGATGAAGTTTTTGCAGATTTTCTACCCTTTAATGCATTGATTAATGAACTTTTTCCTGTGTTGGGATATCCAAGAACTCCGACGGTAATCTTTTCTTTTTTTGCAAGTTCTAATATCTTTTTCTTAAGAATTGTTGTTCCAAATTTTTCTCTTGAAGAAACAAAAATACAATTTTTTAGTCTTCTTTTCCATTTTTCTAATTCTTTTTTTTCAACTAAATCACATTTGTTTAAGATATGAATTATTGGTCTGTGACTAGTTTTTTCTCTAAGTTCTTTGTTTAATGAAAGTTCTGGGAATCTTGCATCAAGGACTAGTAAAAGTATATCTGATTCTTTTATTACTCTTTTTACTATATCCCAAAAATTTTTCATATATGTGTAGAATATTACAAGGTTATTAAAACTTGCTTTTTAATAGCTAGATATGAGAATATGAATGGTTATAAAGTTTATAGTAAAAAAGATTTATATGAATAAAGGAATATTTTTAGTAGTTATTCTAGTATTAGTATTATTGGTTAGTTTAGAAGCTGGATTTTCTGGTGAAGTTTTAAGTGAAAATCAATATGATCATGAAGAAATATTTTTTGTTGATAATGTAAATGTGGAAAATAGTTTCTTTCTTGTAGGTGATGTGAGTAATGGAGGTTGGCATATATGAAAAAAATAAATATTATAATTATGATTTTTATAGTATTACTGAGTTTTCAAGTCGTAATTGCAGACGAGTGTGATGATTATTGTCAAGAAGAAGGATATAGTTATGGAGCTTGTCGTGAAACTGTTGAAGATGGTTTTTGTGATGGTAATGATGATGAAGAAGTTTTTGGTTTTGACTATTGTGAAGACTTAGAAAGATGTTGTTGTGGTACTGAAGAAGAAAGTGAAGAAGAACAGGATACAGAAGAAAGTAATGAGGAAAGTGAAGAAGAAGAAGTTGTAATCGAAGAAGATAATGAAGAAGAAAGTAGTTGTCCTAGTTATGATGAGTGGGTTAGTGTATGTTCAAAGTCTAGTGCAGAATTGTTTTTCTGGTTAATGTTGTTTATAGTTATAATATTAGTAATAGCTAATTTAATGACACCTAAAAAAGATGATTTAGAAGATGATGATCTTAATTTGGAATAACAGCAATTTTTTTATCTTTTTCTCCAATTCTAAGGTTTTTTAGAGTATAAGATTTAATCCCTTTTGTTTCAGCCCATTTCTTTGCAATTTCTTCGCTTTTGAAGGTTCTTGGTCTAGTTTTTCTTAGTCTGCTTGCAGGTCTTTTTAATCTTAAACCTGTAGCTGAACCATTTCTTCTTTTAGCTCTTGTGTGTACTTTAACCATAGTTTGGAGTTATTTATTGGGGTTTATAAATCTTTTGTGTATTACTCTAAAGTGGTGTCTTTTAGAAAGGTATATAAAGGGTTTATTATTTTCTAGTGGTAAATTAAACTCTCGAGGTTATGAAAATGAATAAAAATCTAATATTAAGTCCAATTCTAGCAACAGGTTTGTTAGCTACAAATATTGCTAGAGCAGAGGATTTGTGTGAAGACGCAGTTAGAGTAGAAGTTCCTGCTGGTCAAACCGTTTGGGGTAAGACAGCTATGGCTTTAATCGGTCACTATGATGGAATTGAACAAAATCTAGAAGAAAGTAGAAAAATTGCTGAAGCTTTAATGGAAGGCGGAAGAATTTATGAACTAAATATGAAGTGTGCTGATGAAGCAGCAAGAGAATTACTTTTAGATTCAGATACTCAATGGGTAGATTATGGTTATGATATTGATTGGGGAAGTTTCTCAACAATTAGAACAACTCAAACAAGATTTGATGAAGATGGTCAATTAATTCCTGAATTAATGTTCAGAACAAGAGATGGACAGGATGGAATTTACTTTGATAATGTAGAATCATTCTTGATGCCAAAAGATCTTTTAGGTTATGATGCAAAGAAAAAAGCTAAAGATGATAATTGTATTGATGAAGATGAATTAACTGATCTAACAGGAAGAGTTGAAACTTTAGAAATTAAAGTAGAAGATCATGAAGTTAGAATCACAAAATTAGAAGATAGATTAACTGAAGAAGTTCCTGAAACTATTGAAATTGTTCCTGAACAAGCTCCAGTTGAAACTTATGACAATAGTAGAGATGTTGATGGAGATGTTGGTTTAAATGCTGTATATCTTAAAGAACATAGTAGACAAGATAGTGGTGCAGACTTAACTGGATATGGTTTAGAAGCTGAAGGAAGTTTAGCTATACCTGCTGGTCAAGGTTCTATAGTTGTAGATGCTGAAGTTTTAGGTGGAAAATTAGTTTATGACAATGAAAGAGATAATGTAGTATTAGTTGATGGAGAAGGACTTCTTGGTTACTCATTTCAATTAAATGAAAATTTAGCTCTTGTTGTTGGTGGAAGAGCTGAAGCAAGAGTTGCTGATGTAGATTATGCAGGTGTTGAAGCTAATACTTCAAGAAAAACTGCAGGTGCTGAAGCTGAACTAAACGTAAATACAGATAATCTAGAATTATTAGTTGGTGTTTATGGTGGAGTTGGAAATGTTAGAACAGATGTTGATCTAGACAATTATAATATGACAGTTGATCCAACTACAGTAATTGGAACTGAAGTTGAAGTAGAATATCAAGTTGGTCCTGTTGAAGTTAGTGCTGGTGTTGAATTAAGTAAATACTCAGGAACAAAAACTTCACAAGATGCAGGTCAAATTTCTGATGTAGATACATATGTTAGCCCTGAAGCTGGTGTTAGTTTACATTTAGGTCCTGTTGAATTAGGTGTAAGTTATGAACTAATGAATATGGGTAATGGATCAACTGGTGGAAATACAACTTATTCACATGTTGGAAAAGCTGGAGTTACAATTAACTTTTAATTGAGGTAGATGGAGGCAAAAATAAAATGATGAAAAAGACAATTTTAATCTTGTTGTCTTTGATCCTGGCAATGAGTATTGTTAGTGCTGGAACTGTGGTAATTGATCCTACAAATCCAAGTGATGATGATAAACTTACTGCTTATGTTGAAGGTGAAGAAAGTACAACCTTTGATTTTTATTGGATTAAAGATGGAGCAACTTATAAGTCAAGTACAGGAACTTCATCTAGTTTAAGTAGTTCAACTACTGAAGCTGGTGATGTCTGGACAGTTTCTGTTTGGGTTCCTGAAAGTGCTTGGTATGATAGTTTTGAATATGGAAGTGCTAGTGTTACAATCGAAGGAGAAGTGCCAACATTTGATTATGGTAATGTAGTTATTGATCCTTCTGAACCTTGTGATGAAGATGATTTATCAGGTTATGTTGAAGGTTATGAAGATACTACATTTGACTTTTATTGGATGAATGATGGAGTTACATATAGATCAAGTACAGGTACATCATCTAGTTTAGATGATTCTTACACAGAAGTAGGAGATACTTGGATCTTATCTGTTTGGGTTCCTGAAAGTGCATGGTATGATAGCTTTGAAATCGGAAGTGCTTCAGTTACAATTGCTGATTGTAGTATAGAAGATGATGAAGAAACATATGCACCTGCAGTTACAGATATTTTCTTTTCAGTTGATGAAGGAGAATTTGTAGATGTTGATGTTCAATATGTTGAAAGTAGCATGATGTATTACTTTTATAGTAGATTAACAAGTGTAATGCCAAGTCAAACTGTATATGTATATGATGCAGATTCTTCAGAAGATGATCTAAACTATGAGTTTGGTTCACCTTTAGCAGATTTAACAGGTGAATGGCAAACTGCAGTTGGAGATGCTGGAACTTATGAAACTAGTATGAGAATTCAAGATAAAGATTCACATGTTTCACAAGCAAGTATTACTATTACTGTAAATGAAGAAGAAGTTGAAGTTGAAAATACATGTCCTGTTGTTAGCGCTGAAGATATTACTGTTGATGAAGGTGAATTAGCTGTTGCTAGTTATACTGCTACTGATGCTGATGGAGATGCTTTAACAGTTAGTTTTGATTCATTGTTTGATGAAAATGGTGAATGGCAAACTACAGTTGGAGATGCTGGAACTTATGAAGTTACAATTACAGTTAGTGATGCTGAGTGTGATGTAACAGATACTTTTACAGTTACAGTTCTTGAAGAAGAAGTAGTTGATGAAAATCAAGCACCTGAATTAGATGATATTGAAGATCAGTATGTAGAAGAAGGTGAAACTGTTGAAGTTGAAGCTTCTGCAACAGATGCTGATGGAGATGAACTAAGTTATACCTTTGAAGGTGTAGATGAAGCTGAAGTTAGTGGTAATCAATTTACATGGGTAACTGAAGAAGGTGATGCTGGTGAATATCTAGTATATGTAACAGTTAGTGATGGAGAATTATCAGATTCAACATACTTTAGAATCTTTGTTTCAGAACCAAGTGATGATGGTGATGATGGTGATGATGGTGATGATGGAGATGATGGTGACGATGGAGATGATGATGGAAGTTCAGCTGATGGAAGTAATTATGAAGGAAGTTCATTAAGTGTTTCAGAAGTATTAGTTATGAATGCAAATAATTTATACTCTGCTTATGATGTATCTGGATTAAGTCTAGAAATTAGTGGAAGTTACTTTGTTGAAAATGGTTACTTAGAAACTGAATCTGCAGATAATGAAATTAAAGTTTACATTGAAATGTTTAATAAAAATAGTTTTGATGCAAGCAATTTAGAAGTTAGTTTTGTTATCGCTGGTGAAGAATCTCTAGCAAGCTTTAGTGACTTAGATAGAAATGAAAAAGGATATGCTGTTTATACAGTAGAAGTTCCAGAAGGTTTAGAAACAGGAAAATATGCATTAGAAGTTTATGTGACTAATGATGATTTGAGTTATAGTGAAGTAGTTAATTTAGAAATTACAAGTTTAGGTGATTCAATTGATTATAAAACTGTAAGTACAAGTGAACCTGTAGTAAAAACATTTTGGGAAAATCTGATGGATTTTCTTAAATCTATTTTTTAATTTTTTTTAATTAATTTTTTTTAAGAAATAATCTAAAAGTTCTTTAAACATATTTAAAAATGATGTTAAATAGAACTTTAAAAATTATATAATTTATAGGGATTAGATTAATCTTCAATTATGTCATAATAATTCTTATGAAAACTTTAGAAAAAATGGTGGTGTTAGGCGCATTTATTCCTTTATTAGGATGTGGAAATCAATCTTGTACAGGTAGTTATTCTCCAGATGTTAGGATAAGTCCTGAAATTCCAAGAGAAAGTGATAATATAACTTGTACAGTAGGTTATGATGGAGTATTTGACTTCTATTGGCAAGTAAATCATGAGGAAGTATATTCAAGTACAGGTGAAAATAGTATTCTGAGTAAAGATTATACACAGCAAGGAGATTTAATTGATTGTATAGTATATACTCCTGAAAGTGTTTGGTCTGATGAGAATTGGATTGGACAAATGAGTGTATATGTGGAATAATTTTTTCTTTTTGTTATTACTTCTTAGTAATTAAAAAACCGAAACATTTATAAAGAAGTTCTGGATGGGCATAATTATGGAAATGTGTCCAAGAAGTTGTGAAAAGGAATTAGTATATGATTCTGAAACAGAAACTAGTTATTGTCCTAGGTGTTACTGGGAAGGTAAGGTAAAAAGATGATAAAAAAATTAATGTGTTTATTTATGATAATGTTGGCTTTAGTGCCAGCTGTAAATGCAGACTCAGATAATTATGAAATTACAAAAGTTTACATTAATGGAATTAGTCCAAGTTCTGGTCAAATGGTACAAGTTGAAAGAGGAGATACTGCTCAAATTACTGTACATTTAGAAGGAACTGGTGATACAACTGATGTAAAAATTAAAACCTGGATTGGTGGATATGAATTTGATACTATAGAAGAATATACTGAAACTTTTGATGTAGAAAATGGAGTTTCGTATAGAAAAACTTTGTATTTAGAAATTCCAGAAGATCTTGATGTTTCAAGTAATGAATATACTTTACATGTAGAAGTTTATGATTCAAGTGAAAGAGAAACTGAAGAATATAGTCTTTATTTTGAAGCTGAAAGACATAATGTTTTAGTGAAAGATATTATGTTGTCCTCAAGTACTGTGAATGAAGGAGATTATTTAGGTGTTAAAGTTAGATTAGATAATCAAGGTGAAAAAGATGAAGAAGATCTGAAAGTTACAGTTTCAATCCCAGAATTAGGTATCTCAAATAGAGAATATTTAGATGATCTTGAAGTTGATGAAGAAGCTGATGTAAGTACAATTTATTTGACAATTCCTGAAGGAGTTGAAGAAGGTGTATATGAAGTTAAAGTTGAAGTTGAATATAATGATGGAAATAGTGAAGTTGAAGATTCAAATTATTTGAGAATTGATAGTGATGCAACAGTTTATGATGAAAATGCTGTAGTTTCATTTCAAACAGTAAAAGATTTACAAGTTAATGAAGATAGTACTTTCAAAGTGCAAGTTAGTAACTTAGGTGAAAGTTCAAAAACATTTTATTTGACTGTAAGTGGAATGGATGCAGATTATACAGAAAGTGTAACAGTACCAGCTGGTTCAAGTAGCGAATTATTTTATACTTTGAGTCCAGAAGAAAGTGGTTACCAAAGTGTATTGGTTGAAGTTAGTTCAGAAGATGGTGTTGTTGAACAGAAGTTATTCAATACAGATGTTGATGAAGAAAGTAACTTTTGGCCTTTAGCAGTTGGTGGAGCTTTTGCAGTTTTTGTTATTTTGTTAATTTTAACTTATTTGAATAGGTTGAAATAATTTTTTTCAATTTTTTTATATAAAAGTTTATAAAGAGTGTTCTTTTATGATTGTAAATGGCAAGTAGATTAGAATCTCCGTCGTCAATTAACACTTTTAGACAGTGTAAAAGGAAATATTATTATCAATATATTGAGAAATTACCTACAAAAGGAAGTATACATTTAGTTAGAGGAAATATTGTACATTCTACATTAGAAAATTTTTATGATTTAAGTCTTGAAGGAGTTAATCCTGAAAATTGTATGCAAAGTTTTAAGTTAATGTTGCAGAAAGAATTTGTTAAACAATGGGGTGAGTATAAAGATAAATTAAGTGAGTTGAATATGAGTAAAAATGAACTTGCTTTTTATTTTGAAGAAAGTCTTATGATGGTTTTGAATTGGAGTGATCATTTTATTGATGAATTTAGCTTAGAATTGAAGAATGGTTTGAGTGTTCAAGAGGCATTTAAGAAATTAACCCCTATTAGAGAAGAAGAATATAAGTCTGAGAAGCATATGGTGAGAGGATTCATAGATGCTATTCAAGAAAGGGATGGGGAGATTCATATTATTGATTATAAAACTAATAAAAAAAGTGAAATTAAAGATAGTATTCAGTTACAACTTGCAATTTATACGTTACTTTATCATGAAAAACATGGAAAAATTCCTGAGAAAGTTGGTGTCTTTTTTGTGAGAGATAAGTTGAAAATGTTGGAAACAAATATGGCAATGGTGGAAAGAGCAAAGAGAGATATTATTGCTGTGCATCAGCATACTACAAGGACAGATAATAAGTTTGATTATCATAGAAATGTTACTCCACTTTGTAAATGGAAAACTGGACAGTGTGATTTCTTTGATGTTTGTAAACCTTTAAATAACTGATTTTAAAGCTTTCATCGCAACTTCTAATTGTTTGTTATTAGGTTCTTTAGTTGTTAATTTTTGTAAGAATAAACCTGGTGAGATTATTATTTTAAACCAAAGTTTCTTTTCATACTTAGAACTAATTTTTATTATCTCATAAGCTATACCAGCAATTACAGGAAGTAATGCTAATCTAATTAGTAGTTTGATTGCAAAATTATAATCTAATGGAATTAGTAAATAAACTAAAATGCTTAAAGCTAAAACAAATAGAATAAAACTAGTTCCACATCTTACATGAATCTTTGAATATTTTTTAGGGTTTTCTAAGTCATTATTTTCGTATGCATTTACTACTTTGTGTTCTGCACCATGATATTGGAAAACTCTTCTTACATCAGGCATTAAAGAAATGAAATAAATGTATCCAACAAGAATTATTATTTTTGTAATCCCTTCAGTTAAGTTGAATAAATATTTGTTCTCAAAAATTGTGAAAAATGTTGAAGCTGATTGTGCAAAAAATAGAGGTAATAGTTTGAATAAAAATATTGCTAAACCTAATGAGAAAAATAATGTAACTAATAATGAACCAGTGCTTAATTTTTCTTCTTCCCCCTCTTCTTCAATGGAAATATTTGCTGAATAGTTTAAAGCTTTGATTCCCATCATCATAGTTTCTGCTAAAATAATAGGACCTCTGATAATTGGGAGGTTTAGAAGTTTGTTTTTTTTAGTTATACTAATAGATTCTTCTTCCTTTGTAACTATTTCACCTTGAGGATTTCTTACAGCAATTGCTAGCTTTTTTGGACCTTTAATTAAGACTCCTTCAATAACTGCTTGGCCACCAATAAATTCCATAAAGAAAATTTGATTTCTTATTATTTAAATCTTGTCATGTTTTCTTTCGTAAATAAAGATTACAATTATGATTAATGTGATAAATATTATTATTGCTCCAATTTTTATTGTTCTCAAATGATCTATTTCATCCTCAGGAGCTTGAGATTCAGTAACTTCTCCTGTGATTTCATCAAAGATATGTGCTATTTGATCTTCTTCCTCTTCACCATCATCTACAATTTCTTCATCTTCCTTTTCTTCACCTGTAATTACAAAGTAAGAAAAGCCAGGGGATTCTGCTGTGTATTGATAATAATCTTCAGATGATCCTGCACCAGATGTTTCAAGTTCTTCCCAACCATTATTGTACCTTTGCATAATTATTGTTTTGTAATCTATGTTGTTCTCTTCAACCCAAGTTTTTGGTACTTCAAAAGAAAGATCTATTGATTCTAAGTCGTCGTTGTCAAAGTTTGATAAAGTTATTTGTATAAAATCATAAACTACTCCATCTGGAGTTGTAACTTCTGAAGGTTGTGAAACTAAAGATTCAACAGTAATTTTTATGTTTGATAATTCTCTGTTTACATAAACTTCTAAATCTGAGATTGGAATTAATGTGCTAGGTATGTTGAATGTTAATGTGTCCTGAGGATTTGCAGATTCAAATGATTTTATTGCTCTTGAACTTTCACCACTAGAAGAACCACCTCCTCCGCCTCCGCCACTACCAGAGCTTGATGAAGTAGATGATGTAGAACAAGCACCACAGTCTTCTGAACATGAACTACAGTCTTCTGAGGAATCACAAACTGAGTTACCACAACATTCAGTTACTGTGAAAGAAGTTGTGTTTGTGTAAGATTGTCCTGCAGAATCATTTGACCAAATTGTAAAGTTTGTTTCAGCACAAGTGTCAGTTGTAAAGGAATAAGTAAAATTGTAGTAAGTGTTGTTAGTCATTGTGTAATTTGTGTCATCAACTGTGAATGTAGCTGTGGAAATTGGTAAAGAATTTACTAAGTATCCTGTAACTACTTGAGTTTCTCCTTGATCTAATGAAGAAGTGTAAAGTAAATTTACTAATCTTGGTCCTGAAATGGTGTCAGAAACTGTGTAGGAAATATTTGTGTAATTTATGTTTCCAGATTCATCTAAAGCATAAATATTTTCATTGTTTGTTCCATTTATGTAAGTTATAATTGAATATGTGAAATTGGTTGATGAATTAGATAAAGTAAAATTTGAAGTGTCGTATGAAATATTTGCATAAGTTAAATGAGTATCAGTGATGTTTGATGAATAGGAAAATGTGTCACCAAGTTCCAAAGTTGTTGCATAAGATTCAGATTTTATATTGGGTATTGTTGTATCAATTGTAAATGTGTAAGTGTCTGAGTTTCTTGATAAGTCAGAAGAGTCGTTACAGGAAATGTAGTATGAATGAGTTCCTTCAGCTAAGTTTACTGTGAATTGGGTTAATGTTCCATTGTTTGTAGTGTCATTTGTTTGATTGTAGACAGAGTTTAAGTATAGACTACAGTTGAACCTTGTATCAACATCATCTGTTGCTGTGAAGTTGAATGTTGTGTTCTCAGTGTTTTTGTAAGAGTTGTCTCCTGGTGATGATAGAGTAATTAAAGGAGCTCCAGATAAAACTGTTATGTTGAACCAGTCTGTTGTGTTCATATTGTTTCTAGAATCATTTGAAGATATTCTCCATTGGAATGTGTCTCCTGTTGAAAAACTTGAATTGGTTAAATTGAACATGTAAAGATCTCCATATGAATTTGTCATAGAATTGTTTGTGTAAGATCCAGACCAATTACCTTCAACCCAAACAGAATTTAAGTTTAAGTCAGTAGCATTTACTCTGAAAGTTATATTGTTATAATCATAAAGAGTTTGTTCTGTTGTATTTGGATTTTTCATGTTAGGAATTAATTCGTCAATTTGTTCTAGGGATAATAAAACATCTAATCTTATGAAATCTATTCCAGAACCTGCATCTGAAATTGTTGTTCCATTTCCAGTGATTGTGTTTTTTATCTCTGAAACAGTTAAATTTCTTCCTTCGAAAGTTTTTTTGTATTGTTGTAATATAGCAATTGCTCCTGCAACATGTGGGGTAGCCATAGAAGTACCATATTTTCCTCTAGTACCAGATCCATCATAGTCTGTAGATAGTAAAGCATTTGTTGTGTCTCCACCTGGAGCTATTAAATCAGTTAAAGAGTTTCTATCAGCATAAGAAGGTACTGCATTTGCATCTGATGAGGAAACTGCAATAATGTTTTCTATACATGCTGGTGAGGAAATTAAAGTTGTAGAATATGAATTCCCAGTAGCTGCAATAACTGTTATGTTGTTGTTTGTAGCTGTGTCAACTTCTGTAGTTAATGAAGAATAATCAGAGTCACAAATAGCAGAATATCTACCTCCTCCAAGGCTCATAGAAATTACAGAAATGTTGTATGTTTCTGCGTTAGTTCTACAGAAATTCACTCCTTGTTCAATGTCAGAGAATAAAGCAGATCCTGAAGAATTGGTTACTTTGACAGCTACAATGTTTGCTGTAGGTACAACTCCTGAATATGTTGTGTCATTACTTGCAACAATACCAGCTACATGAGTTCCATGACTATGGTCATCTTTTGCAGATGTATCCTCATTTGTATTATCAGGACAACAACCACCAGAACCATAATCTGTTACATCACAAAAACATTTTTCTGCTAAAACTCTATTATCTAAGGCTGGGTGGGAAGCGTTAATTCCTGTGTCAATAACACAAACAGTTTCACCATTACCAGTTAAATTTATAGAAGATTCTTGTTTTAGCCAAACATCATCAGCATTAATTATTGGAATAGTGTCATCAATGAATAAAGTAGCAATTTCGTCTTCTTCAATAGAAATTACATTTGGATCTGAAAGAAGTTCATCTAGTCCTTCTTCATCAATTTCTGCAACAAAATAATTTTCAGAAAGTTCTTCCATTTCTAAATCTGCAGCTTGGAATTTTTCTATGAAGTTTAAATCTTCAGGATCTTTTTCTAGTTCAATGATTACACTAATTTCTTCTGATTCTTCAATAGCTTCCAAAACTTGAGTTTCTATTTCTTTGTCATCAGAAAAAGTTGAAGGAATTATAATTAAAGATATTATTAATAATATAAATATAAATTTCCTCCCCATATAAAGGAATGAGAGCTTTTATTTTATAATTGTTTCTATAATTAATTAATATAATGATGGATGTGGATCTCTCCAAAATGTTCTTCTTGTTCAAGATTTACTAGTTTTTGATTGTGTAAATATAGAAGTGGCATGAATGTGTATATCTTGTCTTCATGTTTGTCACTAGGAAGAATTTCTGATAAAGTCGTTTTTGGTTTTTTTGTGAAAAGATTCATAAGTTTTTGTTGAAGTTTGTCAATTAAATCATGAATATCGATTTTCTTTTCTGGAATCTCTGGCTTGTTTATTGTTAAAAATTTTCTTAGTCTTAGTTTTCTTCTGTTGTCAACTTTCAATGCTTTTTCTAAAGCACCAATTAAATCTGAAACTGAAACTTTTCTTTTTCTAGCCTGTGGAGTTCTGATTCCAAGTTTTGGTATCTCAACTTTGTGTTCGTGGAAAGGTAAAAAATCACCTAATTCTTCAAATTCATCTTCAGTGTGAAATAAGAAAGAATCAAAATTGTTTATGTCCTCAGAAACTAATCTTTGAGATTTTATTTTTAGTAACATTGCTGAAGCTAAAAGTACTTTGCCAGAAACATGATAGTTCATTTCTTTCATATCTTTAACAGTTTGAATATATTTTGCAGTTAATTTACTTAAATCTACATCCCAAGGGTTCATCTGTTCAGATTTAACTAGGTCGTAGATGATATCTTTCCAAGTAACTTCATTCTCTTTAAGAAGCATGTCATAAATCTGTTCTTGCATTAGTTAAAAGAGAGAAAAAGAGTTTATAAAGTTTATTGACATTCCTCAGGACAAATATCTTCTCTGTTGTCTGAACAAGTAATTAATTTTTCGTAAAGATAGGTTTCACATGTATCTATACTACTTATAATATCTTGTCTATCTGCACTATTTGGAATAAAATATGAATCACTTGCTAATTCATCTAATTCATCATAAAGTCTTGCATTAGTACTTTTTGTTCCATGAGCATTTTTCCAACTTTCAAAATATTCATATAAGTATCTATGTTCACCCATGTTTTGTATCTCTATTCCTGAATCTCCAATAGAAAATAAACATTCTCCATATTTTTTATCATAGTTGTAATCTTTTGAACATTTTTGTTCTCCTTCATAAGTACATGTGTAGTCTTTAAAGCTCACTTCATTTGTATATGTGTAATCACTACAATCAGTTTCTTCAACAAAGTCATATGTATCTTGGCCTACACAAATTGGACCTAATATATTATTATCTGGATAGTGTGCTATTTTGTTACATGTGTTTTTATATGCAGATCTACAATCTTCTATTGCTTGTTCACAACAATTACCATTACATTGTGTATCAGCATATTCTACATATTCTTGGAAACAATAATTTAATCCACTACTACCACAATAAAAACTGTCACCAGTCCATCCTGTAGGTTTAAAGCTAAGTGTTATACAGCCTGTGTCTGTTGCTGCTGCTCCGTACCATGAAACCACTTCTTCAGAAGAGTATGTTTCTTCATAATCTATATTATTACAGTATGCTGGTTCATCTGTAGGTTCTTCTTGTTTAACATCAATACATTCCCAATCAACTTGTTCATATGGAACTCTACATTCTTGTAATTTAGGAGTACATTGATAAAATGGAATATAGTCAACTCCATTACATTTTAGAACATTATCATTATCACCACATTTGTAAGTGTCTTTTACACAATCATCTGAGGTAAAGGAATTTATTTCATCCTTAAATTGTGCTTCACTTCCTGGACAATACCAGGTTCCTTTTGAATTACAATAACTATCATATTGATAATAAGTATCAATAGTAAGTGATCTACTTTTATATCCACTATAAGATTCACAATCTGCTGTTGTAATTAAGTAATAAACATCACTGCTGCTTGAACTTTTTCTTCCCCAGCAAGCATTATATTTATTATCTTCTTTTAAGTTATGACATTCTCCACAACCAAATGTGTTTCTTTCACTACAGACTTCTTCTTCTGTACCTGTAATTCCTGTTTTACAATAAGATTCACAATTTTTTTTAACTAACCAATGAGGTTCATCAGTTGATTCTGGATCTACACATTTATATACCATATCATTTTCGCATTTGTAAGTATCTATTTCATTACATTCATCAAGGCTTGTTGAACCTCTTGTGCTTGATTCTTCTTCAGGTTCTTCCTCTTCTTCTCTTTCACTTTCAATACAACAATATTTAGCTGCTGTTTTGTAACAAAGACCATTTTGTCCTGAAACTTTACCTCCATTTGCTGTAATCTCATTACTATCACAAGAACAAGTCATACTTTCTGTACCAGGAGCTTGACCACAATAATCTTGACCCGCTTCTTTAGCTTTTTCTTTCCAACAATTTATGTCACATTCTTCTGAAGTAACAGCACCATCTTCAGTAACAACTTCTGTAGTTTCTTCTCCAGGTTCAGCAGAAATTGTATTACATTTACCTTCTTCTGGATGAGATATTTTGTAGTAATTGAAAACATTGTTTTCTTTAACAAGACAGTTTGTATTTAGATAAGAATCTTCAGAACTTTCAATTTCGTTACAACCGCAATCAATTGTAGGGTTTTCTGTTGGATTTTCAATGTCTATTTTGAAATAATAATTATAAGTTTCGTCGTCAAAGAAAGTTGTACTTAAAACAGAATTTTCATCTTTTAATGTATAAATTTTGTTTGATTTTAAACCTGTTTGTTTACTTATTACAAAATCTTCTCCGTATAAGTTTAAGGATCCTAATTCTAAAAGAGTTTCTTTAGTTTTTGAAGTTATATCATAATCCTCATTGATTGTGAATTTTTTAGCTGATAATAAGAATTTTTCATTGTTTGAATTTTGAATTGATTCAAAACTTTTTATATCTGTTAATTCCCAAGTCTCTCTTGAACCTTCTATCTCAAATTCTATGTCACAATTTCTTTCACAAGTCCAAGTATCATCTTCATAATAAATTCCTTCAAAATAAGTTAAATAAGTGTTTACATTTGCTGTTACTAAATCATCTTGGTTACATTTTAGACCAACTTTACCATATTCTTCTTTGTTTGCATTAAATAAACAAGATTCTATTTCACAATTATTTTCTCCGCTTAGTTTGAAGTTAATTTCTGTATCTTTTCCTAATAAGTCATCTTCTGATTTTGCATCTGTGAAATTTTGATAATCACATAATAAAGATTGATCTCTATCTTCTAAGTCTTCATTTATTTTGAATATTCCAGAATAATATAAGTCTTTTTCTGAGTTTCTAGTTAAAGTTAATGTATCTTTATATTGTAATGATTGGTCAAGTTGTATTTCTGATTCTAAGTATGTACTTATTTCACAAATTTCTCCACTATCACATTCAAATCTTAATGAATATAATTGTTCAGGATATTCTGCTAAATCTCTAAGTTTTCCTGAAGAATCTGTTGGACTTTGTAAGTATAATATTGTTCCTTCTGTTGAAGTTATTTTATGATAGGGGTAATTAGCGAAGACTTTTTCATCTTCAATTTGGAGACCTTGTTCATTTTTATTGTTGAAGTTGACAACAATCTCACTATCTTTATATTGAAATGTTTCTTCTCCTCTTAATGATCCAAATAAATAATATTTGTTTATTTGATAGGGGTAAGTAATTTTTGAGGCTACGTTAGTAATTAATAAATTTTCTGAGGTTGTTGTTATTTTCACACTCTCTTCTAAGTTTAAGGTTAAAGAATAATCTTTTGAATCTGTAGACTCAAATTTTACTATTTCACCAAGATCATCTTCAGTTATGATAAGAGGGTCATTACCATTTAGGTTTAATACTAAACCTTCTTTAGAAAATTCAATAGTGTCTCCTTTGTCAAATTGAAGATTGAATGTTTGTTTATTAAAGTTTCTAGTTTTTGAAATAGCTGTATTGTCTGTGAATTCTATAGAAAAATCATTTTCTGTTTTTTGTGTAAATGTATCTTTTAGTTTTATGTTAAAAGGTCCATTGATACTAAGAATAAAATTATTAAAAATTGATCCTTGTTCACAAGAATATGATTTTTTTGTAATGTCGCTTTCACTTGAGGTTATTGTTACAAAGTAATCATAATTATCTTTTAAGTTTGTGTTAAATGTAATTGTTGATCCATCATCTAATTTACATGTTGATTCTTCAGCAGAAATAAAACTTATTGATAATAGAACAATAAAAATGGTAATAATTAATATTTTTTTCATATTAATCCCTCCTCAAAATTAATTAGTGATTCTAAATCTTCGTCAGTTTCTTCTGTAGGTGGGAAGAAAGCAGCAAAGTCAAAGTAATAGTTTAATAATTCTTCATCTGTGTAAGATTCAGGATCTAAAATTGAAAATATATAAATCTCATTATTCATTTCTGAAATTGTAAGATTTACACCTAATGATGATAATGTGTCATAATCAAAATAAGTAGGATCTTCAATAGAAAGTTCTATAATAGTGTTTGCTATCTCATGAACTGAACCTACTCTTGCTGGAATTTCATAACTATATTTTTCTGGCAAATAAAAAATTTGATCTTCTTGGATAAATTTTATAGGGTATTTAATATCAAATTCTACAGATTCATCACCAACTATTGTTTCAAATTCAAAATCTTCTAATGAAAGATTATTATCATAAGGGTTTAAGTAAAAACAAGCTAAAGCATTTTCGTACATGTATGCTTCAAAACTTAATTCAAAGGATTCGAGTGGTAATAATAAATTATAATTGTCATAATATGCATAAGGAATAGAATTTTCATCAGATATTTGGTAGGAATATTTTTCGTCGGATACATAATAACCTGCATGTTGACTAACATAGTTAACTGCATTAACAGAATTTTCATATAAACATTCTTCAGTGTAATCTACTATTTCTTGAACTTCTGATGGGTAAGAAATTGAAGATGAAACTCCAACTGTGTCTAATAATGTGTCTTTGTAATAATAAGTAATTCCGATAATTAATAATATAACAATACCAATTATTACAAATAAAGTAAACTGTCCTCTTTTTTGCATGGAGTAATCTAAATAGATTTGTATTTATATATATTTTGTTTTAAAGTCGCTCTTGTCTGTACTTTCCAACAAATTCGTTAAAGACTAAACCGTTCTTCAATAACTCTGAATAAGATATAGAAAAACTGTCACCTTTAGATTTTGTTAAATTTTTTGCTTGGATGAAATACCAACCTTTGTTGTCAAATCTAACTGCAAGCCAAGCTTCAGCATTAAAGGATGATGAGAAAAGTAAAAGTTCGTCAATTTCTTTTAAGGGGAAATAAAGTTTTTTAGCTTTTGTAGATTTACATTCAATTGCAAGAGTTCTTGAGCCATTACTAGCTAATAAATCTGGAGAAGGTTTTGTTGTGCTACCAGAACCTGCTGATCTAACACAAGGTCCAAAATGTTTCCAGAGCAAATGAAATAGTTCTCTTTCGGATCTAGAACCCTTTTTTTTCATATAATATATAATGTATAAGAACTATTTAAAATAATCTAAACTAAAAAAAATAAAAAAAATTAAAGATCTCTTGGTTGAATTGTACTTCTTTTATTTGCTTTAGCTCTATCACAAGCTCTTTTAATAAGAGTTAAAACTTCTTCATTAAGAGAATCTGCGAAATCACTTGCAACATTCATACCTTCAGCCATTTCTTTAACTTTACTTTTTACTACTACCATATCTGCCATTTGTTTTTACCTCCAATAAGTTAATTTCTTTGAGAAAGTAGAGGTTTATAAAGTTTTCTCTACTTTTGTAAAATCAAAACTTTGTAATTTAAGTTGCTTGTAGAAACATTTCTTTCGTCGATAACCTTGAAATTTTTAATAAATTCTTTTAAAAGTTTTACTTTTGGAGCAATAAATATTATTTTAGAGTTTTTTTTCATTATATAGTCTAGTTGATGAAATAACTCTTTGTAAAGTTTTTTGATCTCTTTTTCTGAAATTGTTTTTGATGGGTAAGGAGGAGCTGTGACCAAACAGTCAACTTCGTTTTCTTTTAATTTTGTGTCTAGCCATTCAACTTCAATTCTAGAAATTTTTATTTTTTTTCTTAAGTTTGCTAACTTGGAATTAATTTCTAAGTTTTTTACATTGTGAAATAAATCTTCAAAAGCATATACCTTTCCTTCTTTGTATTTTAATGCTTCAATAGCTATTACACCATCCTTAGCGAAGGGATCTAGTAAAATTTTTTCTTCGTTAAAACCTGAAAGCCTAACTAAAGCATAAGCAATACATGCATTAATAGATTGGTTGTGAACTTTTATTCTGTATTCTCTTTTTGATAATAATTTTGGAGTTAAATCAATGCCAACAAAAATATTTTCATCAACAATATCTAAGAAAACTATAGTCTCAGGATTTTTTAAGTCGACTTTGTTTTTTAATTCAGTGAATTTTTCTCCAGTCTCTTGCTCAGCTTGCATAGAAGTGAAATTGTGTTCACCAAGTCTGTGACAAGATACTCTGTAAGTACCTTTAATTTTGAAAGCCTTAATTTCTTCTAAGGATTTTACTTTCTGTTTTAGTTCATAAATTTTTATTGTACTTTGAGTTTTTTCCTTGAAGTTGTTTATTTTGTCAGTAGAAAATTCTATTCTTCCTGGAATTAAAACTTTAGAATCTACATTAAGTAATTCTTTAATTTCTAATTGAGTTATGTCCTCAAGTCCTTTTGCACATATTGCTATATATTTCATTCTGCTAAGTATAAGTTGTTTTTTGTTTCTAATATTTTTATGTTTACCAAGTCTCCAATATTTTTATGACAGTTGTTTATTGAAATACATCTATCTTTTGCAATAGCTATCATCTGGTCATTTAACCAACCAGGATGTTGTATTGTAGCTTGAGTTTTTTCACCTTTCTTAAATACTTCTGGTATTCTAGGAGCTTTAACAATATTTAGGTCTTTTGCTGATAATTTGAGTTTTATGTTGTGTTCTTTTTCCCATAACTCAATCTGTTTGTAAAATTTCCACCAGTTTAATGGTTTAACTTTGGGTATCTTTCTTGAATATTTATAATTTTCATATTTTTGTATGCCTAAATCAAAATTGTTCTCTTTTGAATATTTTATAATATCAGAAATATCTTCATTATTTACTTTGGGAATCCAAACAGGACAAATTCTAACTTTTGTTCCTTTTTCTTTGTACTTTTGTGTGAACTCTTTTACTTTTTCTATTGAATATGATTCTGTCCCAGCTAATTCTTTTGATTTTTTATCGTCTAAAGAATGAATTGAAATATTTATTCTGTCAACGTCAATATCTTTGTAAATAGTTCCATTAGTTT
Source organism: Candidatus Woesearchaeota archaeon (assembly GCA_964411565.1). GTDB lineage: Archaea > Nanobdellota > Nanobdellia > SCGC-AAA011-G17 > GW2011-AR17 > BS150m-G60. Next base: position 38,379 of record CAYPLB010000007.1, read on the forward strand.
GTATAGAAATTTCTTTAACATTTGGAATCTGTCTTAATCTTTTTGTTAGTTCTTCTAATTTTGGGTACATGAAGCATTCTCCGACGCTGTCTAAGTTGATTTCAATCTCTTTGCCTTTGAATTTTAGAACTTTTTCAACTTCTTCAACTAAATAATCTAAATCAACTTCAAAACAATTTGGATGCCATTTTGATTTGTTTCCTGAATCTACAGAACAAAATGTACAATTTAAATTACAAAGAGAGGTGAACCTAACTTGGATTAAATTGGTTCCTCTATCAATAATTCCAAAGGCAATAGCACCTATTAATGGTGTTGTTCTGTCAATCTTTATTAACATAGAATTAGGCCTATTTGTCTGATTTATAAAGCTTTTTGTTGTGGTATCTTTTGAATATCTTGTATAAAGGTCTTGCATCTAAAATGTTGTCTAATCTAATTTTTTCTTTGGAAATAAAGAAAGCCTCAGACTGCTTTCCACCAATTGAATCATGAGATCCAAAATGGAAATCTTCAAAAGCTATAATTTTTTTACCGTTGAAATTACCATTAATTATTATGTCTCCAGAATGTTTTAATGAAGCAAAATTTCTAATTTGATCAATTAAATTTTTATCTTTACTATATCTTTCTAAGAAATTTTCACCAATATATTCAACGGATTTTGGAGAAATAATTACTTTTCCAGTGTCTGATATTACTTCAAAATTACTTTTGTTTTTTATTATAATAAAACCAATTCCAGGATGGTTTACAATTCTTGGGATTAAGAAAGGATGTTTCTGCTCAATTTCATCTAATTCCATTCTATTGTCAGTGTAGTTAAAATAAATATGAGATAAAGATGATGCATTGAATACCATAAGTTGTTCTTTTTTAGACCAGTCAACTATTGGATCTTTTTTTTCTTGTTTTCTAAAAATGAATTTTAATACTTCTATTAAAGCCCATGTTAAAGCTCGTAAAGGTAAAGATAAATCTCTGTAAATATATTTCAATTTTTTGTAAATGAATTCTGATCTACTACTCCTCTCAGAATCATTTAAAGTGAATGCTTTTGTAGATAAATTTGTAGCTTTCTTTAAAAAATCTTCAAGAGTTTCGTTGTAAAGTTTTAAGAATGGAACTGAAGGGATTTGTCCATGGTCAGATAATATGTAGATATCATATTTTTTTTCTTTTGATTTTTTAACAAGTTTTTTAATCTCAAAATCTAAGTGTTTTAATACCTCTAAGGAACTTAAACTTTCAGGGCCTCTGTAATGAGAAATTAAGTCGTAACCTAAGTAGTTTATGTAAATGAAAGGAACATTTCTATCCATCTCAAGTAAAGTGGTTTTAGTCGATATCTCTCTCAAAATTGCATTTACAACAGTTCTAGTAAAAGGAAAATAAGGATATGTAAAGGGCCAATTAAAATGTTTATTTTTTATTAATGAAATAAATATCTCTTTTATACTTTGTAAAACCTCTGCAAAGAATTCAACTAAACTGAAAAATAAAACTCGGAAAGTTGATGTAGGATTTAAAAATATGATAAATAATAAATCTTTTAGTTTTTTTGGGCCACCTTTTGTTTTGTATAAATGGGATGAAGTGAATATACATCTATCAGCACTGCCAGAGAAAGAATTACTTATTGAAGTTCCTCCTCTTAAAATTCCATGTGTATTTTTTTTAATGATCTCATCCTCAATAAAGTTTGCAGATTGAGCTCTACCTAAACTTATTTTTGTTTTTGTTTTTTTATCAAGAAATCTAAAACTTGGAATGTTGAAATTTTCACCATATAAAATCCCAGCTTGAGTGAAAGAAGTATTTGAAGGGTAACCTGAACTATATTTTTCTAAATTATTTGATTTTAAATATTTGTTTAAGAAAGGCATATATTTTTCTTTGTGTTTTTTTAATAAGGTATAAGATAAAGCGTCAATTTGGATGATAAGAAATTTGTTAGATGAATCTGGAATATCTTTTAGATTCAATTTTTTCTTGAGAACTCTGCTTCTACTAAGTTTTTTTCTCATAAAATTGTCTAATGTAAGTTAGTTTTTAAAATCTTCGAATAAAAAAGAAAGACCAAAAAGTATTTAAAGAGCTTTTTAGATTTTTAGTTGTAGCGAGGTAGGACAGTCAGGAGTGTCCGTCGGGCTCATATGGCACTTGATGTCTCAGACACCCGGATAGTGATAGATATTCTGTTGCTAGGGTAAAGGTCGGAGGTTCAAATCCTCCCCTCGCTATTTATTATTCTATTAATTTTGTTAATGTGTTTAGGATTGTTAGATCCAATCTTATTTACCCAGACTTTAAGATTTTTGTGACCATTTATTTCAATTCTATTAATTCTTGTATATCCTTTTTTTATACGTTCATCTTTTACATTATATGAATAAATATTGAAATTGTTTATTTCTAATTCCTTAAATATTTTAGATAGATCTTTTATAAATCTTAATGATTTTGATGCAATACTAATAACTGGATATCTTCTAGTTTTTTTTAATGTAATACAACCATCAGTATCAAAAACACCTTTTAAAAATTCTTTTTTATAAATTATATTTTTTTTGAATATTAATGGGACTTTTAATGTATTATATTTTTTATTTAATGGAAGACCTATAATTTCAGTTAGAAATATAACTAATGATTTTGAGAAAATTCTAAATCCATATGTAGTTTTAGAATCATAAAGTCTCATTTTAGGTTTTAATCCAAATATTTTTTTTAGTTTTTTTGAAATAATTTTATTATAGAATTCTTTTTCATCATATGGGTTTCCAACACATTTAACTGAATATTCTTTTTTATTTTCTCTATAACCAATATTTCCATCTCCAGCTAAAACACCACATAAATAAGAGAGAGAATTATTCATTTTTGTTGGTAATTTGAGGCCTTTTTCTTTATCTTTTTTGTTGAATTTTATTGTTTTATTTTGTATTAAATTCATACTTATTAATTATTTTTTGACTTTATAAATTTTGTTTAAGAAAATCTGAAAAATTTTCAGTATATTATCTCACAGCAATTCTTTTAACCCTACCACAAGTAACTTCTCTATCTAATCTTGGTAGAATAAAGTTTATTTCTGTGCCTAAATCTAAATCAGAAACTTTGTATCTCTTTTTCCCATTTAATGAAGTAACTAAACCAAATCTATGGTCTTTACTTAAAACTTTTCTAGCATAAAATTTAGAATCAAAAAAATGAACAATAAATCTAGTTTCATTAGTATGGATTAAGAAGGATCTTTCTGGCTCAATCTCTTCAAGAATCCTTTCATACTTTTTTCTGCTAAAAAACATCTTATATTCTTTTGAAAATGTCTGTGATAGCTTGTGTGCTAATCTCTCGATCTTTGTGAGATAATATCACAGGGACACCTTTCTTAAGCTCCATATCTTCACCAAAACCAAGAACTTTCTTTTTTTCACCATTTTGGTTTTTGATTAACCATTCGCCTTCTTTAACTTCAAATAGTTCATAGTACTTACCGTTTCGTGTCTTTATCAAATACATTTTTTCACCTAATTTATATAGAAATATGTTCTAGTTTATTTATATTGTGAAAAAAGATTATATATTAAAAGATTTGTCTCCAAGGATAAAACCAATATTTTTTCTTCCAAAGATGTTTTATTCCTTTGAAAAAGAAGTCTCTAGGTTCTTTAGAAATGACTGATCTTCCTCTTACAACCTTATTTTTACAATATTTTTTAAATTCTTCATCTGTAGCTGAAATGAGATCTTCAGGGTCAAATCTACCAAAGTTCATAAGTTCTAATTTGTCTTCAATGATAGATTTTTTATCGCCTTTTAAGACCCAAGTTCTTTTGTTATTTACAACTTCTTCAACAAGTTTAAATTGTCTACCTGATCTACCTTCTATTAATACTTTAAATATCATTTTCCTAATACTAACCTCCAAACTTTTGTTAAAAAATCTTGTTTTACAGGTTCTGAATACGAAATTCCTGAGATAGAAGAAGCTAATCTCTTGTAAGCTTTTGAAGATTTAGAAACTGGATGTGTATGTATTACAGCATCTTTTAAAGATAAAGCTTCACGAAGAGAGTCATCTTCTGGAATAACACCAATAATAGGTTTTTCAATCAAAGCTTCAATGTTTCTTAAAGATATATCTAAATCATCATCTTTTGTTCTTGTAACTAATAAACCTAAAACATTTTTTCCAAGCTCTTCAGTTAACTTTACTGTTTTAAGAGCGTCAGTAATTGCTGGCAACTCAGCATTAGTAACGATAATTAATTCATCAGAATGTTCAATGATTTTTATTGTTTCACCACCTAAACCAGCAGCACCATCAAGAATTAAATAATCTGATTCTAAATTTTTTAAAGATTTTAATCTGTTTAATTTTAAATTTTGCATGTCATTTAGAGATAAACTCCCAGGAATGAATTTTAAACCAGAATGGTGGGTGTGAATTGCTTCATGAATCTTTTTCTTCCCTTTTAATACATGATGAATAGAATTTTCTGGTTGTGCAATTCCTAAATGTAAAGCTAAATTTGGAGTCGATAAGTTTCCGTCAAGAACAATAACATCTTTACCAAAATTGTTTAAGGCTGCAGCTAAATTTAATGCAGATGTTGTTTTTCCAACTCCTCCCTTTCCACTTAATAAGCCAATTGTTTTCATATTTTTAGTTCTTCAAAATAAGCAATATAATCTTTTAATAGTTCTGAATATTCTTTTAATCTAGGAATGTTTATTTCCTCTTCTCTAGTTATTAAAGTTACATTTTTTCTGTATTCTTCTTTTGCTCTATAATCAGCATTGTAAACTTTTTTTAGATGTACATAAAAATCAATGATGTCTTTAACCTTTTTATCCTTAGGAATCTCCTTCTCTAAGTTTTTTGCTCTTACCAAAGGAACAGAATGAATTCTTGCAATTTTTCCATTTTCAAATAAAAAATTGTAATAATCTTCAATTTTAAAATCTAAAGCAGAAATAAATTTTTCTATAATAGTTCTAATAACATCAACTGTTCTTGTATATTTTAAAGTTACAAAAACTAGGTGATCTATTCTTTTTAATTCTCCTTTTGCTGGGTCTTCGTCTTCCATTTTATTCTTGTAGAGACATTATAGCTTCAGCTAAATCTCCATTTGATTTTTCTAAAGCTGCAAGAGCTTCTTCTTTTGAACAAGAAGCTTGTTCCATTACAGTGTTTACATCATCTTTTTTTATTGGACTCTCTTCAGAAATTTGTCCAGAAATTTGGAATGAATCTTCACCCATCATATTAACTTTTTGTACAGTAGGATTTTTTATAATTAGATTTTTATCTGATGTTTTTATGATTACTTCATAAGCATCAATATTCTCTTGCTTGATGCCCATTTTCTTCATAGCCTGCTTTACAGCTTTTGGGTTCATTCCAGGAAACATCTTTATAATCCTTTTTGTAATAAAATCTCAACAACAACAACTAAAACAATAGCAACTATAATCCACTTTTTATCAATCTCAATCTTACTCTTGTACTCATCAAAATATCTGATAAGTCCACCACCAGATTGTGGCATTGAAACTTTTTGATTTGACATTTTATTTAATTATTTTAACTTATTAGTATAAAAAGTTTACTATATTTGATTAGATGGTAGACAGCTGTAAGCCAGCTTCTGTACTTCACTATGGAAGTGCTCATAATTCAACTAAGCGTCATTTTGACTTGCACCAGTCGAGGCATTGCGTTCCATCGATCCCTTGAAAAATGTCAAAGGGTTTGCTCATTCCCCTCGCAGGAAACTTCGCCATTATCATACTATTTCAAGGACGTGTCGTTTCTGAATGCTACTTTCCATTTCTGGAACTCCTAAGAGCGACATTTAATGGTGGCTGGACTTTCCTCAGGATATATCTAAAGATCGATCCCGTAATGAGCTAACTGCCTACCAAGCTAAATATAAATGAAGTGATATATTAATCTTTTCTTCTTCTAGTACCTACATAAAAACCCAAAGGAGCTAATATTAAAGGTAATATTGGAGCATAAGATTTGCAACCTGTTAATTCTTCTAATTTGTTTTTCTTAATCCTCATTTCATCTCTTCTTAATTTGTTACCATAAGGAGTTGAATCAAAACCACAATGAGATCTGCCAAGCTCAGCTTCTAATAAAGAAGGCTGTCTTTGTCTAATATGATTTACTGAAGATCTTGAAGTATCATGTAAATTACAACCAAAATTGTCGTATCCAGATCTAATTGAATTGCCTAAAAAATAATTTCCTAATACCAAAGAGCCCAAACATATTGCTCCTGTTGCTATTTTTGCACCTAATTTCATATGTTATTACTATGTAGTAAGTAATATATAAAGGTTTTGGTCCTAAGAAGTATCTGAGATTGTTATAATTAAGGTAAAGATAAATAAGGAATTTTTTCTGTTAATTTTATTGTAAAAGGATCTTTTGTCTCATGTAAATTACCATCAAAAATGTATCTGTGTAAACCATCAGGAATTATTCTTACAGTAGAATAATCACCACAATGTAAATCTTCAAGATCTAAATTTTTTACAGGATTACTTCGTAAATGAAAAGCTAATGGTACTTGTCTTAAGTAGTCTATTAAAGTAGAAGACTCTGTGCCTAAATATCGAATCTTTCCAGAATCATTAACATCTAAACATTGAGTAGGAGCTAATTCTAAAAATGGGCCGAAATCTACTTTTATGTCCTGAGATGTTATGAAAATTCCACTGTGACTTTGGTTGTAAAGTAAAACATTATCCAAATATACTTTTGCTAGACTTGGCTTTGTTATATTATGCATGAACTCTTTTGAAGATTCTAAAGAAGGAAATAAAGAAGATAAAAAACCACGAGAAATGATTCGTAAAGCCTCCATTTGGTTAGAAGAACCAGCAGTGTAATAATCAAAAAAATTTTGAACCAAACCAGAACTGTAAGCAAAACCATGTTGGGATAAAGAAGAAGATTTTAAATGTAGTAAACTTCGAGGTAAGATTTTTACTTCAGATATGTCTTTCTCAGAATATGTACTGTGAATTAGTTTTAAAAGATGAAGCATAGTAGAATCACCAAAAAGTCTCTGAGAAAAAGTCCTGTGGGGAAATAAAGAAGATTCAGCACGTAAATTTGCTGTGCCCATTCGTAAGTTGCCTTGGACTGTCTGTTGCATGCCCATGTAAAATAAAGCAGAGTCAATTAAACTGTGACCACCATCACCAGAAGCACCTAACAAAATCTCCATGCCACGATTGAAAAGATTGTCTAAAGGAGTTAGATAAGTCTCCATTGATGGATTATCAGAAAAATCTACAAATTCATAAAGAATATCATTTTTCTCAGAAAAAGATATGAATTTTTCTAAGTCTTTTTTTTTCTTAAATCGTTTACATCCAGGGTTAATAGGTATCCCAATTTTTGCCATAAAAAATAAATTTTGAATAATTATAAAAAGTTTATGGTAGTGGAATTTTAAAAAAATAGTTTTAGAGCAAGAGCCTCAGTGGCGATTGAACTGTCCATAGCTAAAGCTATGGTTGTAATGAAATTATTTGTTATAAGAATAAAATTATTACAGTACCATGCAACAAGAGTATTAAATATAACGAACTATTAGTAGATGCGAGCTGAATACCTCGCCGAAGCTTGGCACTTACACTCCATCCCTATCAAAGTTGTCTTCTGCAACTGTTCTCAGTCTCTTTTCGAGGTATCCTTCGTGCTTAGATGCTTTCAGCACTTATGATGTGGTGCGTAGCTGCTCTGCCTACCTTATCAGATAACAGATACACCAGAGGCACCGAACCACCGTTCCTCTCGTACTAAATGGTCCTTCCTCTCAGACTTAAACACTTCCAATAGATATCATACAAACTGTCTCGCAACGTTCTTAACCCAGCTCACGAACCGCTTT
>CAYPLB010000008.1:0-37716 GCA_964411565.1 Candidatus Woesearchaeota archaeon
GTCCTGGAGTTGGTGTTGGTCCCGGAGTTGGTGTTGGTCCTGGAGTTGGTGTTGGTCCCGGAGTTGGTGTTGGTCCTGGAGTTGGTGTTGGCCCTGGTCCTGGAGTCGGTCCTGGTGTAGGTCCTCCTCTTGGTCTAATACTAAATGGGCCACCACTTCTATTTGCAGTAGCCTCAGAATAATCTCCTCTTATTGGACGATTTGCAGCATCATAAGCAAATACTCCAATATAACAATTATTTGAATCAACAGACATAGGCATTCTTAATTTTATTCTTCTTAAAGAACCATTTATATTAGTATTTCCACTTTCTGAAACTAATATTTCTGTTTCAGCTCTTGTAGAATTTCTTCCATTTTTATATAAAACAAATAAAAATCTTCTTGGATTTGTAGTTGTTGTTGTTCTTACTCTCCATCTTAATTCAACTAAATCACCTTGATAATAATTATTTCCAGAAATATTTGTTGTTACTGTTAATTTAAATCTTCCAGGTCCACCTGGTGTAGGTCCTGGTGTTGGAGTAGGCCCTGGTCCACTAGGTCCTTTATTTAGATTCAATTCAATTTCTTTTGTTTGGATACCATTATCTCTTGTTGGATAATTAATTACAAATTTATACCTTCCTCTAAACATAGGGGTACTAGAATTAATAGGGAATTCATTACCAGTTCTATCAATCAACCTTGCACCTGCTTTCTTATTCCCTCTATTTCTTCGTGCCATTTTATAATATAGTATAATCTGCTCCTATTCCTGGTAATGGTGTTCCTGGTACAACTTGTATTTGTACACTTGAATCAATTGTTGGATATGTCCCTGTTGTATCTTCAGCAACTATTCTAATAAATTTAGTTTCAGATAAAGGGCCTCCTGAATGACTTGGTGTATATAGTATATCACCTGTAATATCTCCTGCAGCATTTGTTCTTCTACCTCCTGGAATTAATTCTACTTGTCCAGCTCCATAAGCAGCTGTTCTTTGTCCATAAACTTTAACATTGATATTTGGAATTCCAGCTCCTGTTGCTGCATCAACAACAGATATCCCAACACTTGATGTTCCTCCTGGCGGAACAGTTGTAGGTGCCCATGCAACTAAAACATTCATAACTCTAGCTCCTCTTGGATTAACTGTAATTGTTCCAGTTAGATTTGCAGGTTTTGCAAACCCAGATAAACCATTAACTTCGACAACAAAATCATAAGTCCCAGGGACTAAACTATTAATTGTAAAGTTTGCTATTGAAGGATTTCCAACTGCTCCTGCTGCTGCAGGCGCACTTCCTCCACCAGTATTTCTTGTTACAGGTTGTGTAAAAGGAATTACTATTGAAGGATCTCTTGGACTAAAAGTAATTTCAATTCTTGAATTATTTAATCCATCACCATTGTTTGTAATTCCACTTGTTCCATTTCTAACTAACCCAACTCTAATATCAACAGGATCTCCTTCATTTACAGCTGCAGTATTTGTTGTAGCTCCATTTATTTGTAAACCTACATCTGGAGCTGGTTGAGGAGTTCCTTTTCTAATAACATAAGGTATTATTGGTGGCAATGTTGTAGGATCAACTTCAGGATGTGTTAAGGTAATTCTAAAATCTTCTTGATAAGCCCTTGCAGCTCCCATTGTATATTGAACTCTTGCAGCACCACTAACATCTGTATTTTGAGTATTAGTATCAAGTGTACCTGTTCCATCACTCAAACTAAAATTTAGAGTAGCACCTTCTAAAGGTCTTCTCCATCTTTCACTTCTTCCTCTATAAACATTGATTGTAAACCATCTTGCAGGATCACCATTTTCAAATTGTATTGTTCTCAAAGGACCTAAAGCTCCATGAGGAATAATAACAGGTGCACCTGGAGCAGGTCTTGGATTAAAATGTGTTAACTCAACAAAAATTCTATCTCCTCTAATCCAATTAACAATTTGTCTTCTAAAATAATATAACAAATAAATTAATCCACCTAAGATTAATAATAATGCTATCCAAGGTAATGCACTTCCTAAGAGATTTAAAATATCTCCTCCAAAGAAATACAAAATTAATCCTAAAACAATAACTCCTAAGATTCCAAGAACCCACCAAGGGTTATTTTTTATCCAAGAAAATATAGCATCTCTTCTACTTTTATCTTTAAACAATAAATATAACATTCCAATTATTGCAGCTCCAATTAGTATAGGAATTAGATATTCTAAACCTCCAATTAAACCAGTAAACCAATCTCCTCCAAATCCTATACTTGAGAGTATCAACAATAATAATACAAAACCTATAATCAATCCTAAACCTTTTCCAGAGAATCCACCACTTGAATCATCATCAGAACCACCAAATATTTTTCCAGCTAAGAAAAAGATTCCAAATAAAATAACTGCTAAAATTGCATACATAATCCAATCACCAACTCCATAGAATAAGAAGAAATTCAAATCTCCTAAAAACTCATCAACAGCTCCACCTACATAAGGTAATCCTCCTAAACTAGATGCAAACCCTGGAGTTCCTCCAATGATTAAAAATAAAACTATAGTACAAACTATTGCAATAATTAAATTGACCCAATTAAATTTATCTTCTTCTCCTTTATAGAAAAATCCTGCAATACTATAGAAAATAATTATTGGTGCAAGTAAAACAACAACCCATCCAAAAGCTGATGTCCATGTATCTGGCATCATTCTTAGGGCAATAAAAGTAAAAGCTATTGCAAAAATTAAACCTTGTCTTTCAGCTTCTTCTCCCCATCTTTCTTTAAACACTTTGTAAATTAAAGTAATAAGCATCATACCCATCAAAGCTTTTACAAAAGCTAATGTTGGATCTTCAGTCCCTAAAAGAACATTCATTATAGAGGAATCTGCTGCTACCATTGACATATTTAGCAATAAGAACAAGACACTATACCAAAAACCTCTTTTCATACCTCTCTTTATAATAATAAGATATTTAAATGTTTTTATTAAAAAAGTATATATGTTTTATTTAAAACTATGTAAAAAGAAAGCTGCATACAAAGCTAAACCAATATCTAAACTTCATTTAGATCTTGTTAAACTTAAAAATACTTACAAAACAACATTTTCCACAAAAAAATTAATTGTTATAGAAACTGAAGATTTAGAAGTTATTGTTCAAGAAGATGGAGAATTACTTTTCAAAAATTCTAAAGATAAAAAATTAATGGAAAAAATAGCAAAAAAAATTTATAAAAATGTTAAGAAGTCCACTTAACAATTTTTTCATACAACCAAATTAAGATATATATTCCTACAAACATATCTACTAATGCCCATACTGTTCCAATAAATGTTCCAAACAAAGTTGCATTATATCCTAAGTAAACAGAACCTAAAACTTCAACCATTTTTAGACCATAACCTAAACTTGTTGCTAACAATCCTAATAATAAAATTGCTCCACCCCAAAGTAAAGAACCTGCTAAAGCCCATCTTTTTTTATCAATCATTTCCTTTTTTTTCTTTTTAGCCATAATTATCACCAAGAAAACTAAAGATGAAGAAATTTATAAAACTTTATGCTACAGTTCTTTCTTCTAAATTAAATATAACTGTCTTTCTTCCTCGTCTAAAATCGTCTAAAGAATAAACATTTGGATATACTGCATTAACAGCTTCGAAAGGAGAATCTCTAAACCCTACTTCTTTTTTTGTCATAATACCAGAAAATCTTAATCTTCTAAATAACTTTTGACTTACATATTGGGGTAATTCTTCTTCTTCTAATTGTAAATAATCCTCAAATAACCATTTCATACTTTTAATAGCAGTTTCTCTTGGTTTTTCTTTCCAAACTGCTTTTGCATTTTTTATAGTCCAAGGTAAAATTTGTTCTGGGAAATTTTCTACAAACATTTTATAAACACTTCTATCATATTTATTCAATAGAGTACACAAACCAAAATCCATTACTGATTTTTTTGTTAAAAATTTGCTTAGTCCTATTTGGTCATATGTTTCTTCTGGAGATAAATTATGTAAAGGAATTACATTATTAAAAATTAAATAATCATTCAACGCATCAATTCTATTTTGCTCATTATCATAAGTATTATTTGGAGCATGTTTCATATTCCAAGGTCTTAATTCTGGATATAATATTTTAAGTGCTGCAAAAGTACTATCTCTGAAAAGTATACGTAACATTCCTCCTAAACCTTCTTCAGCAAAATCTTTTTTAATAATTTTTCCACAATCTTCAATACAATTAATTTCTTTTTTATTTGCAAACCATTCTAAAGCATCACTTGCTCTTTTCATTCTAAATGGTCCTTGCCAATATCTTTGTGGTACTCTACTCCATTCCCAAGGCAGAATTCTTTTTTGGTAAGCATCATTAACAGCCATATATGGACTATTTGAATAAAATTTAATTAGAAAGTTTATCATTCCTCTTTCTATAAAAAAGTTCTGATCTACAACTTCAGGAATTTCTTCAAAAGGAATTTGTTCAACATCTTCAATTACTGTTCTTATTATTTTTTGAACTATAACTTTTGAATATCTTTCCTCTTCTAAACCTTTAAGAAAATTTCTTCCATATTTTTGCCTTAATTCATCTTTCACACTATCAACAAATTCTCTTCCTGTTGGTAATCTTTCTTTTCCAACAAGATTTTCAAGAGTTCTATCATCATCATCTGAAATAGGAGAATTATAAGAAGTAAAACCACCTGTTGGATTTCTTATTCTTCTTGTATCATATTGTATTTTTTGAATTATACCATACTTAATTGCTTTTCTAACATAAGGTCCAGGATCAACAGGATTTCTTTCTAAAGCATTCCAAGCATGGATTCTCCCTACTTGTGCACAATCATCTATTTCAGAAGGACTTGCAGCATATCGTCTGGCCATCGCTTTAATAAATGGCTCATATGCATCAAGGTCCATAAGCCTCAAACAATACTATTCATTTTTAAAAATATATGTTCCAAAGAAGAGATTTGAGCTAAATTAGCTCAAATCTATTCAACATTTCTTCTAACTCTCCATTCAATTCTTCTGCTTTAATAAATCCCATAAAATCCCTATTAAAATCGTACCACAACTCAACTTCTTCTTTCAAAAAATTACTTATGTCTGATGTCATAATTCTATCATACAATACATCATACATTTCTTTAACTCTACCTGCATACGTCATTTTCGCATCATTATTTAATAGATCCATATATTCATCAGATAATTCTAAGACTTTTACTTTTTTGAAATAATACTCAACAGCATTCTCTGGTTCTTTTAATTTTATTTGTATATCATACATTTTCTTTTCCTCCTTATTTTTTTATAGTTCACACTACTTTGTTTCGGCCACTCATACTTTATTGCAAATTTTTTTATACTTGAAAAACATCTGTTTAATTGCGGAGATGTTCTCTGGGCTTTAAGTTCAGATTTATTATTTCTTAGAATTTCAATTTAAAAAAACTTTACAAGAAAAAATTGAAAACTTTTCAAGTTTTCTGAAAAATCTATTGTTTTTTATATCTTCCTTTGTATTTTGACTTTCCTTCAGTTCTAATAAAAACTAATTGTGCAATCTTCAAACCTTTCTTTAAAGTCAAAGTATTACTTGACATATTTTTTATTTCAAACATTTGCCTATTACTTACACCTGGATGTACAACAAATGCAGTTGCATGCACAACAATTCCCATTCTTGCAAATCTTGACCTTCCAGATAAAAATCCACAGATATTTTCTGGTAAACTTATTTTCTCTTCACTCATTGCAAGAACAAAAGCACCTGGCATTAATGTAATAGCATTAGCTTTAATTTTCTTAGTATATTTTTTATAATTTGTTTTATTATTCAAAGTAATATTTTTATTCTTTCCAAAAACCCAAAATTCATCACTCAAACAAATATCTAGAGAAGCATCACCCAGATTCTTAGCTTTAAATGGCTTAACTTTAATTTTCCCTTCTTTAATTTCTCTTTTAATCACTTCTTTTGTCAAAACCATTAATTCTTTTCAAGAAAAATAACTTTTTAAACTTATTCTTTATTCTCTTGTATATGTACAAAGAACTTTCAAAAGGATATGATGAACTTTATGGTGCTGAACAACTAAAAAAGATTGAAATAATCAAACCTTACCTTAAGGGTAAAATTTTAGATCTTGGTGCAGGTACTGGTATTCTTGCAAAACATTTTCCTAATGTTACTTCTTTAGAACCTTGTAAAGAAATGTTAGATCAAGCTCCTGAACCAAAGGTTTTAGCAAAGGCTGAAGAGATTCCATTCAAAGAAAATTCATTTAACACTATAGTTTCCTTAACTGCCTTACATCATTGTGATATTGATAAAGTTATTTCTGAGATTAAGAGATTAAACCCTAAATACTTAGTTTTAACTCTATTAAAGAAAAGTAAAAATTGTAAAAACTTCACAAAAAAACTTAAAGAAAACTTTAATTTGAAACAAATTGAAGAAGAAAAAGATTTAATTTTAATAGGAAAAACTTTATAATAATCAAACTTACTTACTTTAAACATGAATTTCACAGATTATTTTGTTAACATTTATGTTCCAAGATTAGTTGAGTTTATTTCTGCTCCTGTAAATTTTCCAAATATGCTTTGGATGACAATTCCTTTGATAGTAATTTTTCTAACTATGGAGCTTTACTTTAGCAGATACAAATATGATGAATTAGGATGGAATTCAGCTGTAACAAACAGCATGGTTTTAATTTTCATATTTTTAGACCTTATTAGATTTTTATACACTAATTATGGTTGGGACATGATTTATCAAGAATCTTTAGTTTATACTTTACCTTTAGTATTATTCATTGGTACTTTAGGTTTATTTTTAACTGTTGTAACTTTTTTTAGAGAGATTCCAAAGAGTTTAGCTTTTTTCTTTGCTTCTCCTTTAACTATTAATTATTTAGCTTATTTTGCAATTGTAATGACTTACACAACAATTCCTTTTAACATGCACACTATTTTTGCTGCTATTACTTTATACATATTTATGTTAGCTTTCTTCTGGGCAGTTAAAGTATTATTTCCTGAAGCAAAAATTGCTGAGAATTTACCTGATTTTAAAGATCCTCTTCCTTTCTTGGATTAATTTTATTCAAATAAATTAAAGAAATTTCCACTTGCACTCTTTGTATGTTTTCCTGGTGAAGGAACTCCTACTTTTCCATCACTTGTTTTTCCAATAACATAACCTAGCTTTCCACTTTTTACTGCAGCTCTACCTACTCTTTTATTTTCTCTAGCTTCTACTTTTCTTATTTCTGCTAAAGTTCTTTTTCTAAAATCTGCAATACTTTTTTCTCTATTTTGAAAAGTTATTGATGGTTTTTTATTTTTCTCTTTCTTTGGATCATACAATTTAATTTTTTCTTTTACTTTTGTTTTTGCTCTTTCTTTTTTCCTTGCATGCAATGTAGAACTTTCAATAAAATCATCTCCATCATCATTAATTGGTCTTCCTTTTGGATAAACTCTCGCATACAACATATAACTCAAACCTACTAGGAATAATAATGCTATTAAAGAGTAGATCCATCCTACACCTGTTCTTTCTTTTCCATTATCAACACTAACATCATCTAAATCTGTAACACCCATTCCTGTTGGAAATATTAAACTATAGATTCCTGTTGGAATTTCTTCATTCAAATCAACTTCTAATATTTCTCCAGGATCAAGATTTCTTGATTTCTTAACAATATAATCTTTTTCTTCGCCTTCAATTTCGATTTCAATATCTTCAGTATATCTTAAATTTCCTGTATTTTCAATATATAAAACTCCATCTTCCACATAATAATTTAAGCTTTCTACATTTCCAACTTCAATTGTATCTTCATCTACTAAAAACTCTCCATCTTCATTATAATAAGAACTTTTAATTTTCCATTCTCCAGGTTCACTATATTTAGGAATCATAAAAGTATAATCTTCTCCTGAATACATATCTCTTTCTACAGCAACTTTATTATTTGCATCATATATTTTTACTAAAATATTTCCTTCATCCATAAACTCTCCAGTTTGATCATAAAGATTTACACTAATAGAAATTTCTTCTTCAGGTAAAGCTTCTTTTTCTGGAATAATATTTGAAACTTCACTTGCTAATGCTAAGACTGTTATTTCTGTAGTTATTGATCCTTCATTTCCAAAAGAATCTCTTGCAACAACTTTTATTTCATGATCTCCTCTACTAATATCTTCCCATGTCCAAAGATCATATGTATATTGACTGTCTGATAATTCTGCACTAAACAACTCTCCATCTAAAGAGATTACAATACTACCTGTATCGATATATTCTTTTGTAATAGTTTTCACATTTCCATAAATATTTACATGTTCTCCTGGATAAACTGTATTAACATTACTATTCACAAACACATAAAGTTCATCAGTTACTGTAAAGCTATCTGCTTTCTCAAATTTTTGTTTATTACCATATTTATCCCTAACTATAACATTAACATCATAATCCCCTGAAGATCCTATTAATAACTCATATTGATAATCTATTTCACCATCAACAACTTCCATAATTCCAACTAAATATTCTTCATCATCTTTTGAAAAATATAATTCTGCACTACCTTCAACATTATCTCCATCTAATTGGCTAACACTTCCTGTTAATCTAAAAATTTCTCCTAACTGTAATTCATCTTCATCTAAAATAAACTTACCATCTAAAGCACTTGTAACTTCAAAATTTGATGACTTTCCATTATCTACAGAAACTCCACTAGTCAAAAGATCCAATTCTAACCAACATAAACCTTTCAAACTAGAACTAACAATAACTCTTGGCATATCGAGTTCAAACAAATAAATTTCTTCATCTTTATCCATATTCAAACTCGTACTTTGCAAATTATATTTTTGATTATCACAAACAAATGCTACCTGTAGATAACCTGAGAAATCATCATCAGCTTTAATCGTTCCAAAGATTTCAATATCATCACCAATATTATATTGGGTTTTTAGTTCATCAATTTCTACACTTGCAGAAACACATTGTGCCAAAATAAGGATAACAAATAGGAATATCACACTCTTTTTCATCTTAAATAAATCTATACTAGCTTAATATATAAACTTTACTGTATTATTTATCAACAGAGAAAGTTTTAAATACATTGTTTTAATTTCATAAGCTATGGAAAAAATTCCAAGTCTAGAAAAATTGAGACATAGTGCTGCACACTTATTAGCACATGCTGTAAAAGAATTATATCCTAATGTTAAACTCGGTATTGGTCCAACTATTGAAAATGGATTTTATTATGATTTCTTAAAAGATGAACCTTTCACTCCCGATGATTTAAAAAATATTACAAAAAAGATGAGAGAGTTATCTAAGAAAGGATTTCCAATTGAAAAAAAAGAACTCAACGAAAATGAACTTAACAATTTCTTAAAAAATGAACCTTTAAAGAAAGAACTTTATGATGAACTTGAAAAAGGTGAAGCTTCATTTTATGTTCAAGGTGATTTTTTAGATTTATGTAAAGGACCTCATTTAGAAACTACAAGAGAAGTAAGAAATTTTAAACTAACAAGAGTTTCAGGTGCTTACTGGAAAGGAGATTCAAAAAATACTCAACTTCAAAGAATTTATGGTGTTGCTTTTGAAACTAAAGAAGCTCTTAATGATTACAAACAATTAATAGAAGAGGCAAAAAAAAGAGATCATAGAAAATTAGGAAAAGAACTTTCATTATTTTCAATTCATGATGCTGCTCCAGGTATGCCTTTCTTTCATGACAATGGGACTCACATTTATGACAAGTTGAAAGAGTTCATGATTCAAGAAATGAAAAAATTAGATTATGAAATTAATTTAACTCCTATAATATTAAACAAAGATCTCTGGTTACAATCTGGACATTGGGATCATTATAATGAAAATATGTATTTTACTACAATAGATGAAAAAGAATCTGCTGTAAAACCTATGAATTGTCCTGGTAATCTTTTAATTTTTAAAACTAAACTACACTCTTATAGGGAGTTACCAATAAAAGCTGGTGAATTTGGTTTAGTTCATCGACATGAATTATCTGGTGTTTTGTCTGGTTTATTTAGAGTAAGAGTTTTTACTCAGGATGATGCTCATGTTTTTTGTACAAATGACCAAATAAAAGAACAGATTATGGAATTAATTGATTTAGTTAACACAATTTACACAGCATTTGGTTTCAAATATGATATTGAATTATCAACAAAACCTGAGAAGGCAATGGGAGAACCAGAAACTTGGGAAGTTGCAGAAAAAGCTTTAGCTGATGCATTAAATGAAAAAGGTTTAAAGTTTAATATTAATGAAGGTGATGGTTCTTTTTATGGTCCAAAGATTGATTATCATATTAAAGATGCTATTGGTAGAAGTTGGCAATGTGGTACAATTCAACTTGATTTCCAAATGCCTGAAAAATTTGATTTAACTTATGAAGGTAAAGATGGGAGAAAACATAGACCTGTTATGCTTCACAGAGCAATTTATGGTTCTTTAGAAAGATTTATGGGTGTTTTAATTGAACATTATGCCGGAAAATTCCCTATGTGGTTAAGTCCTTTACAAGTTAAGATTTTAACTGTTACAGATAGAAATGTAGAATTTGCAAAAGAACTTGCACAAAAAATGAAAAATGCAAACTTAAGAGTTGTTGTTGACGATAAAAATGAATCTATTGCAAAGAAAGTTAGAAATGCAATCAAAGAAAAAGCTAATTACATTATAACTATAGGAGATAAAGAGACTGAAAAGAGAACTTTAGCTGTTAGAGATAGAGAAGGTAATGTTGAACACGACTTAGAAGCAGATAAATTTATATCTAAATTAATAAATGAAGTAAACACAAAAAAATGTTAGATGACTTAAAAGAATTTCTTAAAGAAATTGGAGAAGTAGAAGGAAGATACTTAGTATCTTGTTTTTTGCAAGATAACTCTTGGAAAATTGATCTTTATGATCCTAAAGAACACAAAATTTATACTTACACTAAAGTGGATGGTAAGATAGTAATAAACAAAGATGATATTTTTCAAAAAGAGAATAAAAAGTTAGAGAAATTAGATATTGAAAAAATAAAAATAGGTAAATTAGAAGCTCTAGATAAATTATCAATGTCTGGTGAAAAAATGATTTTAATTTTACAAGTTCTCGACGGAAAAATCATTTGGAATATTACAGTTATTACTCCAGAATTTGATATTCACAATACTTACATAAATGCAGAAACTGGTGAGATATTAAAAGAATCAAAAGACAATATTTTTGCTTTTAAAAAATCTCAATAACTTTTCTTTTACTTTTTAATCCTGACACAATTCTCGCATTTTTTTTAAAATATTTTTTTGCAATTTTTACTAACTCTAAATTTGCTTTACCTTTTTCAGGTTCAGATTTCAAAAAGGCAATATATTTTCCATTATCTTCAATAATTTCTGATCTTCCAGACTTAACTTTCACTTTAATTTCTATTCTCATTTTACAGAAATAATTCCAGGTCTTCTCTTTTTCTTCCTTTCTTCTTCTTCATCGTGTTTAAAGGAATCCATTTCTCTAGCTTTCTGAGCATAAGTTTCTCCAATATCTTGTTTTTGTTCTTGATGATACATAGAATCTTGTCTTTCATAAGTAAGTTGATCAGTTTCTTTTTTATACTTATCTTCTGTCATTCCAGGATTTTCTTCTTCAACAATTTTCCCTAATCCTTCCCTTTCACTTCTTTTTCTTTCTTCTTCAATAATTTCTTCTTCACTAATTTTATCTACATCTGTAACTCTTTTTGGTTCTTCAATTTTCTTAATTTTTCTTTCTTCTTCTTCAACAAATCTTCTAATAATTTTTTGCCTTTGCTCTTTACTTAATTCTTTCTCAACTTCTTTCTTACTCAAAATTTTTCTTAACAACGCTACTGTCAAATACTTCTCATCAACCATCTCAATATGTTATATACTTCGCAAATAAAAAGCTTATGTCTTTAGAATTTGTACAAAAATCTCTTCAAATCAATTTTTCCATTTACTATTTTTATTCCCTCTCTCTCTAATCTTTTAATTTTCTCTCTATAATTCTTACCTTGATATCCTCCAATTTCGCCATTACTTTTTATAATTTTGAAACAAGGTATATTCTCAGGATCTTTATTTCTTTTCAATGCTTGTCCAATTGCTCTATAACATTTTACTCCAATTTTATCTCCAACTTCTTTATAGGTAGAAACTTTCTCTTTTGGAATTTTCTTACAAAGCTCATATACTTTTTCATCAAACTTCAATTTTTACACCAACAGGACAATGATCAGAACCCATAACTTCATTTAGAATAAAAGCATCTTTAACTTTCTTCAAAAAATTCTTTGTAACATAAAAATAATCTAATCTCCAGCCAACATTTCTTTGTCTAGCTCTTGTTCTAAATGACCACCAACTATATTTTACAGTTTTTGGATGAAAATGCCTAAAAGTATCAATTAAGCCTTCTTCTTCAAACTTATCTAACCAATCTCTTTCTTCTCTCAAAAACCCTGAGTTATTTTCATTATCTTTTGGTCTTGCCAAATCAATTTCGTTGTGTGCTGTATTAACATCTCCACAAATAACTAAAGGTTTTTTTTGTTTTTTACAAAACTTTAAAAAGTAATCATAAAAATCTAATTTATACTTTAATCTTTCATCACTCATTTTTCCATTTGGATAATAAATATTCATTAGTATAAATTTTTCATATTCTAAGATTAAAACTCTTCCTTCTTTATCAAATTTAGAATATCCGAATCCTTTCTTAACTGATAAAGGTTTTACTTTTGTATAAACACAAACACCACTATATCCTTTTCTTTCAGCTGAGGCAACAAACAAATGATAACTATCAATATCTTTTATCTTATCTGGAATTTGTTCTTCCATAGCTTTTATTTCTTGCAAACAAATAACATCTGGATTTTTTTTCTCCATAAACTCAAGAAAACCTTTTCTTTCAATAGCTCTAATTCCATTAACATTCCAAGACAATATTTCCATAAAAACCTCTTATAATATTTCTCTTAATCTTACAATTTTTCTTGCATAATCATTACCTAATTGTTTACCCATTTCGCTTCCAACAATTCCTTGTCTTTCCAAAACTAGATTTAATTTTTTAATCCTTCCACCAAACTTTCTTCTCAACTTCTTTTTTATTAAACCTTTCTTAACATTTTTTCTTTTATCTTTTATTCTAGTCCTAACAATTGCTTCATATCTACTTATATCTTTTACAAGTCTATCAATTTCAGATTTTTTCTCTCTATGACTAGCATTAATGCTTAACCCAAATAACCATGTTCTCAATCCCATATACCTATTATAAATTTCCTTTCTTATAAATCTTCTCATCAAAAGCTTTATATCTATTAAATAATTCCTCACACCTATGTCAGAAAAAGAATACTATTTAAAAGTTGGAAAAATCCACAAAGAGATTTGTGAAAAAGTTAAACCTTTGATTAAACCTGGAGAAAAACTTTTAGATTTAACAAAGCAAATTGAATCAATTATTCAAGAATACGATGTTTCTTTGGCTTTTCCTGTAAATTTACAACTAAACAATCTTGTCCATTATTCACCTTTACCTGGAGATGAAACTACTATCAAAGATGATGATTTAGTAAAAGTTGACATTGGTTTACACATTGATGGATATATAGCTGATGGAGCTTTTACAGTAACTTTTGATAAAAATTATCAAGATATGGTTGACTTCACTGAAAAAACTTTGAAAAAAGTTTTAACAGGTTTAAAACCTGGAATGCTAATTTCTGAAATTGGAAAAAGACTTGATGCAGAAATGAAAAATACTAAATATAAAATTATTAGAAATTTACAAGGTCATCAATTAAAACAATGGGAATTACATTCTACAAAATCTGTTCCTGTTTTAGAAACAAAAAGTAAAAATATATTTGAACCTGGAGAAGCTTATGCTGTAGAAATTTTTATTACTGACGGTGAAGGTTGGATAAATGCTTCAAATAAGGCTTTGATTTATGCTTTAACCAAAAAAACTATTCCTGTAAGAAACCAAAAAGTAAAAAAATTAATTTTAGAAATAAAAAAAAGAAGAAAGTCTTTTCCATTCAGTGAAAGATATATTTATGATCATTTAAAGTACACAAAGATGGATTTTTTCTTACTTAAAAAAACTGAAAATCTTTTAGAGTATCCTATTCTTGTTGAAAAACCAAATTCAAAAATTGCACAGTTTGAAGATGTTATTTTTATTGACGAAAATGAAGTAATTATTACCACAAAATAAAAAAGTTTATAAACTCTCTAACTCATTTAATATATTAATTTAAAAGAGGTTAAAAAATGAGAAGATTAAAATCATGGGTTAAAAGAAAATTTTCTAGACAGGCGAAATGGGAAGCTATTGCAGATGCACCTTCCACTTCTGAATGGTCAGACTTAAGTGAAACAAGACAAGCTGAAGTACTTGAAGCTGGATTTGTTCCGTTAAAAAGAGCTTTAGACCAAGTAGAGGGAGAAATAAACTTACAAAAAAGTTTAGTTGAAAAACAACTTGATTCTACTGATAAAGCATTTAGATCATTAATTCATACTTTCAAAGAATTAAAATCTTATAGAGTAGATATGATTCATCATTTTGCAATAGGTTTAGCAGTATTAGAAAAAGGAAGAGCTTTACAACAATTAGCAGTAAAGTTTTTCTCTCCATCATTTCCAAAAGGTAAAAAAGCAAGCGCTGATGCACATTCAGTTGCAAGTAGTCTTGATTCTGATCTAGTAAAATATCAAAAAGATCTTACTGGGTTTGATGCAAAAAAAAGAGTTAGAGATCTTAAAGCATTAGAAAAAAGATTAGTTCTTGAATTGAGAGCATTAAGAAAATTCTATGAGCGACATGTAGATTTTGAAAGAGGCCAGTTAATACAAATTAAAGATTTTAGAGAAACAGCTGCTGGTATTAAAAGAGGTGCAAAGAGTCCTAGACTAAAAGGTCAAACTCATGCAAAAGCAACAAGGTTAGCTAGAGAACATTTAGAAAGAGTTAATAATGAGTTAAGAAAAGCAGATAGGGTTAGAAACTTTTAAACTACTGCATAACCTCTTTTTTTAATTTTTATTTCTTCTACATTACTTAACAGAACTAAATTACCAATTTCTTTTATTACTCTACTTTCTTCAACTAGATCTTGAATACTTGGATATGACATAGCTACACTACTTTTTCTTAGCTTTCCTCTTAGTGCTTGAACAACATTTTCTCTATTCTCTGGATAACTTAAAATTTTAGGTTTCATTTCTCTAACTTTTCTTGCTTCTCTAATACTCACAAGTCTATCTATTCCTCTATAAATAAAATTTATATGAGCTATTCTTGTTACACTATCCATTGCTTCTAAAATTTTACTATCTCTAGCATATCTATTTCCATAAGGGAATAAATTCCAAAAAAATTCTTCTCTATGTTTTTGAGTTGGACCTTCAACTAATCTTATATCTTCAAATTGATTTAAACTTGTATAAACTTCAAATTCAAGAGGTAAAAAAGTAAACATTGGTGGTAAATAATCATTTGATTTGTGCTTAAAAGTAACATACACTAATCCTAAACCATTAGCTAATCTAACTTCTTCATCAGGTTTTTCAACAAAATTATTTAGAACATTTTCATCAACAAAAACTGTTTCTTTTCCCTTAAGCATTTCCCTATCTTCATTACATTCAGCTTGATTTGGGGAAAAAATTAACAAATTTTCATCAACATATACACTCATTTTAACATCTCCAATATATAGTTTTTAAGATATTATTTATAAATCTTACTCATTAATTCTTGAAAATCTTTCCACAGAAGTTTTATATAGAAATAGGTAGATATATTTAGTATATGATAACTAGATTCAAGAAAATCACAATAATTAAGCTCAGAACCCCTGAAAAGAGCATAAATAAGGAGATTCAGTGGTTTTCTCAATCTTTAGGTCTATTCACACAGAGAGATAAAGACAAATCTTGCTTCAGAATTTTCTTAGAAATCATAAAAACCAAGAAACCCCAATCTTCTGATGAATTAGCTTACAAATTGAACCTTAGCAGAGCTACTGTAATTCACCACTTAACCAAATTAATTGCTGCTGGTATTGTTGTAGTTAATGATAATAAATATTCTTTGAGAGCAAAAAACTTAGAATCTACATTAAAGAAAATGAAAGCAGACTTTCTTTCGGCTTACGAAGAAGTTGAAGAAGTTGCAAAAGAAATAGATAAAAAAATAGGTTTATAATGTATGTTTCTCATGAACTGTCGGATACTTAAACATTTCATCCATACTAAACCATAGACCAATTTCATACTCTGCATCTTTTTTATTTGCTGAAGCATGTATCATATTTTTTACAGCAACTTTATTTTTATCAGCTAATGCATAAGTATAGTGTGCAAAATCTCCTCTAATTGTACCTGGTGGAGCTTGTTTTGGTTCTGTAGGTCCTACCATTTTTCTAACATTTTCAATAGCATTAATACCTTCAAGAACAAAAGCTATTACAGGTCCATTTGTCATAGACTTAACATTTCCCATTAAGATTTCAGTACCATGTCTTTCTTCAACGTCATAATAATGCTTCTTAAAAAAATCTCCATCTGCCCAAAGCATTTTCATTCCTACAATTTTATATCCTACTCTTTCAAACCTTGTGATTATATCTCCACAGAAACCTCTCTGTACACAATCAGGTTTTAATACAACTAAAGTTCTTTCGATCATTTTGATTTCTCCTAAAATTACTAAGAAAGACAAATTTATTCTTTATAAAATTTATCTAACAACATAACCATCTAATTCCTCATTAACAAAATATGTTTGACTTACAAATCTTGAAGATCTTCTTGATAATTCACTTTTTAGAGAACTCCAAGAATCATATTTCAATGACAGATCTAACAATTGAATTAATAGATAAGTATTATTTGCTGACTCACCAGTTTGTTTATCTGCAATAATTGCTTTATTACTATCTGCAATAGTTGCAGCAAATATTGCACTTGTACATCCTCCTAATAGATAGATAGCATTTTGTGACTGATAAGATTTAGCTTGCTCATACAATCTCGGCATATCTCCTACATGTCCTCTTAAGGTAATTAATTGATAACCTCCATCAACTTGAGGAATTGCTTGTCCTTCAACTATAATTTTTATTTTTACTGGTTCTCTTCTTGCTGTGGAACCAGTCCCTCTAACTTTGTAATTATTAACTTCATATATACTTCCATTTCTAGTAACAGAAAACTTCGCTCTTGCACTTCTTTTACTATTTCTTGCTTTTAATGTTTGAATAACTCCAATTCTTTCACCTTCATCTGCACACAAAATCAAAACATTATAAATATTTTTGAAATTGTTATATTCAGAAACTCTTTTAATAATTTTAGGCTGCGGAGCAACATATTCTCTTTGCACAGGTCTATTTTCAGTATCAGGAACAGTATTATCACTACAAGCAATCAACCCAAATAATGCACCAACTAAACATAATCTTGCTGCTGGTTGTATATTTAATCTAGCTCTAAATAATAAACTTCCTTTATATTTTTCCAATGTTTTCTTAGCAGAACTCCAAATTTTCTTTTCTTCTTTCTTCAAAGTTCTCTCTAAAACTCTTTCAAATTCTAATGCTTGTACACTTTCAGTATTTAATGCTTCTTGCAATCTTTTGAAAGTTATCTCTTCTCTATCCTTATCTAATTCTTGAATATTAATCTGATGTTTTAGTACAATTTTCAAAGACTCTAAATCTGCAATAATTTCTAATAATCTTTGTTCTAAAGAATGAAATTCTTCATCATATCTTGCAGTTTTCCTAACTAAGAATATTTTTCTATAAAGATTAATTAAATTATTTAACTGTTGAACATATGAATCAATTTCACTAACTTCTTCACCCAAAACTAAGAATATACTTCTTCCTGTAATTTTTTTCTTTTTTTCTTCTAACTTGTTAATTTTTTTTATGGTTTTATCCAAAGCTCTAAGAATTTCAGTACTTCTAGTAACAATATACAACTCAAACTTCTCTCCCATAATAGATTTCAAAGAAACTTACTTTATATAATTTACTAATAAAAATAAAAAGAATTATTTTTTTTGTGAAGTTACCCACTTCTGCTCTCTAGCTTTCCTACCTAACTTTAAGAGATTTTTTTCACATTTCTTTGAACAGAAATCTGCTGTTTTTCCTGATTTGTAAACATAAATAGTTCTACTTCCTACAGGAATTTCAACTCTACAAAATGTACATTTTACCATTTTATCTCTTACCTCTTGTTAGTTTTCTAGCTTCGATTTCAGTTTCTCTAAGCATTAAGATATCTTTTACTCTAATTGGTCCTTTAACATTTCTTGTTAAAATTTTATTAGCATCTCTACCATCTAAAACTTTACATCGAACTTGAATAACTTCTCCTCTAGTACCTGTTCTTCCAACTACTTCTTCAACTCTAGCAGGAACAGCATTACTAAACAAGGACTTACTTTGTCCTTTGTCTTTCTTTTTATCGTCTTTCTTATTCTTTGGAGCCATCTTCTTCGCCTAGAGCTTTTTCTATTTGTTTTAATACTGTCTTAGCATTTCCTTCTTGAACAATAGCAACTGCACTTGAACCAACTGGCAGACCAGCAGCTCTACCTAATTCAACTTTACTAGGTACTTCTATATACAATGCTTTTTTGTCTTTACATAAATGCTTTAAATGCATAATAACTTCTGGTGGGTTAGTATCCTTTGCTACAACAACTAACTTTGCAATTCCTTTTTCAATTGCTTTTGTTGCTTCGTTAGAACCTTTTCTAATTTTTCCACCACTCGCCTTAGCCATTTCTATTGCTTCATAAGCTTTTTCTACTAATATTTTTTCATCCATAATAACAACCTCCTATCATTGGTTTGTTAGATATTTTTAAAAATCAACCATTTATAAACCTTACTATTATAAAAAATAAGAATTGAGAGGATTATCTCCTTCTCCTTTTTACTTTCTTTTTAGCTTTTTTCTTCACTTTTCTTTTCACTTTTTTCTTCTTAGCAACTTTTCTCTTTTTAGCTTTCTTTTTCACCTTTCTCTTTTTCACTTTTTTCTTCTTAGTAACTTTTCTCTTTTTTACTTTCTTTTTCTTTGTTTTCTTCTTCACTTTTCTTTTCTTTTTTCTCTTCTTAGCTTCTTTTCTTGCTTCAGCTTCTAATTTCTTTAGTTCCTTTTCAAGCATCTCCAAACTTTTTTTAGAAATAATCATAGCTTCTTTTCCTGCTAACTTAATTCCTTTTTTCATTTTTCTTTCTAGTTTTGGAGCATTTCTTTTCATAGTTTTTTCTTCTTTTTTCCCTTTTCTAACTAACTTTTTCCCAACTTTTTTTGCTTTACTTTTTACAACAGAACCTACACCTAATCCTGCAAGTCCAATTTTTTTCAATGTTTTACGCATTTAAAGTTCACCTCCTTTTTGCTCACGAATTACCGAGATCGTTAAAGCTATTGACAACATACATGCAACAGCAACAAGCAACCATGCTATTGCAGGTACACCAAATAATGATGGTGGAATTCCAGCCAGTATAACTAAACCTGCACCCACCACTAAGCTACCAATAATTAATCCTAATGTTACTCTATTACTTGAAGCATCTAACTCTCTTGTAAAATGTTTCAAATCTTTATTATCAATATCTACTCTAACAGTAGCTCCTTTCTTAAATATATACATTAGACTTCTTAAATCTTGCGGAAATTTTTTCAAACTTGAAGAGAATTTAAACGCACCTTTCTTAAAATTTCTAAACATATTACTTGGTTTTTTTTGTTCAATTAATAATTTTTCAACTTGAGGTGTACAAATTTTTACAAAATTCGCTTCGGGATATAATTTCCTTCCAAAAGCTTCTGTAGTAATAACTGCCTTTGTTAACAATACAAAATTTCCTGGATATTCAATATCATATTTCCTTGCTAACTCAAAACTACTTTTAAAGAATGAAGCCATATTTATTTGACTCACCTCACTTCCATGATATGGTGACCATGCTTCAAAGATATCTTCTTTAAATTTCATTTCATCAATATCTCCAGGTATTACACCAATATCTAAGAAACTTTGTGCAAGTAGATCTAAATCTCCTTTTACTAATCCTACTAACATCATTTCTACACTCATAGCTAAATCTGGTGAAATTCTTCCAACAATACCAAAATCTAAAAATGCAATCTTTTTATTATCCATTAAAAAAATATTTCCTGGATGAGGATCTGCATGGAACACATGCATATTAAAAACTTGATCAATAAATGATCTATAAATCAACAATGTTAATTTTTTCTTTTCTTTTTCAGCTAATTTTTTCATTTCAGAAATCTTTTTCCCATCAATGAAAGTCATAGTTACAATTTTAGGACTTGTTTGACTCCAGTATACTCTAGGGATTTTAAAATATGGGCTATATTTATACTTCTTAAAGAACACATCAATATTTTTTGCTTCTAACTTAAAATCTAATTCTTTCTTTGTATAATTTTCAAATTCTTGAACAATTCTTCTTGGCTTAAACCTTTTTACTTCTTCTAATCTTTGTTCTGCTTGTTCAGCTAAATAATACAAAATATCTATATCACTTTGAAAGACTTTTTTTATACTTGGTCTTTGTACTTTTACTGCTACCCACTGTCCACTTTTCAACCTTGCTTTATGAACTTGTCCAACTGAAGCTGCAGCAATAGGTGTTTTTTCAAATTCCATAAAGATTTTATGTATTGGTTTACCTAATTCTTCTTCAACAATTCTTTTTACTTTTGAGAAAGCAAATGGTTCAACCCTATCTTGTAATTTTGCAAATTCATCACAATATTCTTGTGGTATTAAATCAGATCTTAATGAAAGCATCTGTCCTAATTTTACAAAAGCTCCTCCAGCTTCTTCCATTGCTTTTCTTAATCTTACTGGATGGCTACTTCTACTTTTTTTCTTTTTCTTAGTAATTTGCTTTTCAAATGGTAAATGTGATCTAAACCTTAATTCGTCAACAACTTCATCAAATCCATAAGTAAACAGAATATTTACTATCTGTCTTAATCTTGAAAAACTTCTAATTGCTTTTACTAATGACATATATTATTTAACACTAACTTTCTTTATATAGTTTTTTATTAAAATAAATTTAATGGTAGAATCCAACTTAGAACAACAAAGCTAATTGCCATTCCTAAACTTATAAAATATACTAACTTGTTCCATTTCAAAACTTTCTTTCCATCTAATATCCAAAATGGTAAAAGATTAAATAATGCTAACCATGAATTAATTAAAAATCCAAATGCAAATATTCTTCCAATGAAACCATCTTGTACTAAGAAAAATAATCCTAAGAACATTAAAGCAAATACTAAATTTACTGCTGGTCCAGCTATTGAAATTTTTCCATTTCTTTCCTTACTAACTCTTCCACTAATCATTACTGCTCCTGGTGCTGCAAATACAACTCCTAAAAATGAGATAATGATTGCTAAAAACAACATATAATTATCTGCTCTAAATTCTGCAAAGCAACCATATTTTTGTGCTACAAATTTATGCCCTAATTCATGAAACAAAAAACCTGTTCCTACAGTTATTGCTGCTAATATAACATTCAATAAAAAATCAACTCCAAAAATCCCACCACTTAATACAATAGCAAATGCAATAGAAATTACTATCCATGCTTTTGCTAAATCTCTAAGTTCAATTTTTGAAAATTTTATCTGCATATAACATTAAATTCCAACTTCCTTTATAAATCTTCCATAAGCTTTTTAAATCAAACTTTCTCGAGATATACTATGAAAATAATCATCCCAGTTGCAGGTAGAGGAACACGAGTTCAACCTCATACATTTTCAAAGCCAAAGCCATTATTCAAGATTGCAAACAAACCAGCTATCTGTCATATTATTGATAAGTTGAAAGTACTTGACATAGAAGAAATAATTCTTATTGTTGATAAATTTAATATAGATATTTTCAAAAAAATAATGCCAGAACTTTATCCTAATTATAAAATTTCTTTTGTTCTTCAAGAAAAACCTGAAGGTCCAGCTCATGCTTTATGGTTAACAAAAGATTTAATCAAACCTGGTGATAAACTATTAATTAATTTCTGTGATACATTATTTGAGCACGATATGTCTTTCTTAAATAATTTAGACCCAAAATATGATGGTCTTATCTTTGTTAAAGAAGTTGAAGATTATAGAAGATTTGGTGTTGTAGTTGCTGAAAATGACATTATGAAATTAATTGTTGAGAAACCAGATCAACCAATTTCAAAATTAGCTAACATAGGGACTTATTATTTCCAAGATGGTCATGATTTAATGTTATCTCTTCAGAAAATGATTGATAAAAATCTTAAAGTAAAAGGAGAATATTATTTACCTGAAGCTTTTATGCTGATGGTTTATGAGCAAAAGAAAATATTTGTTCAAGAAGTTGATGAATGGTTAGACACTGGAAAAATTGAAACTATTCTTGATACTCACAAAAAAATATTGAAAGGTAAAAATCTTCAAGAAGAAAATGTCAAGTTAGAAGGAACTAAATTAGAAGGTAATGTTGCAATTGCTAAAAACTCAACTTTAAAAAATTGTAAAATTAAAGATTCAATTATAGGTGAGAACACAACTTTAGAAGGTTTGGAAATCCATGATTCTATAATTGGAGATAATGTAGTAATTAAAAAAGGGGGAAAAGTTTTTAATGTGGGGGATAAGTCCACAATAGTATAATCTTATGAAAGTTATAATACCTATTGCAGGAAAAGGTACAAGAGCAAGACCTCATACATATTCAAAACCTAAACCTTTTCTTCCATTAGCAGGAAAATGTGCAATTGATTTTCTTTTTGAGCCAATCCTAAAATTAAATCCTGAAGAGATTATTATCATTCATGATAAATTTACTGAAGATTATGTCAAAGAATTCTTTTCAAAAAGATATCCTCATATAAATATTTCTTTAACTTCACAATATAATCCTAAGGGCACAGCTGATGCAATTTATCAAGCTAAAGATTTCATAAAAGAAGGGGATGAAGTGTTAATTGCTTACTGTGATACAATTTTCAAAAATGGTTTATCAGAAATAATAAAAAAACCTTGTGATGGAATTATTTTTGCAGTTCAGGTAAAAGATCCTGAGAATTATGGTGTTTTAGAACATAATGATGGAATAATAACTTCTTTAGTAGAAAAACCTAAAGAACCTAAATCTAATTTAGCAAATATTGGATTATATTATTTTAAGGATGGTTATACTTTTGTAAATAAATATGTAAAAAAAGTGATTGATTCTGGAGAAAATGAAAATGGTGAGTTTTACTTAACTGATGCCTTTATTTTCATGTTTGAAGAGGGAAAAAAACTTTTAGCAGAACCAATTGATTACATTGACACTGGAACAATAGAAAAAATTATTGAAGCAAATATTTGTTTATTAGATGGAGAAATAATTAAAGGTCATAATGTTCAAATAGAAAACTCTGAGATTGGAGAGAATGTTTCTATTGGTAATAATACTTCAATAAAAGATTCTAAAATTAAAAATTCTATTATTGGTAATAACACAATTATTGAAGGTTTTGAATTAGAAGACTCTTTAATTGGTGATAATGTTGTTTTAAAAAGAGGACAAAAATTAAATATTAGTGATAATTGTTCTATTACATAATTTCTTAATCATGTGTATAAACAAATAACATCTTTTCTTTATCATCTAACTTACAGAAGAATAGTCTTTCAAACTGCACTACTTCTCCTTCTTTCAAATTCTTCAAAGCTTTTTCACCTTTTCCTTTAACTACGCTTCCATCTGCCATTAAAACTTTCACATCTACTGCATTTTCGACTGGAACTGCATGAATAATTTTAGCTTTCAAGTCTGCACTATACTCTTGAGAAATAAATTTACCATCTTTAAAATTAAATATATGCATAAATCTATAAGTTTTATTTTGATCAATTGAATCTTGTACATAAAATTCTTCATTAATTTTCAACCTTCTTTCTCCTAATTCTTTATTACTAGGATGATTTGGAACATCAACTTGTTTTAATTCATGTTCAACTTTCACTTTCTCAGG
Source organism: Candidatus Woesearchaeota archaeon (assembly GCA_964411565.1). Classification (GTDB taxonomy): domain Archaea; phylum Nanobdellota; class Nanobdellia; order SCGC-AAA011-G17; family GW2011-AR17; genus BS150m-G60. The sequence goes on from CAYPLB010000008.1 coordinate 24,209, forward strand.
ATTTTTCACAAAGAAAAATCTTTTAGTTTCATTATCAATTAATTTTCTATTTATTGAAGCTACAACTGTCCAATCAATATTAGTTGCACTTGTTGACAAACCTGCTTCTATTGTTAAATCATACAATGTCTCAGGTCGAATTCCTCTTCTTTTCAAACTTTTCAAAGTAATTAATCTTGGATCATCCCAACCATCAACTTCTTTTTTTTCAATCATTTCTCTAATAACTCTTCCTTGAGTAGGGAATCCAATAATTGACGTTCTTCCATATTGTACAACTTCTTGAAGTTTTAAATTTAATAATTTTTTAATATAATCTTGCAGTTCAATTCTCATTTTTCCAAATTCACTGCTTCTAAAAATATGTGTAACTCCAGTTAGTTCTTCAGCGACTGCACTTTCAAAATCATACATTGGCCAAACTTTATATTTATCTCCTTGTAAACAATGTTTTTTATCACTTAATCTAAAAATAACAGGATCTCTCATAACTGCATTCATTGAATCCATATCTCCTTTTAATCTCAAAGTAGCTTCTCCAACTTTGTACTTTCCATTTAACATATTTTCCCATTCTTCAGAATTTATTCTAACATTTTGTTCTCTATGATCACATATTTTTGAATTTGTTCTATGTTCACTCATTTTTTCTCGATCACAAAAACAGACATAAGCATTTCCATCTTCAATTAACTTCTTAGCATATTTATAGAAAGTTTCCATTTCATTTGATGCAATCATAACTTTTTTTGGTGCTATATTCAACCAAAGTAAACCTTCATGCACTGCATCATAATATTCTTTTTTTGCTTTCTCCGGATTTGTATCATCTAATCTTAGAATACAATCTCCTCCATATTTTTTAGCATACATATAATTTATCAGAAATGAAACTGCATGTCCTATGTGAGGATACTTTGATGGTTCAGGTGGCATTCTTGTTACAACTTTTCCTTTAACATTTCTCAAATCTGGCAACTCTCTTTTCTTTTCAACTTTTTTTTCTTCAAACATTTCTGGAGCAATTTTCATTAACTTTTCTTTTTGCTCTTCTACTGATAAATTATTAACATTATTTACAATTTCTCTCACTGTAGCAGACAGTTCTTTAGCTTTTTTCTTCAAATCAGGATTTTCTTTAAACATTGCACCTATAACAGATCCAGGATTAGCTTTCCCATCAAATTTTACAGCATTATACAATGCAAATTTTTCAATATCTTTCTTCATATCTCCTTTTAATTAATCAGAATTTATATAAATATCTATTTACTTCTTTCTTCTATGCAAAACTTAAAAGCTCTGAATTCAAAAGAAAAAAAATTGATTTACAAACAACTTAAAGATCAATTTGGTCATAATGAAAAGATCGATGCAATTATGTTAATTTCAACAAAGAATAAAATTTATCTTTTATCTCAAGATTATGCTCATTTAGATGTCTCAAAATTAAATATTAATAATAAAGCTATGTACTTTGCAAAACAAGAAAAAGATGGTTTAAGGATGAGTATTGAAGGATCTCAATATATATCTGCTACAAAAAATGTTTATGAAGTTACAAAGAAGGAAGCTTTTGATTGGATGCAAGGAGAAGACATTTCTCGAGAAGGAGAAAATTCTTATGCTTTAATAAAGTACAAAAATGACATTCTTGGCTGTGGTATGTTAAGAGATAATAATATTAGAAATATGATTTCTAAAGAAAGAAGATTACATTCTGTAAAAGAATAATTTAATTTATTTCTTTTCTAATTTTTTCAAAATTACATTGATTACTTTTTTTCTCATATGAATACAATATTATTTCTAAAATTTTCTATAAAAAAATTGAAAATTTTTCAGAATTTAAACATATCTCAGAGACCAATCTTCTTCTCTTAATTTTTTTCCAAATTGTCTAAAACAAGTAGCATCATGTCCTAATCTATGAACTGCTCTCCAAAGCATAATTTCTTCATCAGCCTTATTTGTTGTTCTCAATTTATCCTTTGAACTTAAACTTTCATCATAAATTATCATACTATCTAAAATTCTTTTATAGACTTCAATCATTAAACTTGTAGGTTGGACAAAGGGATTCATAACCATTGGAGTTTTATTTCCATCTCTCCACATTTCTTCACAAATTTGTCTGTAAGCTGCAATTTCATGTGCACAGAAAACTTGTTCATATTTCGATGCTCTTTTAGAATATCTAAAGTGCCATTCTTTTCTCATACAATCATGACCTTCTGTTGCTAACTGCCATGCAATTTGAAACTTTCTATCATCTCTACTTCTATTTACTGGGACAGACATCCAATTAAATTGATATCTACCTTTTTTATCACTTCTACTTGTAACACTAACATGAAATACTCCACCTGATCTTAGGGCTTCCCTTGCTTTAATATATCTTTGTACTTGAATCAAAGGATTTTCAAATTGTTCTTGATTAGCATAAGCAGAAATTCTAGCTCCTTCTACACATTCAACTAAACTAACTCTTCTAACTCTATTATCTCCTCTCATTCCTGGAGGAAATGGTTTGAAAGAATAACCTGCTAAATATGGTCCTTCAATTCTATCAAAAGCTTCTTTTCTAAATTCATGAGGAACTTTTCTTCTACTAACAACTTGAGTTAATAATGATCCCAAGCTAGGTTTTAATTCATCACCTTTTGTCATAAAGGCTCTACTATCTCCATATATACCTGGAAACAAAGGTCTATTTACTAAAAATGCTTCTCCTTCTTCTAATGATAATAATCTACTAAGAAAATCTGGATCTCTCCAATCGATTTCAATTAGAGTACATTCTCTCTTAATATCAACTTTACTTGGCTCCTTAAAAAATTTCTTTTTTTTCTTTGCCATAAACTTTTTTCTTCAACTTATCCTATATAAATCTTTATATTTGATAAAGTTCAAATAAATTTCATGAAAAGCATTTACCTTAGATATTTTTTAGCTTTGATTGTAGCTTTTTCTAATAATTTCTTCTACATTATCTTCTCACCTTTAACAATTTACACTTCTTATTTCATTTTATCTTTATTTTATGATATATCTTTAACAAATTCTACAATAATTTTTCAAGAAGTTACATTTTCTTTCATTCCAGCATGCACAGCAGCAACTGCTTACTTAATTATCACAGAACTAATTTTATTAACTAGGGGGATATCAATAACAAACATTTTCAGATTTCTTTATATTTCATATCTATCTATCTTCACAATGAACATAATAAGAATTTTAATCCTAATTTACATTTACTTAAATTATGGAAAAAATTATTTTGACACTTTTCATTTATTATTCTGGCACATTTTATCTACTATTTTTGTAGCTTTGGTTTGGATTTTTCTAGTAGAACATTTTAACATTAGAGGAATTCCTATTTATTCAGACATAAAACATTTACTCAAATTAAAGAAATAAGACCTAAACTAACTAAACTTGTAATTATTCCTGCAATAACAACACCTAAACTAATTGCTAACAAACTTTTCTTTCTTTTCAATTGAAAAGCCCATGAAGCTAAACATCCAGTATATGCACCAGTTCCTGGAAAAGGAATAGCTACAACTAATAATAAAGCTACAAACTCCCAACTTGTACCAATTTTCTTTTCAACTTTTCTTCTTGCTCTCACTAAAAATTTGTTAAATAACTTATTATAAAATTTCCATCCAGTCAGATAATCATGAATATGATCTAGAAAGAAAAATATTGGAAAAATAATCAAAATATTTGCCAAGACTGAAATAATAAAGACTAAAGTAAAATCTAAACCTGCAGCTAAACCATAAGGTATTCCTCCTCTTAATTCTGTAAAAGGTGCTAAACTTAAAAATATAGTAATTAAAATATCTCTCATTTTCCTTGGAATGCGATAAGATCTTCAGTAGTTAGAATCTTTTTCTTCTTAATTTTTTCTTCTACTTTAGATTTCTGTTCTTTTAATTTTTTCTCTTCAATCTGTTTCCGATCTTTTGTTATCTTTTCCTTCCTCTTAGTTTTTTTCTTATGAACATTATCTACTCTTTTCTTAAGTATTTTATTTGTTTCAGAAAATGCTTGTTTAAATTTAATAAATTTATCAAAAGCATCTTCTTGTTCTTTTTTGATTTTGTTAATTTCCTTTGAAGTTTTTACAAAAGCCTTGTAAGAATTCTTATTTTTTCCTGCAAGATCTTTTATTTTTTTATGAACATCTTCTGCCAATTTCTTAGCTGTATCAATCTTTTTTGACAATTCCTTAGCTTCTTTACCTTCAACATTTGAATTTTGAGCTTCACCATATTCTTTCTTCAAACTTTTAATTTGCTTCATTAATTTCTTTTCTTGATCAAATGAAACCATTCCCATCTCAATTTTTTTCTCTAGTTCTTCAATTTTCTTTTTCAAAGCACCAGGATTTACTTTTTTAGAACCTCTATCTTCTTTATTATTTGAACTAAATTTCTTTATTTTTGAGATTAAAACTTTCACATCTTTATTATATTTATCTCTCTTATCTTTTAATCCTTTAATTTCTTTAGAAAATTTATCATTATCATCTCTTACATTTTTCACTTCAGAGATTAACTTAGCAATTTTATCTTTTAATTCTTCCTTCTTTTCAAACCACTTTTCTTTTTTAGCATTAAGATCATCCAACCTAGTTTTTAGATCCTTAATATCTAATTTTTCGAGGTCTTCTTTTTTATCATTAGAAACTTTTTTAGAATTCTTTTTAGGGACAACATCCTTTACTTTTACTTTTTTTTCTTCAGTTTTCTTTTCCTCACTCATTCGAAACCCTCTGTTAGTTTTATGTGTCTTCCTCTATTTACGCAATTTCTTGACTTTAAAAAGATTGCGACACCTCTATTATAAGCTAAAAAAATTTAAGAATAAAGAAATTTACCCGAATAGGGCACCAAGTCCAGCAGCTGCATCAGCAGCAGGCTTAGCTTCTTCCTTCTTTTCTTCTTTCTTTTCTTCTTTAGCTTCAGCAGTTGGCGCAGCAGCAACAGGTGCAGCTACAGCAGCTTCTTTGATAGCTTCTTCGATATTAACACCATCAAGAGCAGCTACCAATGCTTTAACTCTTCCATCATCAACTTTAATGCCAGCAGCATCAAGTACTTTTTTTACACTTGCTTCGTCAACTTGCTTACCTGCACGGTATAATAGTAATCCTGCATAGATATATTCCATTTTTTCTTTTCTCCTTATATTATTATATATTTGCTTTCTTTTTTAGGGCATTAGCTTGAGCTTCTGCTTTTGCTAATACTTTGCCCACGTTCTCATTTGTGAGTATGTCTTGTGAATCTGCTAATGCATTTGCATCTGAATGAGCTTTTTTAATCAATACTCTAATTGTATCTTTACAAGTATATCCAACTTTTATAGCTAAGTTCATAGCTTCATTATGTAATCTTTGTAGATCACTCAAGTATGCATCAGTATCAATATCTAAAGTTTTTCTATCAAAAATTGTTCCTCCTTCAAATACAGCAACAATATTCAATCCAACTTCCATAGGTAATATATTTAATCTGCCTAAAATCTCAGCAACTTTTCCACTAAACTTTTCTCCTTCTTTAACAACAACTTTTGCATCTTTAACTGCAACTTTTCCATCTTCAACTCCAGTTTTAATTCCTAACTGTCCAAGTTCTCCAATAATTGGTCCTGGTGCAAATGGTGTTTTTCCTTCTGGGATTGTAACATCTGTTGGTGCAGTTTGTCCTGCTTTAGCTGGTGCTGAACTCTTACTAGCTTTCAAAGTTTTGTATAGTGTAAAAGGGTTATCTTTTGTAAAAATTAATGCTGGCATTCCTCTAACTTTTTCTATTAATGCCTTTATTCCTTCTTTTTTTGATTGTTCTAATGCAATTTTTATTAGTCTACCTTTAGCCATTCTTACAAGAACTTTTCCTTGCAGACCTTGTTTCATTTTTTGCAACTGTGGTGCTGGAAGATTTTCCATATCTACAATTCCAACAATAGGATATTTCTCAATAAGTTCAACTAATTCTTTCACAACATCTTTCTTCTTGTCGTTAACGAAAGCTTTAGGTTTACTCATTTCTTCCTCCCTATTTGAACTGCTTTACTCATTGTAAATTTTATAAATACATATCTAATATTATTTTCATGTTGTGGTAATGCATTAACTAAACCATTATATGCTGCCATTACATTATCTGCAACTTGAGCATCATCCATATCATCTTTTCCAACAGAACATTTTACTGACAACTCATTTTTCACAGCTAATTTTACTGTTTTTTGCAATTTTTCCATAATAGCTTTAATATTTCCTTTAGGTGGAACAATACATCCTGCCTTTGGGTTAGGCATTTTAGATTTTGGTCCTAAATATCTACCAAAACTAGTTGCTACAGCAGGCATAATATCTGCTTGTGCGATAAAGAAATCATGTTCTCTAACAATATTCTTCACTTCTTTCTTATTTTGTACAATATTTTTAAAATCTTCTTGAATGATAGCTAAATCTGCATTTTCTTGTGCATCTTTGAACAAACTTCCTCCAACAAGAGCACAAACTTTAACTTTTCTTCCTCTTTTATTTGGCATTGTTACAAAAGCTTCAATTTTACTTTCTGGCTTTTTAAGATCCATATTATGCAATTTAACTTGTAGATCAAAAGTTTGAGAGAAATTTCTTTCTTTAGAATTCTTTCTTAGTTCTTTTATTGCTTCTAATACTTGATTTTTATCCATTTAATTCCCTCCTACATAAGTAGTCCTTACGGGTACTCTTTGGAATAAAATAAGCATTTATAAATGTTTCTATAACTTACTAAATACCTTTGGATCTTTTAACTCTCCTTTCTCAAACCTAAAAGCTAATCCACAGCTAGGACACCAATGATATCCATTAAAGAAGTTATTAAAATCCTCATCACATCTTCCACATTTTGCCATCTAACAAATAATGTCATCAAACTTTTTAAAGATTTTGTAAATAATTATTGAGGAATAGGTTCTTTTAAAGAATACTCGAAACTTCCATCTTCAGGATATAAAGTTAAATTTTTAATTTCTAAACTTCCATCAACATCTCTTATATCTTCTAATATATTCTCTAGTCTTTCTTTTAGTTGTCCAACAGTTTTCACATCATCCAATTTATATGTTGTTCCTGTAAATTCTCTATAAATATTATCTTCTTTCCATTCACTCATAAAAATATTTTCTTTATACTTATTTATAAATCTAACTCATAAACTTCTATATTTTCCATAAACAAATTTTCTCTTTCTAACAATTTCCAAGAATAATCTTTAAACAATTCTTCAGCTTTTCCTGTTAAAGAACTAATCAAAACTAATATTTTACCTTTCTCTTCTAAATATTCTTTTGCATCAACTAAAAATCTTTTCAGAATTTCATCTCCTTTTTTCCCACCTGTTGTAGCCAATTTAGAATCTTCAGGCTCTCTAGAATCTTCGGGTAAATATGGTGGATTGAATATAATCCAATCAAACTTTCCTTCAACATTTTCAAACAAATCACTTTGTATACAATTAATACTTTTTTTCTTACAAAATTCTACTACTTCTTCACTAATATCTACTGCTAAAACTTCTTTAGTATTTTGCAAAGCTGCCAAGGCTTGTATTCCAGATCCTGTACCTACATCTAAAACTTTTCCAGAAACTAATTTCTTAACATATTTCTCTAACAAAAAAGAATCTTCTCTTGGTTCATAAATCATAAAATAAAAAAAATTTAAAGATTAATAAAACTAATCAATTTCTCTATTAGATTATTTCATCTGAGTCACTTACTCTTTCTAAATATTCTCTATATTGAGCTTGTGCTTCATCTACTTGTTCTTGAGTAAATAAACCTTTTTCTACCTAATTCTTCTAAAATTTCTTAAATTATCATCTAAATCCAAACAAATTACTTTTATATTGATTCTCATCCTCTTAGTAAATATACTGCAACTAAAGCTTCTATTTTTTTTTCAGGTTCGATAAATCTTCGGCTTTGATAAGAATCTCCAGGTGTTAATTTAGAACCATCATAAACAGCTAATGCTGGATTTGAATATTCAAATGCATATTCCAGTGCATTCATTGTTCCACTTTCTCTTAATTCTTCCTCATTACCACAAAAAATTATGTCTGAATCTGGCCTGTCTGTACCATGTTCTAGAATAACATTTAATCTTTCACCACTCAATCCTCTAAAAAATAAATTAGAGCTATATTGGCCATCTATTTTTAATTTATTAACAACTAAATCTGCATCTGTAACAGCATATCCATCTGCTTCATTAAAATCAATTATTTGTGCTTTTACCATGAAAATTAAAGAATTTATTTCTTCTTTATAACTTTTTGTTTTTGTTAAAATTGCTTGTTAAATCTGTCAAAATTATAAAAAAAGAAAAAATTTACTCTATGTACAATGCTTGTATTTCTTCAACTTGTTCAGAAACATCCATTCCTGTAATTTGAGCATATTCTAGAGCTTTTTCTAATGAATTTTGAAATTTAGGGTTTCCTCTAGTTACAAAGAATTTTGCATTTTCAAGTTCAATCTCTAATGCATTTTTATATCCTGTTTCTTTTATTTCTTCAACTTGTTCAGAAACATCCATTACTGCTTTTTGAGCATATTCTAGAGCTTTTTCTAATGAATTTTGAAAGTTAGGATTTCCTCTCTCTGCAGTTATTCTTGCTAGTTCAATTTCAATATTTAATGCATTTTTGTATCCCATTTCTTGAATTTCTTCAACCTGATCAGAAAAATCCATTCCAGCTACTGGAGCATTTATTTGAACATATTTCAAGAACCTTTCAAAACCTATATTTCCTTTCTCCGCTCTTTCTCTTGCTTTTTTAAGATCAATATTTAATGCATTTTTATATCCTATTTCATTTATTTCTTCAACTTGTTCAGTAATATCTATACCTGCTTCTTTAGCATAAATTTGAGCAAGTGGTATTGAAGCGGATCTAAAAGCATAATTTCCTTCCTCTGCTCTACTTCTTGCATATTCAAGTTGAACTTGAACTGCATTTTTATATCCCATTTTTTGTATTTCTTCAACTTGTTCAGAAACATCCATTCCTGTTGTTTGAGCCTTTATTTTAGCTGATATTAGGAAAGTTTCAAAACCAGAATTTCCTTCCTCTGCTCTACTTCTTGCTTTTGCAATATTTTCATTAATTCTATCTTCGATTGTCATTTTAATTACCTTATGATTTGAGTTATGTTTACCTTTATAAATGTTTCGATTTTGTAACTACTTACAAAAGACGAAACTTTCAAATTTAAGTAAAATAGTTAACATTATATAGTTCTATTTATTTGCATTTTTATGAGTGAATTTAATTTTCAATATTGTCAGAAGATCATTGTTTTGTCTAAAAATAAAAATAAAGTTCTTCTTTGTAAACGAAAAGGTGAGGCTGATTTTGATGGCATATTTTCTTTTATTGGTGGTAAGATGGAAACTTCTGATAAATCAATTATTGAAGGTTTGAAAAGAGAAAAAGATGAAGAAGTTGGAGAAAACTTTAAGATCTCGATTTATACAACTTTTAGTCACAATCTTTTATTTAGAAAAAAAGATGGTAATTCTATGATTTTACCTCATTATTTAGCAATATATGAAGGTGGAGATATTGTTTTAAATGAAGAATATTCTGAATATAAATGGGTTGAACTTAATAGTTTAGATGATTTTGAACCTAAAATTCCAAGTATTCCTCAAACAATAAATGAACTTTTAAGGTTAGAAAAAATAACTAAAGAAAAAGAGTTCAATTTAATTTAAATAAATACTTTTAAAAACTCTTCAAAATCTCAAAATACTATGGAAATCATGTCACCTGTAGGTTCATATGAATCTTTACAAGCTGCAATCCAAGCTGGAGCAGATTCTGTTTACTTTGGAGTCAACAAATTAAACATGCGAAGAGCTGCTGCAAAAAACTTTCCTTTAGAGGATCTTCCAAAGATTGTAAAAATTTGTGAAGATAATAACATAAAATCTTATTTAACATTAAACACAGTTATTTACAACAATGATTTAGAATTAATGAAAGAGATTTGTATGAAAGCAAAAGAAGCAAATATTACTTCTATCATTGCAACAGATTTAGCAGTAATCCAATATGCAAGGTCTATTGATTTAAATGTTCACATTTCTACACAATCTAATATTTCAAACATTGAAGCAGTAAGATTCTTTTCACAATTTTCAGATGTAATTGTTTTAGCAAGAGAACTTTCTTTAGAACAGATAAAAGAAATCTGTGATAAAATAAAAGAAGAAAACATCAAAGGTCCTTCTGGAGAATTACTTAAAATTGAAATTTTTGTTCATGGTGCTTTATGTGTTTCTATTTCAGGAAAATGTTATATGAGTTTATCTCTTTACAATAAATCAGCAAATCGTGGAGAATGTATTCAACCTTGTAGAAGAAGATACAAAGTAACTGATGTAGAAACTGATAGAGAATTAGAAATCGACAACGAATACATAATGTCTCCAAAAGATTTATGCACAATTAAATTTTTAGATCAAATTATCAATTCTGGTGTTTCAATATTTAAGATTGAAGGTCGTGGAAGATCTCCTGAGTATGTTTACACTGTTACAAAAGTTTACAAAGAAGCTTCTCAAAACTTTTCAAAAGATAAAGTTGATTCTTGGTTAAAAGAATTAGAATCTGTTTACAATAGAGGCTTTTGGCATGGTGGATATTATTTAGGTAATGAACTTGGTGAATGGTCTTCCTCTTATGGATCAAAAGCTACAAAGAAAAAAGTATCTTTAGGCAAAGTAAAAAATTATTTCAAAAAAGCTCATGTTGGTGAACTCATTTTAGAAGCTTCTGATATAAAACTTGGAGATGAGATTTTAATCATTGGTCCAACAACTGGAATTGTTAAAACAAAAGTTGAGAGTATTTACAAAGATGAAAAAAATGTTTTGGATGCAAAAAAAGGAGATACAGTTACAATTCCAATCAAAGAAACAATTAGATTTAATGATCGATTTTACAAATTGATCTAAATATTATCTAAAGGATTTTTTATTTCTTTTAATTTCACTTTAGAAACTTTTGTATATATTTGAGTAGTTTTTACATCACTATGTCCTAATAAATTTTGTATATATCTTAAATCTGTCCCTTGTTCTAACAAATGTGTAGCAAATGAATGTCTTAACATATGTGGCGTAATCTTTCTATTAATCTTTGCTTTCTTTGCAGCATTATCAATTATTTTTTGCACACTCTTTACAGTTAATCTGCCTTTTCTTCCTGGAAATAAATATTTGCTTTCTTTCTTTTCACATAAATATTTTAACAAAAATTCTTTTAAGTTTTCAGAAAAAATTGTTAATCTATCTTTACTTCCTTTTCCTTCTCTTACCATTAAAGTATTATTTATTGTATCTAAATCTTGAACTTTTAAATTTGTTAATTCTGAAACTCTTAATCCTGAAGAATATGCTAACATAATTATTAATTTATGTTTAAGATTCTTTGTTATTTCTATCATTTTTTTTATTTCATTTTTTTCTACAACTTTGGGCAATTTCTTTTTTCTTTTTGGTAGAGGAATACTTGAAAAGTCTATATTCTTCTTTTCAACATTTCTTAGATAAAATTTTATTCCAGCAATTGTTAATCTTATTGTTTCTCTTTTATAATTTTTTCCCATTAAATTTAACAAGTACTTTCTAACATCTTTTTCAGTATGGTTAAATGAACTTTTTTGCATTTCAATAAGAAATTTTTCAATAATATTAATATAAGATTTAATTGTTTTGGGGCTATATGCTCTAAGTTTAAGTTCTTCCTTAGTTTTTTCAATTTCTTTTGTTATTTTCTCCATTATTCTTTTCTAACTTATCAACTTTATAAGAATTAAGGCTCAAAAGCTGAAAATCTTTCAATATTTTAAAACAAAAGTTTATCTAATAGATGTTAAATCCAATTATTTTTTAGTGTGCTAGCAGAATGTTTATTAACCAGAACCATATAAGTATTATTATGATTCCAAATTTGTTCAAAAAAATACCAATTCCAAATCAAATTCCAAAAGAGCTTAATACTAAAATCAAGGAATTTTCTAAGTCAAGAGATAGAGAAGTTTTTTTAAAAAAATCTTTTTTTTATATTGTCAATAATTGGAGTGGAAGCAGAGTTAATTTAATTTGTAAATTTTCAAGATTGTATCAAAAAGACCTAAATAAAATAATTCAAACAAAAGGATATATGCATTGCACAACTATGAATTATTTGCTAAGAATTATGGCAGTAAAAAGCGGTCTTTTTAATGATAAGGATATTCAAATTAAATTGACAAATTCTTGGTATATCGCTCCACACCAATATTTAGAAATTAAAATTTCAACTAAAAAAAAGATTTTTCTTGATCCTTGGAATTATCAATATGGAATAAATTATGGAAAATATGGTTCTGGTTTTGATTCGATAAAAATTAATCCTGTAAGATAACGCACACTAAAAAATAACTTCTTCGGAAATCAAAGATTTCCTCGACCCACGCCTTGCAGGCTCTCACTTCGTTCGGGGGAGTTTAACAAGGGATAAAAGGAATTTTCCTGCCGAAAATTCCCAAATTCGCTACGCGAACTTCTTTTATCCCTGATGTTAAATGAAATTTTTGAATTGACCTTTTTTGCAGTAATATTTATATATGAATAACAGATTTTATATTGTATGGCAAAATTTTTGAATAGTTCAGGAATAAGTTACCATTTAGAAAACTTAATCAAGAATGCAAATTTGAGTTTATTTCTTATCAGTCCTTATTTGAAATTTAATTCAAGAATTAAACAACTTTTAGATGAAAGAAATCGCCTTAAACTTGATATAAGAATCATCTATGGCAAAGTAGATTTACAAACTGAAGAAAGTAGTTGGTTGAAATCTATGGATTCCATCAAAGTTTTATTTTGTAAAAATCTACATGCGAAATGTTACATAAATGAAAACGAAGCAATAATTACTTCAATGAATCTTTATGATTTTTCTCAACAAAATAATAATGAAATGGGTATTTATGTAACCAAAGAAGATGACCCTGAATTATATCAAGATATTTATACAGAAGTTACTAGTTTAATTCGAACTAGCGAACATGTAGCGATTTCAATAGAAAAAGTTGAACCAAAAAAGGACTTTCCTAAGAAAAAGTTTTCTAAAGGGAAAGATGGGCATTGCATAAGATGTGATGCAAAGATTAAACTTAATCCTGAACACCCACTATGTCCAAAATGCTATAAAAGTTGGAGTAAATACTCTGATCCAAAATATGAAGAAAAATTTTGCCATGTTTGTGGTAAAGAAAATAAATCTTCTTTAGAAAAACCAATCTGTTATTCTTGTTACAAAAAAGCGAAGTGACGGTCAATTCAAAAACTCAAGGGGACGTTGCACTTTCGCCTTCGGCTCACCCTCATTTAACAGCGATTAAGAGGAAAATCCCTTGCAGGAATTTTCCCA
>CAYPLB010000009.1:0-24498 GCA_964411565.1 Candidatus Woesearchaeota archaeon
AATGGAGGAGGAATTGAAGGTATGGATAAATTGATTGAGAGTGGTTATGGTGGATTACTTGCAATTAATTTTAATTATCATTGGGAAACAAGTTTATCTGCAGACCGAGGAAAAATTGTCTCTAGAGCAATGGATTATTTAGGACAAGATTTTAGAAGAATTTTAGAACTCGGTGCAGGTCCAGCTCAAATGGCTAGAACCTTGAGAAGAAAAACTACTGTTGTTGATTATTTAGAAGAAATGATTGAGATTGGAAAAGTAGAATGTGAAAGATTAGGAATTGATATTGAAGCTCATCAAGGATCTGTGCATAAGATGGATTTCTTAAGAGATAATAGATTTGACTTAGCTGTAGGAAGCAATGTTTTGAATATTTTAAGTCCAAGTATTAGACCTGCAACAATTGCAGAAACAAGAAGAGTTTTAGATGTTGGTGGGTATGCAAGTTTTGTTTTTCCACCTAGTGCCTTTGAATTAAAAGATAAAGAAACTGAAAAGAAAATTCTTGAAGATTTAGTTATTGATTTTGAAAGAGCAGGTTTTGATATTAATGATGAATTAACAGGTAGATATAATATTACTGAAACTATTGAAGTTCAAAGTGGAAAAAGAGGAAAAGGAAAAGATATTACACATTTTTTACTTGTTGGAAAGAATAGCGATAGAAAAGGTGAAATAAAGGAAGGAATGTTTGAATTAAAATTAGATTATAGTTATTCTGATGGAGCAGATGGAACTTTGAAAAAAGTAAAAGTTGGTAGTGAAGAAAAAGAAGATGATCAAGGAGAAGATTTAGGAGAAGTTTCAATTGGATTTAAAAATATTGATACAAGATTAGTTTTACAAGTTGAAAAAGATAGTTCAGTTGATAAATTTAGAGAGTTAATTAATAAATTAGTTGCATCTGGACAAGTTGAGAGTGAAGAAGAAGCACATAGAATAATGGCTAATGCAATAAGAGGAATTTAAAGATGAGTTTAAGAAAAATAGCAAAAGATATGGTAGATAATTATGATAGTTACAAATATGGTGACAAAGTTTGTTTGCATTGGTTTGTAAGATGTTGGGATGAAGAAAATGGTTTAATGGTCCCCTTGAATAATGAGGGTTCAAATAATTATTATGAAAGTTTGTATAATTTTGTTAATGAAGTAAAAAGAGAATCTGGAAATAGATTTAAAATCAGTCGAATGGGAGCTGCATTTGGTTTAGAAAAATACCAATTTTATTCTGATGTGCATAAAAATTATGTATTAATAAGAAATCAGTTTTTACAAAGAATAGATGAACCTTTAAGAAATGAGATTTGTGAAATATTATTTGATGTCCCGTTAATTGTAGAAAGTGCAAATAATTATGTTGATTTTATTTATAGAGCAAAAAAAAGAAATAGAAAATTTGATTCTAGAAAATCTAATTTAGAATATTTTTTAAGACAATTTGATATTGATAAAAAAGGAACTAGGAGAAGACCTAGGAAGTCATATATTGAAATGTGGCAAAGGTTAGGAATTTGGCCAAATGAAGGACAAGATTCTGAAGATAGTTATTTTCAAAGATTATTAGAAAAAGATGAAGTTTTACATAATAGGTTGAATGGTGTTATTGAAGATATTAGGAATAATGATTGGGAAAATCAAGAAAGATTAAAGATGTTAGAATTTTTAGTAGATAAAGGTGCAGAAGGAATTGTTGAAAGTTTTGGACCTGAATCTTATGATCTTTTAGTAGCTATTTATGGAGCAGAAAGATTTCCTGAAGAAAAAAGATTTCTATTAGGAGTAAAACCAGTTAGGAAACATTTGAGTACTTGTAGAAGAGAAAAACCACCAGTTGAAAGAGATTGGGAAACTGATATGATTAAGTCACTAAGAAATATTGGACTTAAACCTAAAATTTATGAAGATAACATAATGATTCAAAGATATTTAAGAAATAAATATATTCTCCCTTATTTAGACAGATTCTTTAAAGGAGATGAAGAAGTATTAAATGAATTAAAAGAAAAACTTGAAAGTTTTAGAGGAGATTTTTTAGAAAAAAAATTATTAGAATTTTCAGTTCAACATTTTGAAAGAATGGAGGAATATAGAAATTTTTCAAGTATTAGAAGTAGTTTAAGAGGAATTAGAATCAGAGAGTAAAACTTATAAATATGGAGAAAAAAGTTAAAAAAATGGCAAATGACGATTTAATAAAAAAATTAAGTGAATTAGCTCAAAGTGATCCTGAAGCAGCAAAAGCTTTTTTGGAAGAACAAGGAGTTAGTTTAGAAGAAAATAAAAAAGTTACAGAAGTTGATTTAGGAGAATATAGTCTAGATTTCTGGGATAGAAAAGCAGATATTGTTGCAAGAGATTTGTGTGGATCAATCATGAATGTTTATCAAGATAAAAAAGTTATTGCAAGAGGAAGATTTTCTGAAGTTTTATCTTGGGATAGTGTCCCTTTAGAAAAGGGTGGAGATAGAAATAGGTTCGGTGAATTAAATCAATGTGCACCAGGTGAAATCTTTCCTTATAGGATGTATGGAGGATTTGGTTTTGGTATAAGTGTTGGTGGAAGTGAACAACCTTATGGATTAGTAGTTATTAGAAAAGCATTTAGACTAGAAGGTCCAGAAACTAAAAAACATAGATTAGTAAGTGCAACAAAAGTTCTAGGACATTATGGAATTGATCATGGTAGTAAAGGTGAACAATTAGTTATTCCTGAAAGAAGATTATTAGTTCCACCAAGTAATGATGTAAGATCTTTAATTAAAGAAGTAGAAAATCCTCATAAAGGAAAATATGCAGAGTTTGGTGTTAGAGGATATGAACTTACTAAAGTTTGCTAATAAATTTATTTTTTTTAATATAAAATCTCCAAGGTAATTCTACTGCTTTGGTTATACCAATTCTTGTTGTTGCATGAATATCTTCTTCTTGAATTTCTTTGTAATGATAAAGTTTTAACTGATCATGAATCTTTGTAGCATTAATTTCTTTTGTAATATCTAAGGCTTGGCATAATTTTCCAGGACCAGAACAAAGATTATGTAATTTGTCAGTTTTTCTTCTTTTGTGCATTTCATCAAGACCCTCTAAAGGTTCTAAAGCTCTAATCAAAACAGCGCCTCTTTCACCTTTGTTTGTTGTAAAGTTTAGACAATGATACATACCATATATTAGGTAAACATAAACATGACCATGTGTAGAATACATTATTTCACTTCTAGGTGTTATTTTATTAGCATGAGAAGCTTGATCATCTTTGTAAGCTTCTGTCTCAACAATCATAGCTTTATGACCATTATAATGGATTACTTTCCCTAATAAGAATTTAGCTAGATCTACAGCATCCCCTGAAAAGTGTTTTAGAGAGACTTTTTTCATGATTTTATGGAAATATTGAAGTTTTAAATAGTTTTATTAATCACTCTAGAGTAACTACAAAATAGAAAGATTTATAAAGAAGTTATTTATCTTTAATATTAGTTTTGTTAAGGGAAATATCCCTGAAGCAATCCCTCCCTGTGTGTATGCGGTGCTTAACGCACCCATACCTCCCTATTAAATTCTGAATAATTTAAAGAAGAAATTAAGCTTATTTTATAAAAATAAGGAAAGAAAAGCTTTAAATATGAAGTGTTAAAAATCTTAATATAAGAAAATGAAATACACACTAAAAACCCACCATTTAGGAAATTTTGTTCTTAGAGCAGTAAGAGAAGAAGACAATACATTAACAGGAATTGTTAGGTTAAATGTTGTAAAAAGAGAACAAAGCAGAATAAAGGCAAAAATTAGTGGAGTTTGTGTTCCCTTTGTAGTATACCCAGGAAGAAAAGTTGAAGTTGCAAATGAAGAAGATTTATTTTTCTATGGAATCCCAAGCCATTTTAAAAATAATTTTAGAAGAAAGATTAATTTTAATTTTGGTAGAGAATATATTGATAAAGGATATTCAGAAAGAACAAGTCAAAGTATGAGAGGAGAAGGATTTTTTATGATTCCTCTTGAAGAAATGAGTCTTCCAGTAGAAGGTAAAAAATTAGTAAAGTTATGTTTAGAAGATTTAAAAGAAGGAATTAAAGGAAGAAAACCTAAAATTTTGGACCTTGTTGAAAATATGTACTTAGTAGAAGTTGAAAGGAGACAAGATGGAAATAGAAGATCAAGAGGATCAACTTGGAATTATTTTCCTGCAGAATTAAGAGATAAAGCGTTTGAACTTGGTGAACATTATATGGAATATGATAGAAGAATTGTAAGTGAAGAAAGTAAAATAGTTAGGTTGCCAGGACCTTTTGAAGTTCTTGTTCCAGTAGGTGGACAAGGGAATTATAGATTAAAGTTCAAAAGAGCTCAGAATTAATTATTCTTTTTTATACAAAATAATAAAAAACTTTAAAAAGAGAAAATGGTTGAATTAAATAAATGACAGTTATTACTAGATTAAAGTGTAAAGGCTTCAAATCTTTTGCTAAAAATGTAGAGGTTAGTTTCTTGCCTGGTTTTAATTGTGTAATGGGACCAAATGGTTTTGGAAAATCTAATGTTATAGATGCTATTTGCTTTGTTCTTGGAAAAAGTTCAGCTAAAGGATTAAGAGCTGAGAAATCTGCAAACTTAATTTATAATGGTGGAAAAAAAGGAAAAGGAGCATCAGAAGCAGAAGTTTCAATTTATTTTGATAATTCTAAAAAAGTATTTCCTTATGATAAAAAAGAAGTTAGATTTACAAGAGTTGTAAAAAAAACAGGAATTAGTAAGTATATGATTAATGGAAAAATTTTGACTAGACAACAAGTTGTTGATGTTCTTAGAGCTGCAAAAATTGATCCTGATGGACATAATATTGTACTCCAAGGAGATGTTATTCGATTTATGGATATGAAATCTGTAGATAGAAGAGAAATTATTGAAGACATTGCAGGAATTTCTGTGTTTGAAGAGAAAAAAAATAAAGCAATGAATGAACTAAATAAAGTTCAAGAAAGATTAAATGAAGCAGAAATTATTCTTACAGAGAGAGAAAAAACACTGAAAGACTTGAAAAAAGATAGAGATCAAGCTTTAGAATATAAAAATTTAGAAAAAAATGTTGAAAGAAATAAAGCTACAAGAATAAATTTAATTTTAAAAGATAAAAATGAATCTTTAGGAAAAGTTAAAAAAAGGTTTTCTGAGTATGAAGAAAATATTAAGAAAATTCAAAGTAGTATTGATGAATTAAGAAAAGAAATTCAAGAAAAGAAAAATGAGATTAAAGCTATTAATGAAGAATTAAATGAAAATGGAGACAAGAAACAAAGAGAACTTGCAAGCGAAATTGAAAAATTAAAAACCGAAATAATAAAAGATAAATCTAGAAAAGATGTTGTAGATAATGAGTTGAGAAAATTAAAAGAAAGAAATAACAGTTTGAAAAATAGTTTGAAAGAGCATGATAAGAAAGTAAAGGAATTATTAGGAAGAAAAGATAAAATCAAGTTAGAAAATGTAAAATTAAAAGAAAAAGAAGAAAAATTGTTAGGAAAAATTGAAGGTTATAAGTTAAAACATGGTATAGTAGAAAGAGATGATATTTCTAGTTTAATTGAAACATTAGATGAAAGAATTGAAAAGAAACAAAGAGAAGTATTAGAAGATGAAGATGAAAAACAACAATTAGTTAGAAAAATTGATAGACTCGAATATGAATTAGAAACTTTAGAAAAAGAAATAGAAAAAATTAATACACTGAAAAAAGAAGATGGTGAAAAATTAAAGAGATTGAAAGGAAATAGAAATGAGTTTAAAGAAGTTACTAAATTATTATCAAATTCACTAAATGAAAGTGCAGTATTTTCTACACAATTAAATTCTGCAAGAACAAAGTTAATGGATTCAAATGAAGAATTAGCAAAACTAAAAACCAAAAGTATTAGAATTAGAGAGATGAGTGCTGGAGATGTTGCAATTAAAAAAATATTATCAATGAATATACCAGGAGTTTATGGAACTGTTGGAGATTTAGGACAAGTTAGTAAAGATTATGCATTAGCTTTAGAAGTTGCTGCAGGACCTAGAATGAGAAGTATTGTTGTATCAAGTGATCAGGTCGCAGCAAAGTGTATTAATATTCTAAAGGAATCAAGATCAGGAGTTGTTACATTTTTACCATTAAATAAATTGAAAGAAAGAAAAATTAGTCATGAAGAAAAAAGTATGGCTAAATCTTCAGGAGCTCAAGGTTTAGCTATTGATCTAGTAAGTTATGAACCCAAGTTCAAAAATGTTTTCAAGTATGTATTTTCTGGAACTGTTGTTGTTAATGACCTGAAAGAAGCTAGAAAGCTAGGTGTTGGTCGAGGAAGAATGGTAAGTATGGATGGAGATTTAATTGAAGTTTCTGGAGCAATGGTTGGTGGATATAGAAGAAAAACAGGTGGTTTAGGTTTCCAACAAAATGAAGTTAACAAAGGTATGTCAGATTTAGAAAAAGATATCGCAAGATTACAAAATTCTGTTAGTATGCTTGAAGAAAAGAAAACTGAAAATGAAGAAGTTATTATAAGATTAAGAGAAAGAAAAGCTGTTCTTGAAGCAGAGATAAAAGCAGCTGAAGTACATATAGGTAGTACAGGAGATATTAAAGAATTAAATGGAGTAAAAAGAGAATTGAAAATAGAAATCAAAGATTTAAGTTTAGGTTTGAAAAATTTAGAAAGTGAAATTAAAAATAAACATTTAGAATTGACTAAAGTAAAAAATCAAAGACAAAAAGAAATGAGCAAGTTGTCAAAGTTAAATAGTTCTGAAATCAATAAAGGATTGGAAGGGTTTGAAGAAGATAAACAAAATATGAAAGAAACAATGATTAAAAATGATTCAGAACAAAATTCTATAGGTAAAGAAATTGCATTGTATGAAAATGAAAAAGATAAAACATTACAAATCTTAAAAAATAATGATAAAGAATTTGAAGAATTTACAATCGAATTAAAAGGATTAAATGAGGACCTTTCAGGAAATAAAGATATTTTGAAAATTAAAGAAGTTAATCAAAGGAAATTTTATGCAGAATATAATACAATGTTTAACAAAAGAGCTAAATGTGAAAAGTTCATTTTGAAGAAAGATACAGAAGTGATTAGAAGTGAAGAAAGAATAAGAACAGTTGAAGCTAAAAGAAATGAATTTTCTATTAAGAAAGCAATCCTAAGTGGAGAAGTGGAAGGATTGGAAAAAGAGTTTGAACAATATAAAGAAGTTCAAATAAGAAGAGGAATTAGTTTAGGAGATTTAGAAGCTGAGATTAAGAATTTTGAGAATATGTTAAGGAACATGGGTAATGTTAATTTAAGATCATTAGAAATTTATGAGAAAGTTTATGAAGAGTATAAAGGGTTAATTGAGAAATTTGATAAGTTAAAATTAGAAAAAGAAGATGTATTGAAATTAATGTTTGAAATTGAAAGTAGAAAACAAGAAACATTTATGAAAACATTCCATTTAATTGAAAGAAACTTTAAAGAAATTTTTGCTTCATTATCAACAAAAGGAGATGCAGAGTTAGTTATTGAAAATCCTGAAAATATCTTTGAAGGAGGAATTGATATTAGAGTTAGATTAACAAGTAACAAATATATTGATGTAAAAGGATTATCAGGTGGAGAGAAAACTTTAGTTGCTATTGCATTCCTATTCTCAGTTCAAGAATTTGAACCTTCGTGGTTCTATCTGTTAGATGAAATTGATGCAGCTCTAGATAAGAAAAATTCTGAGCTATTATCAAAACTAATTGCAAAGTATTCAACAGGAGCACAGTATATTGTAATTACCCATAATGATGCAATTATTACTGAAGCTGAAACACTATATGGAGTTACAATGCAAGATGGAGTCTCAAAAGTTATGAGTTTAAGAGTAAAATAATTGTCCCAAATCGAGGACGAAATTTCTTTATAAGAATCATAATATTTAAAAGGAGATAGTTGATTTCTCAGAGTATAATTGGGGGTCAAATATGATGAAAAAAATACTTATAAGTATATTATTAGTGTTTGTACTAGGTTTAAGCCTGACAAGTGCTGCTGTTGGTGATGTTACAGTTACCTTTAGTGACACTGAAGAAACAGGAAATCCTGCAGACACAGTTAGTTTTTCCTTAAGTTTGGAAAATACAGGTGCAAGTGAAAGTACTCTTTCTTTTACAAGTACAGCACCAACAGATTCAAGTAGTAATGAAATTACTGCACCAACAATCGATGATGTTACTCTTAGCGCAGCTGCAACAGCAGAAGTTAGCTATTCTGTAACAATTCCTAGCACTGCAGCTGGAGATTATACAGGAACACTTACAGTTTCTGATGGATCAAATAGTGAAGATTTTTCTTACACTGTTACAGTAAGTTCAGTAGATTCCTATACTCTAGATGTTAGTGAAATTAACTTTGAAATGTTAGCTGATGAAGAAGATGAAAGTTCATTTGTAATCACTAATGATGGAAGCACTACATTAAGTTCTTGGGACCTTAGTTTTGAGAGTGAAGATGGAGATGTTGACAAAATTGAAGATAGTGATGGAGATGATATTAGTATTAGCCTATCCTCAGCTGAAAGTACATTAGCTCCAGGAGCTAGTATGACAATTGTAGTTACAACTAGTGTTGATGAAGATGTTGATCCAGATGGTGACTATGATGGTACAATCAGTATTAGTGGAACAGGTAGTGCTGCTGTTACTAGTTCTATTCAATTAAATGTTGATGTTAGCCCTTCAATCTGTGAAGATGGTAAACAAAGTAGTGATTGGGATATTACAATTGATGAACCTGATAGTGGAGATGACTTTTCACCAGGTGAAACAGTTACAGTTGAAATTGATGTAGAGAATCAAGGTGATGATGATATGGATGCTGTTATTGAAATAATTCTTTACAATGAAGATGAAGCTAAAAAAGAAATTACAGTAAAAGAAGATGTTAGTATTGATGAAGATGAGACAGATAGTTTCAGAATTGATCTAGATATACCAACAGATGTAGATGACGGAGATAGTTATACGTTATATGTTCAAGTTCATGAAGAAGGTAATGAAGATGATAGCTGTGATTATGAAGAAATTTCTATTGATATCGAAAGAGAAGATGAAGATGCTCAAATTACAGATACTAGTGTTAGCCCTTCAACAGGTTTAACTTGTGGAGAAGAATACAGAGTTTCTGTAGATGTTGAAAATGTTGGAACTGATGAATTAAAAGATATGTACATCGAAATTGTTGATGGAGATCTTGAAGTTCAAGAAAGTTCAAGCGAATTTGACTTAGAAGACTACAATGATGCAGACAACGATTACAAAGCTAGTTTTGATTTAGTTGTTCCTTCTGATTTAGACTCTGGAAGTTATTATATTGAAGCAATTCTATATGATGAAGATGGAGATAAAGTTGATGATGAGTTAATCTTAGTTAGTGTTGGAGCTTGTAGTATTGAAGATACAAGTAGTGATGGAGATGACACTTTGAATGTTGTTCTTTCTGATGAGTATGAAGTAAGTGGTGAAGAACTTACAATCTC
This sequence comes from Candidatus Woesearchaeota archaeon, assembly GCA_964411565.1. Classification (GTDB taxonomy): domain Archaea; phylum Nanobdellota; class Nanobdellia; order SCGC-AAA011-G17; family GW2011-AR17; genus BS150m-G60. Next base: position 9,549 of record CAYPLB010000009.1, read on the forward strand.
TTTAGTAATTGAAAATACTGGAAGTAATTCAAAAGAAATTACAGTTAGTGTTGAAGATGTAAGTTGGGCAGACCTTGAAGGAAGTGAGTATATTAGTAACTTGAATCCAGGTGATTCTATACATGCATACTTATACTTTGGATTAGATCTAACAACTGAAAATGAACACGACATGAAAATTACAATAACTGATGATGCAGGAAATGAAATTAGTGAAATTGTTACTGTAGACTTTGGAGAAGCTGATCCCGTTGAAGAAGATGACCCATTCTTTGGTGGAGTTAGTGAATGGTTTAGTGAGAAATTTAGTAGCACAAAACTATTCTGGATTATCGCAGATATTGTATTAGTGATTTTAGCTTTAGTATTTTTGAAAATGCTATTTGCTAAAAAATAATTTTTTATTTTTTTATTTTAGATGTTCTATATTGTTTAAAGTTATAATTTTTGTTTCATCTTTTATATCTAGAATTGTGTAAGCTGCATTTTTTAACCTTAAAGGTTCATAATCCTTTCGAGTAATCTCTTTTTTTAATACATAAAGTTGTAAAGCACCTAATAAAGAACCATGAGAAACTAATAAGATATTTTTATTTTTATGTTCTTTAATTGTAGTTAAATAAAAATCTTTGATTCTATTGTAAACATCCATGAAAGATTCTCCACCTTTAGGTTTGAATGTTGCACTTCTAACTATTTTTTTAACTTCAGAAGATTTCATGCCTTCAAATTCTCCAGCAAGTTTTTCATTTAATTCATTTGAAAATTGTAGATTTAGATTTTTATGGAATTTTAAGATTTCTTCTGCAGTTTTTACAGCTCTAATTGCAGGACTAGAAAAAGCTAGATCAATTTTTTCATTTTTTAGATGATCTGCTAATTTTTTTGCTTGATTTATCCCGTTATCATTCAAAGGATTGTCAGAACTACCACCTTGAACAATTCCTGAAACATTTGCATCAGTTTCTGCATGTCTTACAAGTATTAATTTCATAGAATTAATGAAAAATTAGTAATATATAAATCATTTCTTTTTGACTTTTTGAATCTTATAGAAACCTTTGTATTTTTTGAATAAATATTCAGCTTCAGATTCAGTTTTTAAAGTTATATAAATAGCAATTACAACAAAAATAGTAACAACTATTGCAGCTAAAAACTCGTAATAAATTGCTGTAGTTGGAAAAAACAAATCAATAAAATCAGTAATTACATCTTTCCAAATTAATGCTGCTGTTAAAGAGAAGGCATATACAACAGAAGATTTTGCAATACTTCTTAATGAAATGTTATCCATATACTAAGTAGAGTCAAAATATTTAATAAAGCTTTCTAATATTGTTTTAGAGAATATAATATTTTATAAGCTGAAAGTGACAAAATAAGAATATGCCAAAACATAATTTTCCAGGAAAGTTTGTTATTGTTGATGGACTTGACGGAATTGGAAAAGGAGTTGTTATGGATTCTATTGTTGAATATTTAAGAGAAAAAGGTATGAGAGTCTTTGATGTGAATGAATACTGGCAAAAAAATCATGAACATCCAGAATTTGAACATAGTTTTATTGGAGATAAACCTAATCCAAATTATGTTCCATTAAGTTCTTTTGATGTTGCTATCAGTTCTGAGCCAACATATGTAGGAATAGGTAGAGCAATTAGAAATGAAATAATTACAAAAAATAATAGAAAGTATAGTCCTCTGTTTACAGCTGAAATGTATGCAGCAGATAGATTGTTGTGGTATCAGAGAGGAGTTCTTCCAATGTTAAAAGCAGGAAAAACTATTATTCAATCAAGAGGAGTTATTACTAGTTTAGTATATCAGTCGATGCAAGCAAAAGATACTGACCAATATTTACCAATGGATCATATTGCAGCATTACATGGAAATAAATTAACCCTAGACTTTGCACCAGATCTAATTATTATTCCTACAATAGAAGATGTAGGAGAAATAATAAAAAGATTAGAAGGAAGAGAAAAAGAGGATAATGCAATCTTTGAAAGTTTAAAGTTTCAAGAAATGATAAAACCAAGTTATGAAAGTACAGAATTAAGAGAATTCTTTGAAAGACATGGAACAAAAGTTGAATACTTAGATGCAGGAATTTCTATTGAAGATACTATTAGACAATCTGTTGGAATTTATCATAAAAATATAGAACAATAAAGTTATAAATAGAGATTTTTTTCAATTTTTTATGAGTAATATTAGAAAACATTTTAATCTATTAAGAGAAATGAATCCTTTTCTATTTGGAAATGTATTAGATTATGGTTGTGGAGATGGAACTATTACAGGAGTTCTAGCAATATTAATATCTCCTCAAAGTAATTTCTTTGCTTATGATGGTCCTGAGACAGGAGGTCATGATAATCAAAGTATGTTATATGGAGCTAAAGTTAGATTAAGAGATAAAGTTAGTATCATTGAAAGAAGAGAAGATTTACCAGAAGAATATTTTGATGCAATTACCTTAATTTGTATGTTACATGGTAATGAAAAAATTATTGAACAATGTGATCCTTATCTAAAAAGAGGAGGGCACTTAATTGTATTAGATCATGATAAAAAACATTTGTCTGAAAGAGAATATGTTAAATATATAACTGATGCAGATCTAAGAGAGATTTCACAAAGAAGTTATAATGAGGTTTTAAGAGATCATACAAGAATGAATGTATCAGACTGTTGTAGGATTACAAGGAGAATTAAATATAGAACAGAAAAAGTTTTAGACCATAGAAATTTAGGAGGATATCCTTTCTATTTATGCATTAGTAAAAAAAATTAAAAAATAAAACCCCATAAAATAAATCCTATCATTACAACTGAACTTATTAAACCAATTAAAGGAACTACAGGGAAACCTTTGATATTACCTGGACATCTAAATGGCCTCTTCATCTTTTTACATTTGTATCTTAAGATGATTAAACTTAAATTTACAGAACCAAATGTTATGAACAAGAATAAGTTTGTAATGTTTGCCACAATTGCAATGTCACCAATTAATGTGAAAATAATTGCAATTAAAGTTGCTACACCAATTGCTGCCCAAGGTGTTTGTGTTCTCTCATGTACATGAGATAAAACCTGAGGTAAAGATTTCCTTTTTGCCATTCCATAAATTTGTCTAGATGAAGTTACTAAAGTAATCAAAACAGTATTTGCTGTTGAAAATAAAGCAATTATTGCCAAAACAGGACCTGCAATTCCACCAAGAGCTGTTGCAGCTACTAAAGCTAAAGGAGCATCACTCTGACTTAGAGCTTCCCATCCTACAACACTAACTGCAGAGATAGCAACTAAAACATATACAACAGAAGTAATACCAATAGCTAATAAGATAGCTTTAGGAATTGTTTTTTCTGGATTTTTTGTTTCTTCATTTAATTTGATAATACTTTCAAAACCTAAGAATGCAAAGAAAACTAAAGCTGCTGAACTAAAAATTCCGTACCAACCATTAGGTAGCTCTACATAGTTAACTGCACCAATAAATTTGAAACCTATTAAAATTATTAAAATTAAACCTGCAAATTCAACAAAAGTTGAAAAAGTGTTAAACCAAGAAGCTTGTTTTATACCTATAAAATTTATTGCAGTCATTAATATTATTAAAAGTAAAGCTGCTACAAGATAAGGCATTGAAATCATAGAAGTTAAATAACCTGCAAAGCCTAAAGCTACTGCTGAAGCTGTAATGATACCAGCAAAAACTACACTTAAACCTACAAAGAGAGCAAATTTTCTACTAAAAGCCTTTGCAACATAATCATACTCACCAGCATCTCCTTTAAACATTGAAGATAATTCTGCATAACTTAATCCAGTAAAAATAGCTATAATAGCTGAGATTAAAAATGATAACCAAATTGCGTTTCCTGCATCAACTGCAGCTGCACCTATTAATGCATAAATTCCTGCACCTAAAATAATACCTACTCCTGCAACTGTGACATGAAATAAGCCAAGTTCCCTCTTTAATTTTTTTGCCATAAAATTTTACCTCTTCTTTTTCTTTTTAGTTTTTGATTTTGTTTTCTTCTGAAAAAATAATAAGTATACAATCGGAAGAATTCCTGCTGTGTTAAAAATTAAAATGAATATAAACCAAACAAGTTGATTGTTTCTTCCTGTTTTCCATAAAGCTAAGCCTTTCCATATTAAACTCCATAATAATAATGGGATTAGAATGAATAATGGAATTGTTTCTATCATGTTGTTAATAGTGAATGAGAAGTTTATAAGAGTTTTGTAAAAAAATAAGCAGGCGCCAGGACTCGAACCTGGGATCAGAGGGTTGCAGCCTCTTGCCTTAGCCGCTTGGCCACGCCTGCATAAAGAAGAAAGTTAGATTTGATGTATATAAATCTTTTTACTCAGAAGTATAATATACGGATCCGGAGGGATTCGAACCCACGACCCCTAGCTTAGAAGGCTAGTGCTCTATCCAAACTGAGCTACGGATCCGTAACAATATCTTCTAAAAAAGTTTTCTTTATAAATTTAACTAAATTGAAAGATTTTCAGGAAATGCTGAAAGATTTTCAAAAAATGATTGTAAAGACATTTTAAACTGAATTCTTAGAAATTGAATATTAAAAATTGGGGGAAAAAAATGAAAAAACTATTGATAGGAATGTTATTTTTTGTGCTTTGTGCACAGTTAGTCGCAGCAGATATCTATATTACAGAGATTATGCATAGCCCAAGCCAAACTAGTTCACATTCAGATGGAGAATGGGTTGAGATCTATAATTCTGGAAGTGAGACTGTAAATTTAAGTGATTGGACATTAGATGGGAATGATTTTGAGGATGTTGAAATAGAAAGTGAAGAATATATAGTGATTGCAAGAGAATTATTAGATGGAGATGATGCAGATGAAGAAAGTTTTGAATGGTATTGGGGAGATAAAAATGGAATTTGGGATGAAAGTTTTAAAGCAGTTGATGGATCCATGAGTTTGAGTGCTGAAGATTGTGTTAGTTTAAGTTCTGTAGATTATAATGAAGAAGTTTGTTATAATAGCAGCTATGGAGGGAGTTCTGGTAGAACAATTGAAAGATTAAATTTAGATGAATGGCAAGAAAGTGATGTAGATGGAAATCCAGGAAGAGGGAATTTTAGTTTAGTTAGTGAAACTAGTGAAGAAGAAAGTGAAGATGGAGAAGTTAGTTTGCATTTAACTGTAAGTAATAGTGCTCCAGAAGTATTGTTGATAAATATTAGTACAGATGATTCTTCAGCAGAAGGTGTGCAAGTTATGCCAAATGTAGATTTAGAGAAAGACGTTGATGTAGAAGTTCTTGTTCTTGATGGAAATGGATATAGTGATGTTGAAAATGTTAGTTTAGTTGTAAATAATGAAAGCTATAATTTGAGTTTTTTAGAAAGTGTAAATGAAAGTGTTTCAAAGTTTACAGGAAGCTTTGTAATGGAATCTTTTGATCTTGCTGGAGATTATGTTGTTGATGTTGAAGTGAGTGATGGAAGTAGCTTTGCTTATGGAAATGAAAGTTTTGAATATTTAGGAATTTTGTCAACAAGATTAAATGTAAGTTCTGTGTACTTCGATTTAGAACCTGGAGATGAAAGTGAATATTTTATTGAAATTGTGAATAGTGGGAATGTTTTAGTCGATACAGAGATTTATGGAGAAGAATTTGTTTCTGAAGAAGATAGTATTAGTCTAAATTATTTAGAGCTGTATAATGAAGGTTGGTATAGTTTGGAAGAAAGTGTAAGTTTAAATTTAGATCTGGAACCAAATGTAAGTGAGGAATTAAGATTTAGATTGATTGTACCATATAGTGTGAGTGCAGGAAACTATGAAGGAAGTATAGTGATAAATTCTATGGAGAGTGATTGAAATGAGAGAGAAAATTAAGTCTGAAGTAGGATTTTTGATTGATGAAGCTGAAGGAGAAATTTGGAAAAGAGCAAGTGATGTTATGTTAAAACTATATTGGGAGATTGGATATTTGTTGAAAGATATGAAAGAAAAGGAAGTAAGAGATATTAGTGATAACTTAAGTGATGAGTTGAAAGTTGATAAAAGAATGTTTGAGTTAGCTTATTACTTTCATAGAGATAATCCAATTATGGCAAAAGCAATGAGGTGTATGGCAGCATGAAAAAAATAATTTTATTTATTTTTTTATTTTTACCAGTTGTTTCTGGATTAGCTGTTACTCCTACTTCTTTAGATTTTGGAGAAATTAGTAGAGGAGAAATTATTGTTAGAGAATTGCTAGTTGTTAATAATGAAAACTTTCCTGTTGAATTTGAAATTGAAGGTTTTTATGATGATAGTTTTATTTTGTTTGAAGGTGAAAGTGCTTTAGTTGATGTTGAATTGAAAGTGATAGATAAAGAAGATGGAGATTATGAAGATTATTTAGTTGTCAAAGAAAATTATGGAAGTAATTTAGTGAATGCAGTCTCTATAAAAGCTGATTATAGAGTTGAAGGAGGAGATTTTAGTAATGTTAGTTTTAATTTAGAAGATGTTAAAGTCAAAGGATATGGATTTAGTATTTTATATGGAATTGCTTTAGTTGGTTTGTTGGCTGTGGGAAGTTTTGGATATTTGAGAAAGAGAAAATTTAAAAAGAAAGAAGAGTTATAAATATGTTATGAAAAAGGTGATATTATTATTTGTTGTGTTAATTTTATGTGCAAGCTTAGTTAGTTCTGCAGGATTTTTTAGAGCAGCTGAAGGAGAAGAAGATGATACTTTAAGTGATTCTTTAAATAAATTCTTTGCACCCGAAGAAGGTAAAACTGCATGGTATTGGACAGTATTATGGGTTGTTTTAATCATTGTTATTGTTTGGGAAGTAATTAGATATATTATGAAAAAAAGTGCTCCTGAAGTTAAGAAAAAGACAAAGAAGAAGCGAAAAAAGAAAAAATAAACTTTCTATTTCTTTATTTTTTAACAAAAAGCTTAAAAAAAGAGTAAAATAATATATATTCATGGTTGACCACAGGAAGATACAAGATAAGTGGCAGAGAAAGTGGAAGAAAGAAAAAGTCTTTGAAGTTAATGTTGATAAGAAAAAAAAGAAGTTTTTTATTAATATACCTTATCCTTACATTTCTGGTTCTTTACATATTGGACATGGAAGAGTTGTTACTGAAACAGATGTCTATGCTAGATACTTAAGAATGAATGGATTAAATGTTTTGTATCCCATAGCTTTTCATATTTCTGGAACACCTGTGTTAGGAATTAGTTTAGCTATTAAGAATGGTGATAAAAAGAAAATTGAGTTATATAAAAATTATGTTAGACCTTATGTTAATAATGAAAATGAAGTTGTAAAAGTTGTTCAAAGTTTTGAGGATCCTTGGAAGATTGTTGATTTTTTTATTCCAAAAATGATTAATGAGTTTTCTACTTTAGGTTTAGGAGTTGATTGGAGAAGAACATTTAATTCAGGAGATGTTGCTCACCAAAAAATGGTTGAGTGGCAGTTTAAGAAATTTAAAGATAAAAAATATTTAGTGAGAGGGAAATATCCTGTTTTGTTTAGTAAAAGTTTAGATAATGCTGTAGGTGAAGATGATATTGCTGATGGAGATACTAATCCTGTTGAAAAACAAGAATTTACCTTGATTAAATTTAAGTTTGGTGATTCTTATATTATGGCTGGAACTTTAAGACCAGAAACAATGTTTGGACAAACAAATATGTGGGTGAATCCTAATGTTGTTTATGTAAAAGCAAAAGTTGATAATGAAAAATGGATTGTTAGTAAAGAATGTCTTGAAAAATTAGAGTACCAAGATAAAAAAGTTGAAGTTATTGAAGAAATAAAAGGAAAAGATTTACTTGGAAAGAAGTGTTTTGCACCTTTTGTTGAAAGAGAAATTATTATTTTACCGTCAGAACATTGTGACCCTAGTATTGTTACAGGTTTAGTTACTTCTGTGCCAAGTGATGCACCATTTGATTATGTTGCTTTGAAAGAATTAAAAAATTCTAAGGAAATGTGTAAGAAGTATAAATTAAATCATGATGAAATAAAGAAAATTAAATTAATTCCAATCATAAAGTCAAAAGGATATTCTGATTATGCAGCTGTTGATGCTGTTGATAAATTTAAAATAAAATCTTTGAAAGATTCTGAAAAATTAGAGCAAGCTACACAAGATGTTTACAAAGCAGGACACCATACAGGAGTTTTAGTTGAAACTTGTGGAAAGTTTGAAGGAATGAAAGTTGAAGAAGCTAAAGAAGCTATGAAAAAAGAATTGTTGAAGAAAAAGAAAGCAGATATTTTTTATGAAACTTCAAGAAAGGCAGTATCAAGAGATGGGGGAGAAATTATTGTTGCTATTTTAGATGGACAGTGGTTCTTAGATTTTAATGCTAAAGGATGGAAAAAAGATGCAAATAAATGTTTAGCTGCAATGAAAATTGAACCAGATAAGTTTAGAAAACAGTTTGAAGATGTTTTTGATTGGTTAGACAAAAGACCTTGTGCAAGAAAAAGAGGTTTAGGAACAAAGTTACCTTTTGATAAAGAATGGGTTATTGAATCACTTTCAGATTCCACAATTTATATGTCATTATATGCAATTAAAGATAAATTGGAAGAATTTAAAATTAGTAGTGAGAAACTAAAACCAGAATTTTTTGATTATGTGTATAATGGAGAAGGAGATTTAAATAAATTATCTCAAGAATTAAAGATTGATAAAAAACAGTTACAAGAAATAAAAGAAAGTTTTGATTATTGGTATCCAAATGATCATAGACATACTTTTAGTTCTCATATTCCAAATCATTTGTCATTTATGATTTTTGCACATGTTGCTTGTTTTAAGAAAAAGAATTGGCCAAAAAAGATTTCTTTGCACGGTATGGTTATGTCAGAAGGATCAAAAATGTCTAAGTCAAAAGGAAATGTAGTGACATTGTTAGAATTAAATGAAAAATATGGAGCTGATGCATTTAGAGCTTTCTTATGTAATAATACAAGTGTAGAAGGTACAATGAATTGGCAAAGTTCTGAAGTTGAAAGAATGAAAAAACATTTAGAACAGTTATTTGAAGTTCTTAAGAAAATGTCTAAAGAAAGGAAAAAAGGTGTTGTTAAGAATAAAGCTTTAGTTTCAAGGATTGAGAAGTTAATAATTAAAGCAAGTTTAAGTTTAGAGGATATGAATCTTAGAACTTATAGTAATGTAGTATTATACGATTTATTGAGAGTTTATAACAAGGTTAAAGAAGATAAAGAAATTGTAAATGAATATTTATTTCAGAAATGGGTTAAGATGCTGTGTCCCCTAGTTCCTCACATAGCAGAAGAATTGTGGGATGGAAAAGATGAGTTTGTTTCTATAAGTAAATGGCCGAATTATGATAAGAAAAAAATTGATGATACTGCAGAATTTATTGAAGATTCTGTTGAAAATTTATTAAGTGATGTACAAGAAATTAAAAAATTAGCTAAAGTAGAAAATTTGAAGAAAGTTAAAATCATTATTTCTCCAAAGTGGAAGTATAAATTCTTTAAAGATTTTAAGAAGAAATATGAGAAAGAAAAAAATGTTGGTGCTTTGATAAAAAGTTTAATAACTAAAGAATATGGAAAAGAGATTTCTAAGTTAGTTCCTATGTTAGTAAAACACCCTTCAAAAATACCAAGAATTGTTTTAAGCCAGAAAGAAGAATATGATATCTATGTTGAGAAAAAAGATTTCTTAGAAAGAGATTTGAAGTGCGTTGTAGAAATTGAGTTAGCTGAAAAAAGTAAAGAAGGGAAAGCTAAGAATGCAATTCCTAGTAAAGCTGCAATTTTAGTTGAATGATTACATACCAGGTAATAAATGAATTAATTCATCTATATCATCTGAAGGTTTGTAGATTTTTGCATCTCTCATAAAATCAAAATTTGGTGTGTGTTGTTCCATTAATTCTTTTTGTAGCTGAAAAGTTGCAACTGTTGCATATAACAAAGATTCTTTTATTTGGTCGAAATCTTCAGTATATTTAGGAATAACAAAATTTTTACTTCTTAAAATGGAATCTAACATTTGTTTGTCTCTAAAATTTGGTTCATCTATTGCATTTAATGAGTGTTGTAAAAAAAATCTCATATTTTTTACAATAAATTCAAAAAGAGCAGGTTTACCAATTAATTTTTCAGGAGTAAAATATGCCCAAGTTAAAGAACTAGCTGTTGCTTTTAATTTTACATGAGCTTGACCTAAACCTCTTTCAATAATTTCATCTTGTTCAACTAAAGGAAATGGAAATTCTCCCATTAAAACTTGAGTATGTAATAAAAATTCTCTTGAATCAGGTAAGAAACGAGTATGCTTTATTTCATATAAATCATCATCAGGTGTTATGTGAATACCAATAGGTTTAGCTCCTGGAATTTTGTCATAATTTGGATCTCTAGTTTCAATTACTTTACCTTCTAAAACCACAGGACAAGTTCCCTTTAAAACTTCATGAGCTTTTCTAACATCTCTTACTTTTACCCAATTATCGAAGTCACTAAATAAATCTGGATCCTCAGTTCTCGCAGCTGAACCATAAATTAATACTCCTTGAAGATTATCTCCTAGTTTTTTTTCAAGCCAATCCATATAAGGAAATCTTGATCTAATTTCAGTTTCACTTAATTCTGGTTTTTTCCAATGAATATCATAATCTCTCCCTCCAACAGGAACTTCTCTCATAAAATCAATAAATAATAATTTTAACCTTGTTAATGCTTCGTCCCATTGATTTGGATCTCTTAAATTTCCAAAATCAAATGGATATTCTCTTTCCTGTAAATGACCATATAATCTTCCAATTAAATATAACCTGTGTGCAAGATGTGCCTTGTGAACAACAGTTTCACCATCTCTTCTCATGTTTACAATTGCAGCATCTAATGTTGCAGCTTTTGAATCTAATTCTGTGTGAAGTTGTAACAATACTTTAGTAGAATCATCAACTTTATAATCCATTGAACCAAATAAATCTCTAGCTCTACTTTTATCTAAATCTTTTGTAGCTTTTCTAAATGTGGTTGGAACATAAGTTCTAAAACCCTTAATAACATGTTTGGTCCAAGGATTAACAATAACTCCCTCATTCCCTTGACAAACATAATGAGTTAATTCATTTTCTGTTGGAACATCATCCAATACAACAGATCTTATTTTTTGTGCATCTTTAAAGTAAGGTAGGCCAGGTACTCTGTAACTTGTACCTTCTGATTTAAATAAAAATTTAGCCATAAATCTTGGTTCTATGTCATCCCTTTTAAAGTTTTATGAACTAGAAAGATAAAAGTTTTTCATTAACTTTATATAAGATAATTATATTTTGAAAAATATGTTTAATTTTAGAAATCCATATCCAGATCGTAGAGATCCAGAATTTTTTAATAAAGTGTATCATAAAGACACAACTAGAGAACATTTTAGTAATCTTGGTGAGATTTTTAAAGAAGAAGGACCTTTTTGGGCATTACATTATGATCTTAGTAAAAGTTTAGATAGAGGTTACGTTCAAAAAGGTTTAATTGGGGTTGGAGCTATAGGTATATTAACTGGGTTGAGTTATGGTTTATTAGAAGGTGCAGCATATTTAGATAATTATATTGGTACAACTGATAAAAGTAATTCAGATTTTTCTACATTTACTCCAGCATTTATTTCAGGTATTATTGGAGCAAGTCTTCTAGGGTTTAGTAAGAGATAAAGGTTGATCTTGAACATATGGCTTTCCAAGTCTTAATGCTACCTCTGCTTTGTACAATTCTTGACCTAAATCTAAAGAATGATATAAATCTGAGATAATATTATCATTTGCTAAACAATTAATTAAAGCATTAGCAGTGGGACCTTCATAAGCCTTTAAAGTTTTACCATCTAAATCTAAATGATTTACAATTATTTTGTTTTCAGCTAAAGAAATTACAAAATTTCCTCTTGGATCTTGATCATAACCACTTGAAATACAAAATTCGTCAACTATGTCCTCAGCATTTTTCCAGTTTGAAGAGTATAAATGTGCAGAGCAAGAAATTGTTGTTAATGAACCCATTTCTAAACCTAAATCTTGGGCAATGTTTTTCTGTAATTTTCTTAGACCTAAAGCATTCCTTGGCCAAGCACCAAACATGTCATTACTTCTAATGTATGCTGTTAAAAATAATTTTCCATCTTGTACAATTACTTGAACTAAATTTAAACAAGGGCATTTTGGATTTTTTACATCCATTTCAACATTCCAAGTACAAGCTACTGCACGTCTAGAATAATTAGATTTTCTTAAATTTTCAGTAATCTCTTGAATTTGATCAATACCATTGTGATCTCTTAATCTTTGACCATAAGTATATTCAACACCTTCAATTTTATTCTTTGTTGTAATTTGAGGAATATAATCTTTAAGTTCTTCTTGAGTAAAGTCAAAGAATTTTTCCCATTTTGGATTGTCTGGATCTTCGTCAGTGATTACAGCAACAAAGTTTAGTAATTCCTTTTGATCATCAGAGTATTGTGATTTTTTTAATGTTCCAAAACGAACAATATTTTTTAATATTTCTAGCCAAGCTTGACCTACAGTTTTTGAGACAACTCTTATTCCTGAAGCTTCACTTGGAAACTTCTGAGGATCTTTTGCTTTTGCTTCTGGAAAAATTTCTGATTCTCCATAAGAAGATTTTTTGGTTAATGAATTTACCACAATGTTTAATTGAGAATAGTCAACAATATTTCTACAATCTAAAATTTCAACATTATTTCTAAAGTTCTGAACTGCTTCTAAAGGAATCTCTTCTTCAATTTCTGATTTTTCGGAACCAATAACATTTCTATTTTCGTCAATACCATTTTTTACTAAATTTAGTAAAGCCTCACCACTGTTTGAAATATCTTGACCTGTAATTATTATGTACCTAATATTTTTGTTTAGTAAACAATTTCTTAAAACTGCATTAAGACCTTTGTTTTTAGAATAAAGTTGACCAACTAAAGCTACTTTCGATGTGTCTAGTTTTTCTAGAATTTTATCTTTCTTTGTCCATAAAGTTGTAATAGCTATATTTGAGTCTAGATTTGTAAATGAAATTAAGTCGTTGAACATGAATTGATCTTGCATTTTATCACCTTTTTTTGATAAAGAAGAATTGTTTTATAAAAATATATTGAGAGAAGAAGTATATTATGTAGAATATAGGAAAAATCTTTTAAAGAGTAGAGTCTTTGCTATAATTTATGTTTAATCCACAAATAAAACAAAAGTTGGATAAAAAGACTAAATCTGTGGTGAGTTTTGCAGTTCTATTATTGGCTGGAGCATTTTTTATTGGAAATACTAATTTTGGAAATAGTTTAACTGGAGCTGCAGTCACAGATGTCTATGGATTCAGTTTTTTGCCATTGATTTTATTTGGAATAGGATTATTTGTTTTAATTCTTGGTTTTTACTTAGTTTGGAGATATAAGAAAAAAAAGAAGTAAGGGTGGACACCGGACATGGGTGCGCGCAGAGTTTAAATATTGAAAAACGATTAAAAGTTTTAGATGAAAATTTCAAAAGATAGACCCCTGGCTGAAATAACACTCAGAAAATATGAAAAACCATATGAAATGACTAGAAGAGATTTAATTAGAAAAATCTGTTTATCTACAGGATTATTACAACCAGGAGACTCTAGAGATGTAATTGTAGATATCTTCCAAATATTATTAGATAATGATAAAGAAATGAGCTGTGAAGAAATTAGAATGAATGTTATAGAAAAAAGAAAATTAGAAAAATTGCCAATAAATGGAGTCGCAGCTTCAAATGTCAGGAGACAAATTAGAAGGTTAAGAGAAATGTATTTTGTAGAGAAAGTTAGGAATAAATATAGAATAAATGAAGATGAAGATATCTCAGTTTTATTTGAAGAACAAATTGAAAAGTTTTTTCTCCCAGCAATTGTAAAAAGAGTAAAAGAATATTTGAAAGGTCTGGAATAGAACATCAGGGGTTAGAGAAGTTTTTTTCTCCCGTGAGCGAGAGCGAACTGGATGAGAAAAAAATTTGGGTGAAAGAGCCTGCAAGACGTCCCAAGCGAACGAAGTGAGCGCATAGTTCAAAGGACTGACGTAAGATATATAAATCAAGAAGAATAAATCACTTCTAATGTCATACACAAAAGATTTTGTTTATTATTATGATCTCTTTAAAGATGAAAATAATTATTTGGATACTGTAAATAAGATAGTTTCACTTTTCAAAAAACATAATGTGAGATCAGTTCTTGATATTGGGAGTGGAACAGGAAAAATTGACAAATTATTGAAGGATAAGGAATATGAAGTTCTTGGAATTGATAATAGTAAAGAAATGATTGAACATGCACAAAGAAATTATCCTGAAATTGAGTTCAAACAAATGGATGCAGAAACTTTCAAATTGGATAGAAAATTTGATGCAATAATCGCCTTGGATAGTGTCTTGACGTTTCTAACAAAGGAAGGTGCTTTTGAAGAAGCAATTAAGAATATTGTTGGACATATGAAGCAAGGTTCAATACTGTTTTTCAATACTGGATTTACAGAAAAATTAATACCTAAAGATTTTACAGATTATTTTACAAAAGAAGTAAAGAAAGATGGTGTTAATTACGAAAAACAATATTCTATGAAACGTCAAGGAAACTTATTAGTGACTAATATTAAAATTCTTGAAAATGACAAAGTAATTATTGAAGAAGAACATATCCATAGGATAATTTCTGAAGATTTAGTCGTGAAACTACTAAGTGAATTAGGTTGTGAAGTTAAATTAAGCGGAAATTCTAACGAACAAGGTCACCAGCCATTAGAAGTGATTGCAAAAAAGCAATAGTCAGCCCTTTGAATTTTATTTAACGCCGGAATTATCAGAAGTTTTTCTCGGGCGGAACCCCGGAGAAAAATTTGG
>CAYPLB010000010.1:0-23607 GCA_964411565.1 Candidatus Woesearchaeota archaeon
AACCTAAAGGTTGGGGTATTAGACCCCAAGGCTCACTACGCTCGCCAATAAATATGCAATGTACTATGCAAAACATGGATTAGTTCTGTTCATTGGATGGGTAGCATTTGCAATACTAGGAGTAGTTCCAATGATTGGATGGTTGTTTGGTCTAGTTGGTAACTTACTATTGCTTGTTGCTTGGATTGTAGCATGGATTGGAGCTCTTTCAGGTCAAGAGAAAAAGATTCCTGTGATTACAGATTTAGCAATGAAATTTGACTTTTAATTTTTTTATTTTTATTATAAAAAGCTTTAAATACTGAGAATATACTGTTTTTTCTATGGTTTTAGACAAATTAGGAAGTTCATTGAAAAATACACTATCAAAGATAGCAAAGTCAATGTTTGTAGACGAGAAAGTCGTGAATGAGCTAGTTAAAGATATACAAAGAGCTTTACTACAAGCTGATGTAAATGTTAAACTAGTGTTTGAATTGTCTAAGAATATTAAGAAAAGAGCATTAGAAGATAAGACCCCAGGTGGTGTAAGCCAAAGAGAATATCTGGTTAAAATTGTGTATGAAGAATTAGTTAAATTTCTAGGTGGAGAAAAGAATGAAATTAAAATCGATAAAAGCCAGAAACCTTTCAAAATAATGATGGTTGGTTTGTTTGGTTCAGGAAAAACAACCTCCATTTCAAAACTTGCAAAGTATTACATGCAAAGAGGATTTAAAGTTGCAACAGTAGGATTAGATGTTCATAGACCTGCAGCACCATTACAGTTAAAACAATTATCAGATAAATTAAAGTTATCATGTTTTATTGATGAAAAAGAAAAGAATGCTTTGAAAATTTATAAGAAATTTGAAAAAGAGTTGAATAAGTTTGATTTAGTTTTAGTTGATACTGCTGGAAGAGATGCATTGTCAGATGATTTAGTTAAAGAAATAAAAGAATTAAATGATTATATTAAACCTCATGAAAAGTTGTTAGTGCTTTCAGGAGATATTGGACAAGCTGCTTTGAAACAAGCTCAAAGTTTCCATGAATCATGTGGAGTTACTGGAGTATTTGTTACAAAATTAGATGGTACTGCAAAAGGTGGTGGAGCATTAAGTGCTTGCTCAGCAACTCAAGCTCCAATTAAATTTATAGGTATTGGTGAAAAACCAGATGATATTGAAATTTTTAACCCAAAAGGTTTTGTTGGAAGATTATTAGGAATGGGAGATCTTGAAGCTTTACTTGAAAAAGCGCAATATGCTATGGATCAAGATAAAGTAGAAGACCTAGGTAAAAAATTATTGAAAGGAGATTTTAATTTCTTAGATCTTTATGAGCAAATGGAAGCAATGGGAAAGATGGGTTCACTTTCTAAAATTGTTGAAATGATTCCTGGACTAGGTGGAGCAAAAATTCCTAAAGATATGTTAGAAGGACAAGAAGGTAAGTTGAAGAAATGGAAAATAATTATGCAGTCTTGTACAAAAGAAGAACTAGAAGATCCAACTATCCTAAATAGAAATAGAATTGATAGACTTGCTAAAGGTGCAGGTGTTGAAGTTTCTGAAGTTAGACAATTATTGAAACAATATAAACAAAGTAAAAAAATGATGAAGATGATGAAAGGTAGTGAAGACCCTCAGAAGTTAATGAAAAAATTTAAAGGTAAGATGCCGAAAGGTATGGGTTTTTAGTATATAGAATGTTGTTCTCTTTTTGTTAATCTTCTTCTTAATGTAGGATGAATTTGAGGTTCTACAGGAGCAATTAATGACCAATGGTTATTATCTCTTAATCTTTGAGGAGGATTTGAAAGTTCTGTAAAATAATTTTTATTCTTTAAACTGGACCTTAAGGATTGTAAATTTGCATCTTTGGGAAGAGGTAAAAATAAAGCTTTTGATAGATAACTTGCTCTCATTTCTAAAGAATCCAATAGATGATCTAAAGCTGAAGATTGGAAAACACCAGGAGAAATATAAATATCTTTAATTGGTAAAAGTGAAACTTTTCTAACCTTAATAGGTTTTTGATAAATAGCAAAAGCAGAAACTAATCCATAATTCATTAAAACAATAGTATCATCACCTTCTTCTAATTTATCGTGAGTAAATTTACCAGTACCTAAAATAGATTTTGCTTCAGTATCTTCTAAAAAAATAGAAACTTTAGGGTCAAGTAAACCTAAAACCATATTGTCATTAATGCAAGTTTTATCAATAATTGAAAGATGAGTATAAAAAAAAGTATAATCTAATTGGTGTAAAGTGTTAGGCATGTTATTATATCTAAAGAAATAATTTATAAAGCATTAGTTGATTTTTATTTATACTATGAAGTTGATTCAGGAAGGTGCAGAAGCTAAGATTTATTTCAAAGATGGCACTGTGATCAAAGAAAGGATTAAGAAAGTCTATAGACATGAAGAAATTGATAAGACTATTCGAAGAGGAAATACTAGAAGAGAAGCTAAACTCTTGAAAAAGGCTGCTGATCTAATTCCTGTGCCTAAAGTTATTGATTCTTGTGATAAAGAAATGAAAATAAAAATGGAGTTTATTGAAGGTGAGAAATTAAGAGATGTTGTTGATTCTGTTGATAGAAAAAATATTTTTAAGAGAGTAGGAAAGAAAATTGCAAAGTTACATAATGCACATATTATTCATGGAGATTTGACTACTTCGAATATTATTGTTAAAGATAAAATTTATTTTATTGATTTTGGTTTAGGTTTTGTTTCTACAAAAGTGGAAGATAAAGCTGTAGATTTACATTTAATTAAGAAAGCTTTAGGAAGTAAACATTACAAACATGCTGAGGAATGTTTTAAGTATATTATTGAAGGTTATAAAAAAGAAAGTAAAGAATTTTCTGAAATTATGACAAGATTAGAGAAAGTTGAAAAACGAGGAAGATATAAAAGTTAATCTTTAGAATGTTTCCACATAAAGTTAAAATAATTCTCAAAAGTTTTTGAAACACTTTTATTTTCAAAATTAAAGGGAAGAAATTGAAATGAAAAGCTTTAAAAAGAGAAAGTTAGGGAAAAAATAATATGAAAAGAGTAATACTAGCATCAGGAAGTCCAAGGAGATTTGAGTTACTGGGAAGTGTATTAGAAAACTTCGAAGTAATACCTAGTAAGTACGAAGAAGATATGACTCTAGACATGAGTCCTTCAGAATTAGTTAAATTCCTAGCTAAAGGAAAAGCTGAAGAAGTGGCAAATAGAGAGAAAGGAATAATCATCGGAGCTGATACAATAGTAGAACTAAATGGAAAAGTAATTGGAAAACCAAAAAGTGAAGATGAGGCAAGAAAGACACTAAAAGCACTTTCAAATAATTCACACCATGTGTACACAGGAATAACAATCATAGATACAGAAAATAATAAAGAAATCATAGATTTCGATAAAACAGAAATAATCTTTAAAGAATTAAGTAATGAGGAAATTGAAAAATATATAGACAGTGGAGAACCTATGGATAAAGCAGGAGCTTATGGAATCCAAGGTCCAGCTAAAAAGTTTGTTTTAGAGTACAAAGGATCATATAACAATATAGTAGGATTCCCTATCAGAAAAATAAAAGAACATTTAATCAGTTTAAATGTATTCTAATAGAAAGTATTTTAAATGAGTTCTAAAAAATAAAATTCAATGAGAAAAGTGAGAGTTACAAGCCCTGTAAGATCTTGTGATATTGATAAATTTAATCATTTGAATAATGCAAGATATCCACTATATTTTGAATTAGGAAGAAAGGCTTTAGAAAAAGAATATGGTGTTGATGTAGATGTTTTATTACCTCAAAGATTAGGATTGTTAGTTGTAAGATGGGAAGAAATGGAATTTTTTACACAAGTTTATGCAAAAGAATTAGTAGAAATAAGATCACAATTTGAAAAACCTGATGGAAAGGCAATAATCTATATACAACATGAAATGTATAGAGAAGAAGAATTAGTTGCAAAAGCAAGAACAAAACATTATTTCTATAACTTTGAAGAAAAAAGACCAATAAGACCTTTGAAAAGTTTTTTAGAACAATTTTTATAAAAAATCACCCAAAGATTTATTAAGTGATTTATTTTGATTAAGTTTTAGATGACTCAGACGACATTAACAGGGAAGAAAGCGAAAAGAAGTGTGGCAGAACATATGTCAGACAAACAAAGAGCTATTTCTATATCAGAATTCTTTACAAAAAATAGACATCTTTTAGGTTTTGATAATCCTAGGAAAGCATTACTAACTACAGTAAAAGAAGCTGTAGACAATGCTTTAGATGCTTGTGAAGAAATGAAAATTCTTCCTGAAATTAAAGTTTTTATTGATCAAACTACAGATGAAAGGTTTAAAGTTACAATTGAAGATAATGGACCAGGAATTGTAAAAAAACAAATTCCAAAGATTTTTGCAAAATTATTGTATGGAAGTAAGTTTCATAGGTTGAAAATGTCTAGAGGACAGCAAGGGATTGGAATTTCAGCTGCTGCGTTGTATGGACAGTTAACAACAGGAAAGCCAATTAGAATTATTTCTAAAATTGGACCAAAAGCAAAAGCACATTATTATGAATTGCATCTTAATACAAGTACTAATGAACCTGAGATTATAAAAGAAGAAGAAAGAGAATGGGAAGGAAAAGATCATGGTACCAAATTACAATTAGAATTAGAAGGTAAATATCATAAAGGGAAATTAAGTGTTGATGAGTTCTTACAATTTACTGCAATTTCAAATCCACATGCAACCATAATATATAGAGCACCAAAACAAGAAGCTGTTGAGTTCCCAAGAGGATCAAATATCTCTCCAAAAGAAGCGAAAGAAATTAAACCACATCCAAAAGGAATTGAACTTGGAATGTTAATAAAAATGTTGAAGGATACTAGTCAAAAAACATTGCAAGGATTCTTAAAAAATGATTTTTCAAGAGTTAGTTCTAAGTTAGCAAAAGATATCTGTGCTAAAGCAGGATTGTATGAAAAAGCTAGACCTAGTAGAATTGCTAGACAAGAAGCAGATAATCTATACAAAGTTATTCAAGAAACTAAAATTATGAACCCACCAACAGATTGTATCTCTCCAATAACTGAAGATCAAATGTTGAAAGGTTTGAAAAAAGAAATTGATGCAGAATTTTATGCAGCTGTTACAAGACCACCAGCAGTTTATAGAGGAAATCCATTCCAAATTGAAGTTGCAATAGGATATGGAGGAAGTTTAAGTGCAGATGGATTAGCTAAAGTAATTAGGTATGCAAATAGAGTTCCACTTCAACATCAGGCAGGAGGATGTGCAATTACAAAGTCAGTTGTGCAAACAGCATGGAGAAATTATGCAATATCACAATCAAGAGGAGCATTACCATCAGGTCCAATAGTTATAATGATACATATGGCTTCAGTTTGGGTACCATTTACATCTGAAAGTAAAGAAGCAATTGCATCATATCCGGAAATTATTAAAGAAATAAAATTAGCCTTACAAGAAGCAGGAAGAAAATTAGCAAGCTATGTTAGAAAGAAAAAGAAAATTGCTGAAGAAGGTAAGAAAAAATCTTATATTGAAAAATATTTGCCACATTTAGGAATTGGAGTAAAAGATATTTTAGATTTAGATGAAAAAGAAGAAAAAGCTATGCTTGAATTACTAAAAGAAATATTGGAGAAAAGTAGAAAATGAAAAAAAAGGAAGTAAGTGTTGTTACTAGGATAAAGGATTCTGCTCAGAAAGTTTATGATTCAATACATAAAGGGAAAAAACCAGAAGTAGATTTTCCAATTAGATCTTTAAGTAATGTTAATTATGATATCAAAAAAGGGTTCTTTGAATTAAAAGGAAATATGAAAACAAGAACCTTAACAGTAAATACAGTAAAATCTTTTGCACAGTCTCTGAGAATGATGGCTTTCTCTAAAGAAATTATTGAAAAAGAAGATATTGCAACAAAAAGAGAGATGTATTATGTTTCTAAAAATTGGGGAGATGCTAAGTTTAAAGAACAACCTGAATCAGATACTGTAATGGATGATGTTGAAGCAATGTTTATGGTTAACAGAGAACAGTTAGGTTTTATACCTGAAGAAAAAGGAGGAGATGTTGCTGGAAAATTAATTGTTATTGATAAAGATTCAGAAACTGGAAAAGAAATTAGAATTGATTGTACTAAGTTTGGTTCAGGAGCTTATTCTGTACCTTCATCAGTTGAACATTTGAAATTTGAGACAAATGCAAAATTTATCTTAGCAATTGAAACTGCAGGTATGTTTCAAAGATTAGTAAAACATAATTATTGGAAAAAATCAAATTGTATTTTAGTTTCTATGGGAGGAGTTCCAACAAGAGCTTGTAGAAGATTTATTAGAAGATTAGCAGACGATCAAAAGTTAGAAGTTTATGCTTTTACAGATGGAGACCCATATGGATATTTGAATATTTACAGAACTCTAAAAGTTGGGTCAGGAAATGCTGCACACATTAACAAATATTTCTGTGTACCTCAAGCTCAATTTATTGGAGTAACACCTAAAGATATTGAGGATTTTAAATTACCAACACATAAATTAAAAGATGTCGATATTAAAAGAATTAAAGATGGAATTAAAAATGATCCATTTGTAAAACATCATAAAGAATGGCAAAAAGCTTTACAAAAAATGCATAAAATGAAAGTAAGAGTAGAGCAGCAAGCTTTTGCACAGTGGGGATTGAATTATGTTATTGAAGAATATCTTCCTAAAAAATTAAAAAATAAAAAAACTTGGTTACCTTGATGTTGTTAAATATGAAAGATCTAGTTCTTCATTAGAAGTATTTTCAGATTCTAATTGTTCATATAAATCTTTTTTAGAAACTGATTTTTCCAATTTATTGTCTCTAAGATCATTTACTAAATCTATAATTTCAGGTAATTTTAGATGAGATGAAGGTCTTATTACTTCAGAACTTAAAGGATCATTATTATAACCATTTGCATGGTTTACTAAATCTACAGCTAAACTCAATCTCATATCATAAGTCCAATTAAAATCATCACTATAAAGAGATTTTAAATCAGCAGGACTTAATTTTTCTTCTTTAATGACTTCTTCTACAATATTATTAACAATTAACTGTCTAATTCCATCATATCCACCAGTTAAACTTACTACAAAATCCTCAACATCGTTGCAAGAATCATTCATACAAGTCATAAAAATAGATTTATAATCAGTTATAGATTGAGATAAACTAGGATATATAAATTCATCTAAAGGAGTTGCACTAATTAATGGATCATATGTATCAGCTAAAGAACTTAAAATAATTCTTTCTACAGTGTCAGAAGATTCTTGAACTGTTTCTTCAACCATTTCTTCAGAAGGATCTCCACAATATAAGAAAGTTTTATTTCCTCCACCTAAAACAACATTGTCATAAGTCAATGGCTGAGATTCAGGTACTTCTTCCAGAGAAACAATTTCTTCTAAAACTTCAACAAGTTCTTCAACTGGTTCAATAAGAACTTCTCCTGTTTTTTCTTCAGGAGATTTACCAGTATATAGGAAAGTTCTATTAGTACCACCAAGAACAACATCATCATAAGTTAATGATTGAGGTTCAGGTACTTCTTGAACAGACTCTTTAATATATTGTTTAACAGTTCTTTCAGTAAAACCTAATTCTTCAGCTTGTTCTCGAACAAACTGTTTTGCTTCAGTAGAACCTAAATCAGATATACCTTGTTCTACAAAACTAGAATATACTTTTGCTTTTCTTTCTTCTCTTGCAGAACTTCTTTGTGTATTAAGAACAGCTAAAGTACCCAATCCAGATCTTCTAAAGTCTGTTGATTTTCTTATATCTCTTGCAGCAATTGCTTTATCACCATCAGCAAGATTTAAATTTACTTTTTCTACAATTTCACTAACAGTCATGTAAGTTTCTCTATCACCAGGATTTGCACAGTTTTTGTACCATTCAATAGCTAAAGAAATTCTTTTATCATAAGCCCATTGATTTAAATCAATGTTATCCAATCCATCATTTGAATTATATTGTCTAGCAACTTCCTGTGCTAAATTAGTTCTGGTCTCATTAATATCTAAATTTCTAGATTCAATTAAAGAAGGATTTTCTTGAACCAAAGATTCTAAATCTCTAAAAGCAGTTAATGATTGTTCTAAGGAAACATTGTCTGTTGCTGAATATGCTACAGATTCAATATCATCAACTAATCTTTGTTGTATCAACATTGTATTGTTGTCGTCAGCATAAGAGTCAGGAACTAGAGCTAAACTTAAAGTTGTATCTGTATAAATAACATTTTTTGTTCCATCCTTTAATCCTTCTAAAGACAGATCAATGTTATGCACAAGACCTGAATTTTGTTCAATTATTAATCTAGTAAGTTCAAGGTTGGTATCAAGAGAATCTCCAGACCATTTTTCTTTTCTTAAACTTAATCTTAGTTGATCTTGTTCAGTTTCAGACATTGATGTTAATGTGTAAACATCCATAGTAGACCCTAACCTATCTGCTTGTGCATATTGATCTAGCATTGCTGCAAATTCAAAAATAGAGGATCCTTTTTTAGGTGTAAAAGTTAATACATTACCATCAAAAGAAAAATAAGAATTATCTTCCTTATTTTCAAGAGAAGGAGTAACAACAATTGGTTCTTCTCTAACTAATGAAGATTGAGTTTTAATAATAAGTTCTTCATCCTCAATAACTTCTTCAACAATTTTATTTAATGTTGGATAATTAACACCATCAGTAATATCCATTTCAGGTTCTGGTTCATCAGCTGTATCTAATAATGCAACAATTCCTTGATCAGGTTTGTCACTTGGAGAAAATAAACCTGAAAAAGGTTTTGAAAGATAATCAAAAGTTTGACTACCTAAATCACCTAAAGTATTTCTACCAGCAATAAGAGCTAAGGCAGCAGCACCTAATAAAGCTACACCATATGGCCATCTTGCAGATTTTCTGTGTTCAATAGGTTCTTCATTATCCTCCTTAGAAAAATCTCTTGTTGGTCTTTGAGAAAGATTTCCAAAAAAAGATCCTTCCTCTTCATTATTTGATAAATCTAAACTAGGAGATGGTTCTCTTTCATAAGTAATTTCTTCTTCTAAATTAGGAGATGGTTCTCTTTCATAAATTTCATCAAAAGAATCTGAATCTTCTTCTAACCAATCTTCATCAGATTCAGGATTATTATCATCTCTATCAACAAATAAACCATTTATTAAATTATCAAGATCTTCATCATTTTCTAAAGGCATACTTTCACTTGGATCATAAGTTTCTACTTCTACTGGAATAGGTTCATCATTATCAATAGAGGCTTGACTTTCTCCAGCCAAAGAAACTGTTGCAGGAGGTTTTACTTTTGATTCAAGACCACTATCAGTTGGTCTTTCATCTTCAGATCCATTATTAGCAGAATGTTTTAAGAAATCAACTAAATGACCAACAGTTGGGCCTTTACCTAAAGTTAATTCAATTGCATAAGTTAATGCATCATTATTTAAAGGTAATTGAGTCTTTGAAGTATTATAAAAATCATCAAAACTATCTCCATTTTGTAATGGAGCTTTTATTTCACTTAATACAGAATTTGCTTCATTAGTACTAAGTTGTTTATTTTCTCTTAAAAATCTTAAAAATCTTTCTTCTAGTGTTTCTTCTGACATAATATACCATCCTCCAGAGAGATATATAAGAAAAAAGATATTTAGCTTTAGTTTATAAGTTTTACCTAGTTGGTTGATATAAATAAAAAGAATAGAAAGTTATATAAGGAGAATAAATTTGTTTGATTTTATGTGCCCTGGTAGCTCAGTTGGTGGAGCACACGTGCAAGTATGATCTTTCGTGCTTGACTGTGAAGCTGTTATCCAATATAAGGTTAGATACCGTGCGGTCGCAAGTTCGAGTCTTGCCCAGGGCGCTCTTATAGTTCTGAGAAATTTAGTGTGGACACCGGACATGGATGTGTGTGAAGTTTATATAGTCAGGAATATTAAAAAGAAATATATGTCAAAAATAAAAATTCCTAAAGAGATTACAAAAGATTTAGCTGAAGAAACAGGTTTACATATTGGAGATGGATCTATGAATTATTAACATAAAAGAAAATTTGAGAGATATTCTTCTGAGAAAAGCTTATAAAGAAAAAATTAAATCAAAATCTATATATGGGCCCCATGGCTTAGCCTGGCTATAGCACTCGAGCATAATGCAGTGAAACTGATAAGCTAAGTAAAGCCTAGATATCGAGAGATCCTGAGTTCAAATCTCAGTGGGGCCATATCCTTTTAAAGTTATATTTATATATTATTATTCTTTAAAGAATGAATGATGAAGAAGAGGTTTGCTTTATTTTTAATTGTATTATTAGTTTTGACACCAATTGTTTCAGCAAGTTTTTGGAATTTATTATTTAATAGAGATAATCAAATTACTGGAAATGTTATTGGAACTCCATGTGAACCGTATGGAGATGATTGTTCAGAAATAGGTATTTGGTGTAATATTCAATATGGAGGTGAAACAACTAACCATGTTTGTTGTGAATATGGAAAAAATTGTTGTTTACAACAAAGTGATTGTGTTTCTGGTGCGACATGTATCCAAAATGTTTGTTATGATTCTGGTGAAGGAACTTTATCTGCAGGAGATACTTGTAATACTTATGAAGAATGTGGACCGGGTTTAACTTGTAATAGTAATATTTGTTGTGATGCTTATTATGCAATGACATCTGAAGGAGTCTGTTGTAGATATCATGGTTCTTGTCTCTCTGGTTATGAGTGTGGTTCAGAAAATCATTGTGTAGAATGTTCAGATCCTTCAAATTGTAGAGCACAAGAAGGAGAATCTTGTTATTATTCTAATGACTGTGGAGAAGGATTAACTTGTAATACTATGCAAGGAAGTATTTGTATAAGTGAAGGAGGAAGTAGTGATAATTCTGGTTCAGATACAACAAGCGATTGTGCTTCAGGATGTCCAAGTTCATATTTAGGTGATGGAGAATGTGATTCTGCTTGTAATGTTTATGCATGCAATTATGATAATGGTGATTGTGATACAAGTACTGATACAACAAGCGATTGTGCTTCAGGATGTCCAAGTTCGTATTTAGGTGATGGAGAATGTGATTCTGCTTGTAATGTTTATGCATGCAATTATGATAATGGTGATTGTGATACAAATTTAAATAGTGAGGGAGAATATTGTAGTTATAGTTCGGAATGTGATTCAAGTTGGTGTAGTAATAATGTTTGTTGTGATTCAGGTTATACCTGTTGTGATGATGATTTAGATTGTAGTACAGGTTATGTTTGTGGAATCAATTATTATTGTGAATATGATTATGATAGTTATGATTCTGAAACTGCTGGATGTGATTTTGATTCTTGTCCAGAGTCTTGGTTAGCTGATGGGACTTGTGATAGTAGTTGTAATAATTTAGCTTGTAATTATGATAATGGAGACTGTGGTAGAAATAGCAATGGTGAATCTTGTAGTGAAAATGAAGATTGTACTTCAGGTTGGTGTGATAGTGAAATATGTTGTGCATATGATGAATGGTGTTGTACTTATGATTCAGATTGTGGATCAACAGATGATAAATGTATAGATAATTATTGCCAATATCAGAGTGAAGATTGTGCAGTTGGTTGTCCAGATTCATATTTAGCAGATGGATATTGTGATACAGCTTGTAATGTTTATGAATGTAATTATGATAATGGAGATTGTGGAACTACAACGACAACAACAAGTACTCCAAGTTATGCTCCTAGTACTTATACAAACCTTTATGCTCCTACAATAGATGATGAAGAAAAAGAAGAAATGAAAGAAAAGTTGAAAGATAATCTAAAATCCCAAAAAGTTGATCCAGAAAATGAAGTTGAGTTGAGAATAGGGTTATCTCCATATCCTTTACCAGAAAATTTGAACATTTATTTGGATGAAGAAATCAATTTTTATGTCACAATTGAAAATGCAGGAAATATGAAAACAGAAGTTGTGTATTATTCTGTTACTCTTGATGATTCTAGTACAAGCTATGCAGAGTTACAAAGTGATATTGCTACAAGTTCAACTATATCTAGACAATTAGGTAATTTGAAAGTAGGAGAAGTTCATGAATCTTATCCTTTTACTATTAGAGGAAAAAGTTATGGAAGTACTGGTTTGACAATTGATGTTTTCTATAGCGATGCAGAAGGAGTGGGACAACATGAATACAAATCTGTTCCTGTAACAGTCTATAGTACACATTTGAATGAACAGGATGCTGCCACAGCAGTCTTTGGTGAGCCTATGATGGACTTAGGTGAATACCTTAGTAGTTTGATAATTAAAGAAGAAGGAGTTGAAAAAACTTTGTATGATGTCAAGTTTGTAAAGCCTTTAGATTTAGGAAAAATGACAAAAGAATGGAATCATTATGCTTCACATATTGCTTATTACAAAGGAAAAGTTGCAGATGATGTAACTGGAACTGTATCTCCAGGAGTTGTTGAATTTATGAGTAATGTAAAAGATGTAAGTTCTCAACAGACATATGAAGAAACTGAAAATTCTGCACTGAGAGCAGTTACACCAAGTGCAATTAAAATTGGTTGGGATCTAGGAAGATTAACAAGAAATGTTGAGAAGATAAAAGAAGAAGATGCAAACTTGAAAAGACAATATAGTTTTGCAAGTTTTGGATGGACAAGTATTGATGGACAAAAAACAAGAATAATGTATATTGAAGGTTCAAGTGGAACAACTTATGCTGTTAAGTTAGGTGTGATATGAAAAAGATACAAATATTATTGATGATAATATTATGTTTAGGTATTGTTAGTGCAAGCTCAGGTGAATCATTCTATGAACAAGGTAGTCAACATCTTTCTAATGGTGATCTTTGGAATGCTAGAGGAGCTTTTGAAAGTGCAACGGAATATTTAACAGGAGAAGAACTAGAAGAAGTTGAAGAAATTTTGAGTTTTTTGAATAGGATTGATAGTGATAATTCAAAGTCAATTTTAATTGAAAATGATATTTGGTATTTTATTGGAGAAATAAAAGAAGAAGATATGGTAAGTCATGTTTATTATGATATCTATGGAGATAGTATTATTCATTCAATGGTTGAAGGAGAAATTGATATAAGTTCATATTCTGAAGATTTAGGAATTAGTTTTAGTACAGAATATATTGGAAAGAGATCTACTTTGGTTTATGAATCTGATACATATAGTGTTTTAAGTAATACTCAAAATCAAATAAAAATGTGGTATTGTGAAAATACTGATATAACAAACATTTTATACATAACTTATGGTGGAAATTATGATGAAACAGTAATATTTAATTCTGAGTTAGATGCTTGTCCAGAAGCTTTAAGTTTTAGTATGCCTTGGTGGGTTTGGTTAATTATAGTTACTTTTGTTCTAGGTGGAGTAGGATATTATTATGGGAATAAATATCCAATTAATATTAATTTGAATTGGTTAAAGAATTTAATTAAAAAATTAAAATAATTTATCATGAAGAAAATTAACTACTTTTTTTCTATATTCAGGATTGAAAGCAAGAGTTACATTTGTTGAATGTAAAGAAGATCCACCATCATAAGTGTTAATTTTTGCACCAAATTGTCTCGCTACAGCTAAAGCTTTCCCATACTTAAATTTGGGATCTACAAAAAAGAAAATCCTTCCAACAGTTGTAGCAATTCCTTTTAGATAAATTTTTGCTTCCCAAAGTAACTCTTTATGAAGTTCAATAGTGTAACCATACTTTGCATGCATTTCAGGGTCTATAAATTCCAAACAGGTTTGATCTTTTGGTATTGATGGTGCACCATAAATTTGTAAAGGTAAAGGCAAATTATTTTCTTTTAAGTTTTCCATTATATAAGAAGCAAAAGTATGAGAGTCACCTAGACTTCCAACAATAGAAATTAAAGCAGCTTCTTCTTGAGATAAAATTTTTGTTCTTGAAAAATCAATCTTTCTTTCTAAATTTCTACCATCAACTGAAACAGACATACCCCCATTAATAGTATTAATCATGTCAACAGAAATTCTATCTTTAGAAAATGTACATAAAGCATCAAGATAAGGAGATATTTTATCTTCCTTTTCAAAAGAATAAACTCTATAATTTTCCCTAGAAGTAATTCCAACTAAAGGCATTGAAGGAACAAACCTTTCTCGAGTAATTTTGGTTGCATTATCAAGGAAATCATAAGCTGAACCAACTAAAAGAAGCATATCTGCATCTTCACAAGTTTTAATTGCTCGAGGATGAGTCGCTGCCATGCCACTAATAGCCTCTTCAATAGCTTCAGAATATTTTAAATGAGGTACACTTCTTGTAGATTCAACTAATCTAGGATCAGCTGTACGAATACAATTTAGTTCCTTTAAGATAGCATAGAATTTAGCAGCTACAGCTACAGCTAATGCAGCACCTGTATAATCTGTTCCACTTCTTCCTAAAGTTTTGGTATGACCAGAATTATCTTTTCCTTGATATCCAGGAACAACAATAATTTGTGATTCTGAATCTAAAAGTCTTTTCTCATTGACATAAACAATTTTTGCATTTCTAGAAGTTGAATCTGTTAAGATAATTTCTCTAGGATCAATATATTCAGAAGAAAAACCATGATTATTAAGTACTCTTTCAGTTAATTTACCTGAAACTCTTTCTCCAGTAGCTTCAAATTCATCTAGAGTTCTAGCTCCATTAAGTTCTCTTTCAAAATGATATCTAGGATTAAAGTCTAAACTATAATGTTTCACTAATGGAAAATGTATACTAGTAATTGATTCTAAATTATTTGAATTATCTCTATACATTGAAGCAAGTAATTTAGTTGTCCTACCTTCAGGATTTGCAAAAGCAGAAGGAGTGATAATAATTTTTGTATCTGAATCATCATGAATAATCTTCTTAATTAATCCAATAGTTGCATCAAAATAATCTGGATCTGCTACTGAAGTTCCACCAAGTTTTAAAACATAATTTGCCATCTAAATCACATCATCAATTTTTTCTCTTTCTCTTATCACTTCAATTTTTTCATTGTCAATTAAAATTTCTGTAGGTCTCAAAAGACCATTGTATCTAGAAGACATACAAAAACCATAAGCACCAACAATTTGTATTGCTAAAATATCTTTTTCTTTTACTAAAGGCATAGCTCTATTCTTTGCAAAACAATCTGTATTCTCACAAATAGGTCCAACAATGTTTGCTTCTTGGACAAATTCTGCTTTGAGATCATTTGCCAAAACAATTGGATGGTATGCTCCATATAAAGAAGGTCTTAACAAAGTACTCATACCAGCGTCAACACCAATAAAATTATTTTTTATAGTAGTTACTTGTGTTAGTAAAGTTCCAGATTCTGCAACAAAGAATCTACCAGGTTCTAAAAATAAAGTTGCAGGATAAGTAAATGCTTTTTCAACCTTTTCTCCAATTGATTTTAAATTCAAAGCTTTTTCATGAGGCTCATAAGGAACTCCAAGACCTCCACCAATGTCAATAAATTCAAAATTTATATCTAAGGATTGAGAAATCCTATTTGCAATTTCTTGAATAGCTAAAGTTAACTCTTTAAAGTAATCTTCATAAAGAACACAAGAACCAGTCATCATGTGAATTCCAAATCTTTTGATTCCATTTTGTTTTGCTAAGTTGTATGCCTCTCTTGCAAGATCTTCATTCATACCAAACTTTGTTCCAGATCCACCTACAACAATTCCAGGAAATTTACCTTTACCAAAACCAGGATTTATTCTGAAGGATATTATTTCTGGAGTTCCAAATTCGAATAATCTTTTTAGAATTGAAATATCATCTAGGTTGATTATTACTCCAGATTCTAATGCAAATTTTAAATCTTCATCTTTAGGATTTACAGCTGTGAAAAGAGAATTTCTTAAGTCAAAACCAGCTTTCTTTGCGTAAGATAATTCAATTGCATTTGAACAATCAGCACCAAAGCCTTCTTTTGCAATTATTTTTAAAATTTCTAGATTGGAATTTGCTTTTATTGCATAACAAATTTTTGAGTTTGGAAAAGAACTTTTTAATTCACTCATTTTATTTAGAATAATATTTTTATCATAAACATAGAGAGGAGTACCATAAGTTTTTGCTAATTCAATAGTAGAGATATTTCCAATTTTTAATTCCATAAGGAATTTATTAGATAAGTAATATATAAAAGTATTCTTAACTAATTCTAGCACCAGTTTCTATCTTTTTATCAGGTTGTAATAAACAAACATTTTCTTTAAAACTAGCAGCTAGAAGCATACCATTACTTTCAATACCTCTTATCTTTGTAGGTTGAAGATTTGTGAAAATAATTACTTGTTTGTCAATAAGATCTTTTAATTTATAATTTTCTTTAATTCCAGCAACAATTTGTCTATCATTTTCACCTTCACCTAAATCAACTAAAAGAACATATAGTTTGTCAGCATTTGGATGAGGTTCTGCCTTGATTATTTTTCCAACTCTAAATTTCATTTTTTCCCAATCTTTGTAAGGAATATAATGACCTGCTTCTGGAGTTGAAATTACTTCTTTCTTTGTCATTTTTTTCTCCTTTTTAGTTTCAATTT
This sequence comes from Candidatus Woesearchaeota archaeon, assembly GCA_964411565.1. Classification (GTDB taxonomy): domain Archaea; phylum Nanobdellota; class Nanobdellia; order SCGC-AAA011-G17; family GW2011-AR17; genus BS150m-G60. The sequence goes on from CAYPLB010000010.1 coordinate 16,642, forward strand.
TAGTAAATAAATGGCCATCTTTTTTTACTTTATTATTTCCAAGTAAACCAAATTTTAAATCTTTGAAAGTTTCTTTTTTCTTTAAACTTAAAGATTTCCTAATTTTATTAGTAGTATCAGGAATGAAAGGTTCTAAAACAATTGAAAGTATCCTTAAAGATTCTGCTAAATTATACATAACAACTTCTAATTGTTTTTTATTTGTTTTTGCAAGCTCCCAAGGTTTATTATCATTGATGTATTTGTTTGAAGCATTGATGAATTTCCAAATTTCAGATAAAGCATTGTGAGTTTCAAAATTATCCATATGATTTTTTACTTTTTTAAAATTGAATTTTTTTACAAGTTCATTTTTTGAAGATCTTGGGATTTTTCCCTTATAGTATTTCTCAATCATTGAAAGAGTTCTTGAATGTAAATTACCTAAGTCATTAGTAAGTTCATTATTGTGTCTTTCAGTTAATGAATCATAAGAAAAATCTCCATCTTCTCCAAAGGGTATATGTCTACATAAGTAATAACGAATAGTATCTAAAGGATAATTTTTTACTAATTCTAAAGGATCTACAACTATTCCTTGAGATTTACTCATTTTTTGTCCTTCAATATTGATATAACCATGAACTAATATCGATTTGGGAAGAGGAACTTCAGCTGAAAAAAGAACTGCAGGCCAAATTACTGAGTGGAAAAAATTAATCCCTTTCCCAATTAAATGGATTTTATTTTTATTTTCAACCCAAAAAGTTTTGTAATTCTTATTTCCAGGGTAACCTAAACAACTAATATAATTTTCAAGTGCTTCTTTCCATACATAAATTTTATGTTTTTTATCAAAAGGAACAGAAATGCCCCAAGGGATATTTTGTCTACTTACACATAAATCTTTTAAACCATCTTCTTTAATTCTATTAATCATTTCTTTCCTTTTTGAAGAAGGTAAAACAAAAAAATCAGTTTTTAAAAGTTTTAAAATTTTCTTTTCATATTTAGAAGCTTTAAAAAAATAACTTTCTTCTTTAATATGTTTAGGAACTTTTTTATGTTCTGGACATTTTCCATCTATAAGATCTTTTTCAGTTAAATAAGCTTCACAACCCTCACAATAGAGCCCTTCATAATGTCCTAAATAGATATCACCTTTATCATACATTTTTTGAAATAAAATTTGTGCAACTTTTTTATGTCTTGACTGAGTAGTTCTGATGAAGTTATCATAAGAAATATTATATAAAGAACATAATTCTTTAAATTTTTTAGCATTAAAATCAACAAAAGTTTTTGTATCCATATTTACTTTTTCAGCAGCGGACACATTTTTTTGAGCATTTTCATCTGTACCTGTTACAAAAAACACTTGATTTTCTTCTAATCTATTCCACCTAGCTAAAACATCAGCACATATTTTTTCATATGCATGGCCTAAATGAGGTTTCGCATTAACATAATCAATTGCAGTTGAGATATAAAATTTCTTTGTCATTTTTCCAAGTACTCTTTGAATGAATACCATATAGAAGATTTCTACGCTTTATATTACTTATGGCTTTATTTATAGCTTTAATTTTATTTCTATGTCTACTGTGAGGTCCAATTTTTTTAAAAAGATCCAAAAGACACATTTTTCTATTTACAGAAAAAGACCAATAATCTTCATTTAAAGAATAACTATCAAATTTGTTAATTGTTCCTTTTTTCTTTTCAAGAACAAGATTAGAACATTTTATTCCGAATTTTTCTAAGGTTGAATGAATTTTTAATAATAAATTATAATCACAATTTGCTAAAACAAAACCATCTTTATTTCCTTTAGAGAAAATATAACTTTCAGCATCACTAAAACCAGCTAGAAAAGGGAAAAAAAGTTTTTCATTAATAAAATATTCTTCAGGTGCTTCTTTTTTAAGTAAAAATGAAAATGAAAGATCTAAATAAGTCTCAATTTGTACTTTACCTCCTTTATACATTTTACTTATCCAAACCTTACCATAATCCTTAAAGAGATTTTCAATCAAATCAATTTGAGCTTTTATTGTTGAACCACAATCAACATTTATAGTTTTACATTTATTTTTACCTTTTTTTCTAACTCTCAAGTCACCAATTCTAAATCCAATTAAATAAGCTTTCAAATAATCACACCCATCAAAACTTTTCCGAGGATAAATTAAATGAGATTCTGAAATACAACGAGTAGGAATATTAAATTCCTTAAGTTTTCTAAAAATTGTATTCCTTGAAACACCAGAAATTCTTTCAATTGTCCAAGTTGACAACCTTCTATAGGTATAAAGATTTTTCAATTTTTCTTTTGAGATATCTAATGTTGGATGTTGAGGCCTTGTAGGAATGTTATATTTATGGAGTCTTTTCCAAATAGTACCTTGACTACAACCAAAAAAATCTGCGATTTCATAAGTTGTGAGTTTATTATTTATGTAAAGATTACTTAATTTTTCTTTAGAAATATTAACTCTTTTTGCCATAAAATATAGAACCTACTTTCTTATTTAAGTGCTACGTGTACCCATGTCCAGTGTCCATAGTCTAACTAAGTATTTTTCTCAATGAAAGAAAGCATTGCTTTGTCATTTAATTTTTCAAAAATCTTTTTTGCTTCTTCAATGTAACCAAGTTCGAGACAATGAAAAGCACAAGATTTCATTTTTTCTGAGTCATTAGATAATAAGAAAAAGTGTGAAGCAGCCCTAAATCTTGCTCTTTGTTTGTACCATTCACCTAATCTAATAAGATCAGTTTGATTATTAGCTTTTTCTAATGCCTTTGCAGCCTCTAAAGGTTTATTTTCTTTAATAAGAACAGAAGCAGCTTCAGTTAAAGCTTGAAACTTAATATTATCTGGAATTGATATATTATCTACACCTTTTTCTAAAACTAATTTAACTATTGCTGGATATTGCATAGAATGATCAGGTGCCTATCAGTTAAAAAGGTTTTAGATTGTAGAAGATAGATTTATAAAATAATAATAAAACTTTATTCATATGAAAGAGAAGCTTGAGCAACATATTGGGAAGTTATGTGGTCATAGACATGTAAAAATAACAGATAGAGGTAACTCTGCAATATTTATAGCTCTTAATATAGTTCAAAGAATTAGTGATAGAAAAAAAATCCTAATACCTAAAGAAGGAGGATGGATTTCTTATAAGAAATATCCTAAATATTTTAATTTTCAAACTGAAGAAGTAGAAACAGATAGAAGTTTAATTGATTTAAAAGATTTAGAAGAAAAAAGTAAAAATGCAGCAGCGTTTATTTTCTGTTCCTTTGGAGGATATTTTGTGGAACAAAAAATAAGACAAATTTCTGAAATTTGTAAAAAAAATAATTGTATTGTTATTGAAGATGCTTCTGGTGCAATTGGAGATGAAGTTCTTTGTAATGGAAAATATTCAGATATTATAGTAGGAAGTTTTGGAGAATGGAAACCAGTTAATAATGGATATGGCGGATGGATATCCTGTAATGAAAATTATTTTGAAAAAGTTTCAAGTGCTGTTTCTTTAGTAAGAGTTTATCAAAAAGCCTACGAAGATATATTTAGTGCTTTGAAAAAAAATAAATTAAAAAAATTAATTGAACTTCAAATGAAAGTAAAAGAAGATCTTAAAGAGTTTGATGTGTTTCATAAAAATAAAAGAGGAGTTAATGTTGTTGTGGAGCAAAATTCAAAAGTTATAAAATATTGTAAAGAGAAAAAGTATCCTTATGTTGAATGTCCAAAATATATAAGAGTAGGAGAAAAAGCTATATCTATTGAATTGAAAAGGTTAGATTTATGAAAAAAAAGAAAAAACATTTAGGAAGATTAGTTTTATTTATTGGATATTCTACAAAAAGTTTGTTAAAATTAATATTTGTTGATTCATTTAAAATTATTAAAAGATCATATATTTATGCAAAGAATCCCGAAAAAAAATTAATGTTAAATAGAAAGTTAGAAGTTGAAAAGAAAGTTGAAGTGCAAGAGCAAAAAATAAAAAGACTAGAAAGATTAGTCTATAGTGTATTTAATGATCCTGATTATAGTAATTCAGATAAAGGAAGAAATGATATAAAGGAGATTAGGAGAGGATTGAAATGAATTTTATAAGAAAAATTGCAGAAGGAAAAAATGATGTATGGGTAAAAAAACAATTTACTAGATATGGTCGAGGAAACTATAAGAACAAGGCACTGCTTATGATTTCAAAAGGTGGAAAAAGAGCAATAATAAAAAGCACTTTTGAATTTGCTGGAGAATTTGCTTATGAGCTAGCAAATAGTATTGAAGGAAAAGTTCCAGTTACTGGAGGAATGATTTCTACAAAAGATCTTAGTGAAGATGTTGATTTTGAGTTTGCTGGTAAAAAACAATTTGCAGGTGTGAAAACTTTTTTGATTGATATGGAAATGTCCAAAGAAGATATTCAAGGTTTATATGATAAATTTCCAAGTACATTAATATTTTTAACATTTAAGACTGAAGAAGGACAAATTAAAACTAAAGTTAAGTCTCCAAAAGCAGCAAAACCAAAGAAAGGAGAAACAGAACCAAAAGCTGATTTTTGTAATTATAAAACAACTAATAATAGTGTAGTCGATGATTTAACATTTGATGTTGAAAAAGAATTTAAAAAAGTTAGGTTATCACATAGTTTTGAAATTAGTGATTTGGAAATTCCTGAAGAATATAAGAATGATTTTGCTCAAGCAAGAGTACATGCAATAAGGAAAGGAAAACTAATAAGAGAAATTACAATTAATGAAGAAAAAGAAGAGAAAGAGTATGATTTAGAAGTTTAATTTTTTTATTTTTTAATAATAAGTTTAATAAAAGATAATGACTTTGTTTCTTGTATGGCAGATGCAGGACAGATTGCAAAAAATATTTTAAAAGGTATTTATGTTGTAATAATTGCGTTTTTTGAATCTATAACAGTTTCTTTCTACAAGAATATTAAGAAAAGATGGTCCGGACCAAGTAATGAGTTTAAAGAAGTGAAAGTTCCAAAAGATTTTAAGAATGATTGGCAAGAAGATAAGATTGATTCTGAAGGATATAAAGAGATGCCACAAAAACCAGATTCTGGAAATGATATTGGTGATGGGTTTGCTAATATGATGAATTTTTAGTCACTACTAGAGAACAATTAAAAAAAATTATATTTATATATTAGTTGTTAATTCATTAAGTTTATAATATAAGGAATTATTTACTAAAATGGAGCCTGAGTATAATTATATGAGAAGATTACAATCTATAGGATCAGATCTATTATTAAGTGCACAAAGAGGAGAAAATTTAGATAAAATCTTGAGCTTGGCAAGAGATTCTGAAGCTACAAAAAGAACTTTAGCAGTTGCTGCTTTAGCTAGATTTCCAGGCAGAGAAAGTTTTATTCCTTTATTGAAATTAAGTTCAGATTCAGATTTAACAGTTGCTTCTGATGCAGTAATAGGACTAGGAGTTAGTAAAGATAGTAGAGCTTATTTCTTTTTATCAAATTTGTTCTTAGAAGCAGATCAAATTTTTGATGATATAAAGAAAATATATAATATGAGAAAAAGTATAATATTCGCATTTAGAGAAAATAGAGATCAAAGAGGTAGAGAATTGTTAAAAGTGGCTTTAGAATCAAATGTAGGAGATTTGGCAGTTATTGCAAAACAAACTTTGAAACTATTAGACCATAATACTAAGCCTTTTATTTATACTTTTGTTGATAGTAATAAAGAAATTGAAGAAGCAAGAGAAAAACAAGGATTACAAATTCAGAATTATGAAGACCTATTAAAAATAGAAGAGATCTTAGAAAGACAAGAGAGAGCTACAAGCCCTTCAGAAAGAGTTCAAACATATATTGTTAATACAGAAGGAACATTCGTTTTAGGAGGAGAACTTAGAGAACATGTTCAAGTTGCATCTGGTAAGGATGTTTTAGGAGGAGGAGAAGCTTATTTAGAAAAACATAATGGAAAATGGGATATTGTTTATTTAAACAATAGATCAAATGGATATTACCCTCATGAAAGTTCTTTTGAAATTGTTGATAAAGCTTTAAGAAAAACTAGTATTAATTACCCAAGTGCATTTAATGAAACATTTCCTAGAGAAGGATGGTTAGATCAAGATGTATTATTTGTAAGAGGATATGAAATTACCAAGCTTCTTCGAAAATAACTTTAACATTTCCATTTTTTTCACCTTCAAATTTGAAATTTTTTAATTTATCATTTAGATATCTTCTATAAAGTTCATATATTCTATGATGACCAGCAAAAATTGCAATTCCTACTGCAGGGCCATGTTTTTCTATAGGATCTGTTGTGAAAAAACGATGTCCAGCTATTGGATCTAATTCACTATAAGAAACTAAATCTTTTGTAGGTCTATCTCTCTGAGGACCAGCTTGTATTTCATTCCAAACATGTTTTGAATAAATTTTTCTAGGATGAAATTCTCTAATCATACAATAAAATTTATTACCTGAATGTCCTTCAATAAGATGTAAGTTTTTAAGACTTTTTTGGTAATACATTTCAGATAAATTAAACCACTTATCAATTGATGATAAAGCAACATTTAATTTTTTATCTATGTCCTTAATTTCAAAATATTTACTTATTTTAGGATGGTTAAAATTTTTTATAAAATTATTTAAGAAAACCCAAAGAGAAGAATCTAATTTAATATGATCACATAAAAGAAATAATAAAGGTTCGTAATCTTTTTCTGATTCATAAAGAAAAGATAGTTTATTTAATCCTTCTATCCATAGAACAATTGATTTTTTTATTTTAGGATCTCTAAAGTTAATCCTAAATAAATTTTTATCTTTTATTAAACGATCTACAACTTCGGTTGTTGCAAGACAATGATTAATTAATCTAAATTGATTCATTTTTTATTTTGTAGCTTCTTTTATATCTACAGCTTTAACAGTTTTTCTTCCAGCATGT
>CAYPLB010000011.1:0-17140 GCA_964411565.1 Candidatus Woesearchaeota archaeon
CGCGTAAGCCTAGCTCGAGGGATACCCCATCCCTTTAGGGTGGGGAGGATGTCATCATCTTTCTTGGTTAAATAAACAATTAAGAAACCAATTAATGTCAAAAAAACACCTAAGAAAGCCCAAATTTTACTATCATCATTTTTTTTCTTTTTTGCCATAAGTTTCACCTCATAATATATTCACAAGTAGTAAAGATACTTTATAAGTTTTTTTATAATCCCATTGTTTTGATTATTTTCTCAGAATCAAATTCTTCCAACTTACCATACTCTTGTCCCACACCTAAATAATAAATAGGTTTTCTTGTAACATAAGAAACAGAAATCGCAGTTCCACCTTTTTCATCAATATCAGCTTTACTCAAAATAGCTCCATCAATTGTAATTGCTTTATTAAATTCTTGAATTTGTTCAATACAATCATTTCCTGCTATCATTTCTCCAACATAAATTTTCAGATCTGGTTTTACAACTCTGATTATTTTTTTCATTTCATCTCTTAGATTTACATTTGAATGTTGTCTTCCTGCTGTATCAATTAAAACTACATCTAAATCTTTTTGCTTTGCATATTTCACTGCATCAAAACCAACTGCTGCAGGATCACTTCCATAATCATGTTTAATAACTTTTATTCCTAAATTTCTTCCATGCTCTTCTAATTGTTGAATTGATGCTGCTCTAAAAGTATCAGCTGCTGCAAGAACTGTACTTAATCCTTTTTCTTTTAACAGATGTGCAAACTTTGCAATTGTAGTTGTTTTTCCTGATCCATTAACTCCTATAAAAACAATCACATAAGGTTTTTTACTTTTGATTTTTTCAATAATATCCACTTTCTCAATATCAAGAACTTCTTCAATACTTTTCTTCAAACTATTAATTATTGTTTTCTCAACATCTCCTCTTTTAATTGGTACATCTACTAGATCCATAGCAAGATCTTCTTTTATTTTTCCAATAACTTCAAAAGCTACATTATTTTCTAACAACTCAACTTCTAAATCCCAGAATAATTCTTCAAAATATCTTTGAGATATTTTCTTAGTAACAACTTTTTCTTTAATTGATGATAATAAACTTTTTTTTGCTTCTTTCTTTTTTTCTTCAATTTCCTGTCTTTTTATTTCTTCTTTTACAGTTTCAACAACTGGAGCAATTTCTTCCCTTAACTTTTCTTTTGTCTCTACCTTTTCTTTTACAACTTCTTTTTTCTTTTCAACTTTCTTTATTTTCTTAACTTTTTGAACTTCTTCTACAATTTCTCCTTCTTTTTCGAACTTTTCCGAAATATTAGAAACTGCTTTCTTTACTTTATTTTTCAGGAACTTAAACATACTTTATATTTTAGAACATTTGCTTATAAATCTTATTATTTTAAATTTTCAATGACAACTGTAGCATAACTTCCTTTTGGCAGAAAAAAGCTCACAACTTCTTTTTTCTTCCCTTTATTCAACTCATCATCTTCAAAAGAAATAATTTTAAAATTCTTAACTTCCATAACTCTTTCCCTTTCACTACCTTCTGCAGCAATTTCAGGCATTTCTCTCATAATAAAATCTATTTTTCCAACTCCTTCTTTTTCAAGAATTTCATCATAATCATCTTCTTCAGTTAAAAAACCTAAAATAGGAACAATCTCTTTATTACTAATTTTTGCCAATTTATTCCACAAATAACTTTGATATGCATTAATATAAAATCTTAACTTTGCTTTTCCTAATTCTCTTAAAGCTCCAATATAATCATTCTTTTCAACCTTCAAATTTAATTCTTCACAGACTTCCTTAAACTTTTTCTGCACAATTAACTTTCCAATTTTTTCATTTTTTTTACTAAATCTTTGTTCTCCAAATAAATTAAGAACTTCTTCAGGTAGTTCTAATTTCTTATCCAAATCTCTAATTGTAATAATAAATTCATTACCTTTCAGCTTTCCCATATATACTCTTTTTTTCCCACAACCTTTATACTCAAATTCAACATCATTAATTTCAAAATTAATTTTTTTCTCAACAGAAATATATTGTGAAGTAACTGCATTTCTATCTTTCAACCCTGCAAATCCTACATCTCTAACTTTCAACCTTTTTTTAATTTCTTTAACTAAATCTAAAGTGTTCCAATTTTTCTTAGTCATATAATAATAATGGTATTTTCCATTTTCTGAAAGTTCTAGCTTCATAACTTCTTTTACTACAAAATCTTCTTCTATTTGTTTTATCTTCATACTTTCACTTTATACTCAAAATAGTTATCCCATGGATTCTCTAATTTCATCATCTCTTTTAAACTTAACCTTTCAAAATATCTCCTAAAAGGTCTCATAGAATTTCCATGTGCAGAAATAGCTACATTAACTCTGTTTTCTTTTACGAATTTAATCAAATCTTTTACAAAAGGTTTAACTCTTTTCTCAACATCTTTAATACTTTCTCCACCAGGTGGTGCAACATCATAACTTCTTCTAACAATTTTCAATTCTGCTTCTCCAACTTTCTTGACAAACTCTTTTTTATCTCTTCCTTCCAAATGGTCTATTTTGTGCCAATGCAATAAAGTCTTATAATCTTCTTCTCCAGTCACATCAACAAACCATTTGTGACTTTTCCCTTGCAGATCACCATAACTTCTTTCCATCATTCTATCATCTTCAATAATACCTATACATTCTGGGTGATATTTCAGTACATACTTCAAAGTATCTTTAGATCTTGACAAATGTGTTTGAAAAGCAATATCTATTCTCTTATCTTTCAACTTTTTAGCAATTTTTCTTGCATCTTTTATCCCTTGTTTAGTTAATTTAGAATCTTTCCATCCACAAAATATTTTCTTTGCATTATAATGGGTTTGACCATGTCTAAAAAGGTATATTTTACAATACATATTCTATAACAACAAGATAATCTTTTTAAAATTAACTCATAACACAGAAATCAATTTAAATCCAAATCTTATATCAAAAATCATGCCTGACATAATCATTACTTATGAAAACTTGTATGAAATCCTAAGAAGAGAAAAATATAGAACTGAACTACAAAAAGTTGATGAGACTTTTTTTCGGGATGTAGTAAAATATCTTCAAGAAAAGACTGCAATATTATCATCTCAATCTCAAAAAGACAGTATTTTTGCTTCTACTGAGCTTGTAAAAACTCAAAATCAAATAAGAAACATTCAAAAAATCCTTAAAGAGCTTTATGAAAAGAGAGAGAATAAGATCCTTCAGGCAGCCTTATTCTCTTCCAGAACTCAAAATCCTCAAGATACTTCTGCTATGCTTCCACAGGAATTAGCTTTCTATAGGGGCCTTAAAGATAACTTAGATACATATAGACAAGGTATATTATACCAAATATTGAAGAATGAGCTCCCAAACCTTGAAATTCCTGATATTGAGGTTGAACAGAAAGATTTAAAAACAGAGGATAAAACCAATACAATTAATGTCCAGATACTTGAGGACGTACCTGAGTTTGTAGGTCCGGATCTTGAAGTTTATGGTCCTTACAAAAAAGATGAGAGTTTATCTCTGCAAGAAAACATTGCAAAACTCTTAATTCAAACAAAACAAGCAAAAAATGAAAATCCCTAAGAAACAAAAAACATACTGTCCCAAATGTAAGAAACATACTGAAATGGCAGTCTCTGAAGCAAAGAGGAGAACTAGAAGTACTGCTCACCCAATGTCTAAAGGTGCAACTTCAAGAATGCGAAAGAGAGGTCTTAGAAGAGGTTTCGGTAATTATAACAAATATTCAAAGCCACCTGGTGGTGGAAAGAGAGTTGGAGCTAAGTCATCCAAAAAAATTGATTTAAGATTAAAATGCTCAGTTTGTAAAAAAATGTCTGTTTACACAAATCCAAGAGCAAAGAAAGTGGAGTTCGTATAAAATGATTCAAGAGCCAAAAGGAAAATTTGTAAAGTTGAGATGTAAGTGTAAGAATGAACAAATTGTTTTTGATAGAGCTGCAACTAAGGTTGATTGTTTAGTTTGTGGTGAAGTTTTAGCAGAATCTAAAGGTGGAAAGGCAAAAATTATTGCTAGACAACTTGAAGAACTAAAGTAAACTTTTTTAAACTACTAATTTTTCCTACTTCTTATGTTTTACAAGAAAAAAGGTTTACCTGAAGAACGAGAAGTTGTTATTTGTACAGTTAAGAAAATTCTATATCATTCTATTTTTGTAACTCTTGATGAATTTGATCATCAGGAAGGTATGATTCACATTTCTGAGATTGCTCCTGGTAGAATCAGAAACATCAGAGATTATGTTAAAGAGGGTAAAAAATTAGTTTGTATTGTTCTAAAGATCAACAGAGAGAAAAAACAAGTTGATTTATCTTTAAGAAGAGTTCCACAAAATCTTAGAATTAAGAAAAATGAAGAATTTAAACAAGAAATAAAATCTGAAAAACTTTTAGAGTACATTGGTAAGCAATTAAAAACTGATTTAGCTGGGATGTATAAAAAAGTTGGTTTTAAACTTGTTGAACATTTTGGTTTACTTGGTATTGCTTTTAATGAAATTGCTGTAAATGGTGAAGAAGCAATAAAAGAATTAAATTTGTCTGATAAAGAGGTAAAAACCTTAGTAGAAATTGTTCAAAGTAAAATTAAACCTCATGAAATTTCTGTTCATTGCAAATTGGTTTTACAAAGTACTGCTGAAGATGGTGTTGAAGATATTAAAAGTGCTTTAATTGCTGGAGAAAAGTTTGCTAAAAAGAAAGAATATAAAATTAGTATTGTTTATATTTCAGCTCCTAAGTATAGGCTTGAAGTTTATTCTCATGATTACAAAATTGCAGAGGAAATTCTTGATAAAGTTGCACAAGTAATTGTAAAAGAAATGGAGAAGAAAAAAGGTCATACAGAGATCTTAAGAAAAAAATGACTTCTCACATTTTATTTTGTAAACAATGTAAAGAATATACTATGAAAGAAACTTGTTCTTGTGGAGAAAAAGCTATTACAACAAAACCAGCCAAATTTTCTTTAGAAGATAAATATGGTAAATACAGAAGACTTTCAAAAAAAGAACAAAAAGCTTTATAAAGCAACCTTTATTTTTCTAATCCATGAAATTCCAAGTTAATCATTTAACAAAAAAGAAATTTAAAAATCCTATTCTAATAGAAGGATTACCAGGTATTGGTAATGTAGGAAAGATTGCTGTCGATTTTTTAATTGAAAATTTAAAGGCAAAGAAAGTTATGGAAATCCATTCAACTCACTTTCCACATTCAGTTTTTATCAATGAAAATAATTTAATTGATTTACCTGTAATTTATATTTATCATAAACAAGTAAAAAAACAAGATTATCTTTTCATTGTTGGAGATGTTCAACCTATTGATGAATCTGCTTGTTATGAGTTTTGTGATACTATTTTAGATTTACTTGAACAATACAATGGAATTGAAATTGTAACTTTAGGTGGAATAGGTTTACAAAAAATTCCAAAAAAACCAAAAGTTTACATTACAGGAACAGATAAAAAACACATTAAAACATTCCCTAAAACCGAGAACAAAATTTATGGGGTAGTTGGACCTATAATTGGTGTAACTGGTGTTCTTTTAGGTAGAGCTCAATTAAAAAATATTAATGCCGTAGCTTTACTTGCTCAAACTTATGCACATCCAGCTTACTTAGGTATTAAAGGTGCTAAAGAAACTCTTAAAGTTCTTAATGCAAAGTTTGGTATGGACATTGATTTGAAGAAATTATCTAGTGAAATTGACGAAATTGAAAATGAAATTTTAACTAGAGCAAAAGCTGTTACAGAAGCTGGAACAACTACTACAAAACCTGTTGAACCAAACTACTTTGGATAAACTTAAATATTCTAATTTATTTTTCTCTTTTTATGTCCGATTATAATTACAAAGGTTTAACTTTAGATGAAATGTATGATCTTCCTATTGAAAAAAGATTAGATATTTATAGAGAAATTGCACAAAATCCATTAGAAGAACAAAGATTTATTGATGCAAGTTGCAAAAAACTTAATGATTCTTTGGATATATTAGAACCTATTATGTCTAAAATTTTTCCAGAAACTTATAATTAAGAATAATAAACTTTTAAGTTATCAATTTCAAAACTAGTTTCTGCTTCTATTGTCACTGTATTAGCTCCATTATCAACCATACTAGTTATTTTCTTTTCATAGCTTCCATCTTCAGTATTAATTCTAAAATCATTCTCATTTACTAAAATTGTAGCTTCTTTATCTGAAGTTTCATCGCCGAAGCTCAACTTCAGATAAACCTCTTTATCCCCAGAAAGAATATCTTCATATAGATCTGAATCAACATCAAAACTATATGAAGGGTATTCTGTAGATCTTGAACTAACTGATACTTCAATTTCTTCTATGTTATAATCTCCTTCAGTAACTTCAAACCTTAATGTATTTGTACTTTGTAAATAATCTTCATCTAATCCTAATTCTCTTTCATTTAGGTATTCACAAAATATTTGGTCACTAAAGACTTCTCTATTATTTAAGCTAATAGTTAATATCCCATCTTCATCACTATTACATGTAATAAAGTAACTCAGATCAACACTTGTAACATCATCTGTATCATCCACTGAAAATGTTCTTGAAGAACTTGTATCTGCTACTGTATAATCTAACAATAACTCAACATCTTGTAATAAATAATAATGACTTGAGAATAACCAAAGTCCTGGTGAGTCAACATACATTTTCAAAACATTATCTTCTTCTTGTAAATAACTTGTTGATAATTCAACTGGCAACTCACTACTTGTTAATTCTCCTTCATAAATTGTATTTCCATTCAATTCAATAAACAAATCTCCTTTTGATTCAGTAATTAAAAATAACAAACTTAATTCTTCCAAATTTTCAATATCATCAATATCAAAATAAATGTTTTTATAGTTGTTTTGTAAAATATTTCTAGAAACTGTCAAAGATGAAGCTAAATTTTGTGTATTTGATTCTGTTGTAGAATATAATCTCATAGGTTCTAAATCTGAAACTTTTGAAGAACTCTTACTTGAACTAACATCTCCTACAGCTTCTGATAATAAGGTTCCTGCAATATTTTCAGTATCTCCATCATCTGTTCCAAAATCGTCGTCTAATAATGCTTCTCTATCCTCTGCTGGAAGTAATATTATATATCCTAAAACAAAAACTCCAATCAAGAAAATAAAGACTGAAACTTCAACCGCTGACTGACCTCTTTTACCAAACATACAAGATAAATAACTTTATTAATATATAAACTTTTTCAAAATAACATGAAACTCTTAACTAAGGATTTCAAGAAAGGAAATGTAAAAATTGAAATAAATACATTAGATGATCTATGGTTTTTATCACATATTATTGATGAAGGAGATCGTATTAGAGGTAAAACTCTTAGGAAAATTAAGCTTGGAGAAGAAACAGATAGAAATCTAAAAGTAATAAAAAAACTTGTAACTTTAGAAATTGCTGTTGAAAAATTAGAATTTCACAAATTTTCAAATTCCTTAAGGGTTTCAGGAAAAATCACTGATGGTCCTGATGATGTTGCTAGAGCTTCTTATCATACCTTTGACTTAGAAGAAAGAACTGTTGTAACAATTAAAAAAGATCAATGGTTAAATTATCAAATTGAAAAAATAACTGAAGCTTCTCAAGATAAATTAGAAAAGATTCTTATTATTGCTTTAGACAGATCAACTGCAACTTATTCATTACTAACTCAATCAGGTTTCAAAATACTTTCTGAAGTTTCAGGAGAGGTTAGTAAAAAAGGTTACGAAGAAATGAAAGGCAAAGATTTTTTTGCTGAGGTAGCAAAACAGATTAAGGAATACTTTGATAGGTACAAGATTGAATATATAGTTCTTGCAAGTCCTGCTTTCTGGAAAGAAGACCTTATGAAAATAATCAAAAAGAACAATCCTGAATTAGTAAAAAAAATAACCTTAGCTACTTGTAATTCTACTGGCCAAAATGGAATTGAAGAAATTTTGAAAAGAGATGAAGTAAAAACTGTATTAAAACAAGATAGAACAACTAAAGAAACTGAATATGTTGAAGAATTATTCAAAGAAATTTCTAAACAAGCAAAAGCTGCTTATGGTTTGAAAGAAGTTAATGAAGCTTCTGAGGCACATGCAATAAAATCTTTACTTGTAACTGACGATTTAATTCATGATTTAAGAGAAAAAGAAAATTTCAAAGAACTTGATGACATTATGAAAGATGTTGACAGATCTAAAGGTAAAGTACATATTATTTCTACAGATCACGAAGCTGGAAAGAAATTACAAGGTATTGGTGGAGTTGGAGCAGTTTTAAGATTTCAATTAAAATAAAGTTTTCAAAGCAAATTTCATAAATCTTGGTTCTTTAATTAATAATTCTAAAAGCATTTTACTTGGGTAGTCTCTACTTTTTGTTTCTAAAATCTTTTTAATTCTTTTTTGATTTACTAATCTTACAAACTCATTATGGTCTTTAATTTTAAAATTATCCATTGTTCTTCTAATCATTTTACTAAGATACAAATCTTTATCCACTTCTTTTCTACAATTAAAAACATACTTTTTTTTATTTCTTGCCAAAACATTTGCAGCTTTCATTCCTAAAACAATTCCTCCATAAGAAGTAGACTTTACTTGTGTTGCTGCATCTCCTACTAAATACACAAAATCTTTCTTTAATTTTTGTCTTGGATTATAAATTGGAATCAAACCACTTTGTCTTTCAAGGACTTTTGCACCTTTACATCTAATCTTCATCAATTCTTTAAGATGTTCATTTGCTTTATCATAAGAAACAACTCCGACTCTTCCCTTATTTTTACTTTCTGGAACACACCATGCAAACATTCCAAGTCCCATCCAAATTTCCATAGTATCTTTTTTCAAATCATCTAATTCACAAACAACTTGATTTCCTGCAACAAACTTTCTATTGCACCACATACCATTATTCTTTGCAACTCTTGAATGTGGTCCATCAGCTCCAATTAAAATATCTGTCTTAACAGTTTTATTTCCTATCTTCAATTCTTTTCCATCATTTTTTTTATATTTACTTTTTAAAATTATTTTAGCACCTTCTTTTTCAGCTTTTTCAGCTAAATAAGTATCAAATTTTGTTCTATCCACAATAGTATCTTCTTTATCAAATTTTACAGTAATACTTTTTCCATTCGGTGCATAAACTTTAGCATTTTTTATTTTATTCACAACAAAACTATTTTTCATTTTCAGAAACTTATGGATTTCATGTGTAAGAATTCCTGTACATTGCACTGGCTGACCTATTTTATCATGTTCTTCATAAACATTAACTTTCTCTCCTTTTTTTGCAAGAAGGTAAGCTTGATAACTTCCTATAGGTCCTCCTCCGATAATACTAATCATTCTATTAAAGTAATTTTAGGGATTTATATATCTTGTTGAGCATAAACCTTTTTTAACTCTTAATTCTTCAAATAAACAATGCAACTAGAAATCATTTTAATTTCTCTTTCATTAATAGTTCTATTAGTAGCATCTATTTTTGATATAAAAACTCGAGAAATTCCTGATCTCTTAAGTTATTCTTTCATTGCATCAGTTTTAGGTATTAGATTAATTTATTCTTTATTTACAGATTTTTCTTTCATCCTTTATGGTATTTTAGGATTACTAATTATGTTTATCTTTGGTTTTATATTATATTACTTAAAACAATGGGGTGGTGGAGATGCAAAACTTTTCATGGGTTTGGGTGCAGCTTTTGCAGATTTTTACTTATTTGAAATTCCATTCTTAGCAATATTATTAGTTATAGTTTTATTTGTTGGTGCATTTTACGCTTTTATTTGGGCTATAGTTTTATTCTTAAAAAATAGAAAAAAATCTTTCAAAACTTTCAAAAAATTACTAATTAAATACAAATACTACAGATTTTCAACATTAATTTTCACAGCAGCATTTATTTTAATTGCTTTATTTTTTTCTTCTTATAGACTAATTTCAACAATATTTGCTTTAACTTTACTTTTAGTATTTTATTTATTCATTTTTATAAAAGTTGTAGAAAAACAATCTTTCAAAAAACTTTTACCTATATCTCAACTTACAGAGGGTGATTGGCTTGCAAAGGATATTATTCACAACAACAAAATTATTTGTTCCAAAAGAAAACCTTGTTTAGATAATCAACAAATAAAAATTCTAAAAAAACATAATATAAGAAAAGTTTGGATAAAAGTAGGAATTCCTTTTGTCCCAGCAATTTTCCTTGGATTTGTAATTACTTTAATCCTTTACTTAATTTAAGGAATTCTTTTCTCTTCTTTTGAAAACTTACTAGGATCTTTTTTCACAACTTTCTTTTTTCCTATAGTTCCCACTTTTTCTCTAATAGTACTAGCTAACTTATCTTGTTCCTCTTCTTTTACTTCTGTAGGTTGCCATCCAACTGCAACTTTATCTCCTTGTTTTCTTGGAATTATATTTACCATAAAGTGTGGAGCTGTTTGTCCAGCAATTTGTCCATTTGAAACAACAACATTAGTTCCTTCTGCTCCTGTAGTTTCAAAAACTGCTGAAGCAATTTTATTTGCTACAATAAACAGATGTCCTAAAATATCATCTTGTACTTGTGCCATCATTGCTGCATGTTCTTTTGGAAACAATAATACATGTCCTTGATTTGCTGGATGAATATCTAAGATTCCCATTACTTTATCATCTTCATAAACAGTTTTCACAGGTATTTTTCCTTGACTCATTAGACAGAAAGGACATTCTTGTTTACCTACTAACTGTTCTCTTTCTTCTGGTGTAAGGTTAGCTAGAACTTCCTGCAGCTTCTTTTGTTGTTCTTCTGGTGGCAATGCCATCAATTCTTGCTTAATCTCTTCAATTTTTTCTGGAGTTAACATCTAAACAAAAAACTATTAAAAGAATAAAAGCTTTTCTCTTCTCATGATTGTAAGTTTTTATGAAGAATTTCCAGATAAAGCTAATCTGGACAAAATTAAACTTATTAATTTTCCAACAAAACTTTACATAGCTGCTTCTTCATTAAAAGAATTTCAAAAAATTGAGAAAAAGGTTTTTCAAGATTATCCTCAACAAAAAAAACATATCAAAGAGATTGCTTATTGGCCTATTTTGAAGAAAAAAGAAGGTTATTGGTTTTCAGCTTTCACTCAAAGAAAAGCTTTGAAGAGAACAATTAAAGAGTTAAAAGGAAAAGACATTCCTATTATGTGGGATGCTGAATTACCTACTCATCAAAATTTTTGGTTATATTTCACACAAATATTCAACTTTTTACCAAATAGAAAATTAATCAACAAATTTGTAAAATCTCACAAAAAGATTTATGTTGCTGAATATTTTTTTGTTAACAATTGGATGTCTCCTTTATTCCGATTTTTATGTTTAAACTTTCCTCCAACATATAATGTCTCTCCAATGAGGATGGCTTACAGTTCCTTACATGATTTTGGTACTTACTTAATGGAAAATGAAATAACTAAAGGAAAAGAAGAATTTGGTAAAAAATTTATTATGGGTTATGGAACCTTATGTGTAGGAATACTTGGTTGGGAAAAACCTATTTCCTTAGAATTATTAAAAAGAGATTTAGATCTTGCAAAGAAACACAAATTGGAAGAAGTTGCAATTTTCAGACTAGGTGGTTTAAACAAAGACTATATAAAATTAATAAAAGATTATACTAATTAAATCTTAAAATCTCTAATAAAGCTCCTCTATCTCTTGTTGTATAAACATCAAAACTATCTAGTGCAGTTCCATTGATTCTTTTCATAACTTGTATTCCTAAAGCTCTTTTCCCTAATCTTCTCACTTCATCTATCATAACTGCATCTTCTATAGTATCTCCTTCAACACCAAATTTATCAATTTTAAAATTTGCAACAATTTCTCTTACAACTTGAGCTTTATCTTTTACTTCTAAATAAGCTGCTTCAACATCTAATTCTATTGCATATGGATATGTTATCTCTGCAATATTTCTTGTTACAAATATTCTTCCATTATTATTCAATTTTTTTCTCCAATTTATTGTATCTTCATGTAAACTTTCTCTTACTCTTTTTGGAGTAAAATATTTTTGAGCTTCTCTTCTTCCTTCAGAATCTAAAAATCTGTCAATATAATCAAACCAAGCTTCACTATGGTTATTTCCTCCACTTCTAAGAAAACCTAATCCACTTCTAGTCATCCATTCAAGATATTCTTTATTAGTATAATTTGTTCCTAATGCTGCCTTTGCTGCATCAATTCCTGGGTAACTTGCATAAGTTCCATCTAAATCTAAAAGCCACATCTCAACACTCAAAACTTGTTCTCTAAGATCTTCAACAATCTCTTTAAAGTTTCTACCATCAGCAAATTTAGGATTTACTCCTACTGCAGAACCTTTTTTTCCATATAATAAATTAACCATAACTTCAATCGACAAATAACTATTTTATAAACTTTGTTAATAATCTCTTCTTGACACACCATACAATTCTTTATGTTCTTCTTCACTTAATTCCTCATATGGCTTAGGCAATCTTATTTCTCCAGAAGCAACACCAGAAACAAATCTATCAAATTGTTTTCTTCTTCTTTCTTCAACATTATCTTTTTCCTTAATTTCTCCACAAAGTTTTCTAAGAAATAAAGCTCTTAATGTCATTGGATCTGTCATATTAACTTATAATTTAAACTAACTTTATAAGAATTATTATATTAAAAATTTAGAATTCTTCTAAGTTCCAATTAAAATTTGGATTTTTTTCATCAACATATTCTCTTAATTCTACTGTTTCACTTTCCAATAAATCTAAAGCACCTAGATACATAATAAAATATGTTCTTCTTGGTTCTATTCCTTCAATAGCTTTTACTAAAGAATGTTCTTCTTTATAATTTTCAAAATCTTTTATCATTTCAAGGATTGTACTTGCTGATCGAGAACCATCAACTTTATTCAATTCAGCTGCAATTTCAGTTCTATTAGGATACATACTTTTTCTTCGTTCTTTAAGAAAATTACTCACCGAAGACCATTTATCATTATACATAAACTTTAATATTAAATATGATCTTTATAAGAATTATTATATTAAAAAAATAAAAGATTTACCCTAAGGTTCTTCTAAAATCAACTACTTTTGCACTTGCAATTTCTTCAACTTTATCTAATCTCTCTTCGATGATATCTCCTCCAAGAGCTTCATCCATAATGAATGTAAAGTTCAAAGCTTTCAATCCAAATGCGATTGGTTCTTCTTCAGTTCTAATCTCACCAACATCACCATATAATTCAGTAATTATTTTTTCTACATCTTCTTTTAGTTTTGCCAAGTCTATTTCTACACTTTCAGGCATAACTTTTACTACCATCATTGCCATTGCCATTTTAATTTGGTCCCTCGAATCCACATTTTGGGCATACATATTTTGTAGCCAAAACTCTTGATTTGAATGATCTTATAATATCTGAATCCAAACAATTTGGACACTTAAATACTACAGATCCTTTATCATTAACAAGTTCTTTACTTGTTGCTGAACATTTTAGTACTTTTTCCATAGCTTTCACAAAAATAATAAGTATTTATAAGTCTTTTGACTAAAAAAATAAAAGAATTAATTATCCTCAATACCTTTATCAGTGATTCTAAAAATACATTCACCATCTGGCAGATAAGGACTGTCTACTAATTTAGCTACTCTAGTTCCTTTTTTCCCTCTTCTAAGATACAATCTTGTAGCAGAATTGTGCACTAAAAATCCATTAGCTAGATAATTTTCATTTCCAGGGACTGAAAAATCATATAGGAATTCATCTTTGGCATCCTTAACATCTATTTTATTAATCTGCTCAAAATTAATTTCTCCATTCAATAGCATCTCTAAAAAATCCATTTCTTTACTTTCTTTTCCTAAATCTCTTAATTTCTTAACCACACTTTTAAGTTCTCTCATCCCAATATATTTATAAGATATTGGTCTAGATTTCATAAACTTTGAAGGATACAATCCAAAATTCTTAATTAGGTTCCAAACACTTTCTCTTTTTATTGGGCTCATCATTTGTGTATTACTATCTCTATACTTGCTTTCAATCTCTTCTAATCTTTCCTTTTTATCTGGAGCACTCATTCCTATTGTTTTAATATATTTTAGAACTGATTCAACATCTTTAATCTCTAAATGATGTATAGGATTACTAAGATGGATTCGTCTTCTTATACTAGATCTTATACCAAACCTCTGCAATAAAAGTTGAACAATTTCCAACACAAATTTTTCTCTTTGGCTTGCACTAATACATGTAGAGCTCTTACTTACAGATCCATCGGCATCAAAGAACCCTTTTAGGAATGCCAACACATGTTTTTTAGGAGATCTTGCAACATAGTTAAACATATTTCCTCTTTGCAACATTTTAAACAGTTGTCTTATCTCTGTTGAATTAATATCTAAATTAAAACATTTCTTATCTTTTAGTTTTCTAATATTTCCTTTTTTATTAAAAACTTTAAAGAATAATTCATTATAAGTTTCCAACACATTTTTTCTTTCATCTCTAAATTTTAAAGATCTATCTTCAAAACTTCCATCACCTATAAAATACCCTAAAATTTGTGCCAGTTCAACATTTAAATTCTGAGGAATTTTTATTTTTTGGTGTTTATTACTAAAAATTGGAGAACTATAATCTCTTAATTCTTCAGATACTCCCATATCTATAAGTTTATTAACATTTTCAGAGTTTGTTGGATAACTTTGGTTTAAAACTCTCCTAAATTGTCTTGGACTTATAGTTAATTGTTGACAGATTTGTCCTCTTGTTCCAATATTACTATTCTTAATCATTTCTACTCCTTCAGATTCAAATATAACTAATTCTCTAGTTTGAATCTCTGGTAAAGTTTGTACTTCTCCTTCAATATTTAAATTAAATCCTTGTGCTATATAATCTCCTTCCTTAAGATCTTTAGCTTCCTTTTCAACAATATTAAAATTCTCAACACTAAAGAATCTATGACCTTCGGAACAACGAATAGAATTCATTGCTTTAATCTCATAAAGTTTATCAAATCCTCCCTTTACTACTATAGTTCCAATATTTGATTTAACTGAGTTTAAATTTCCTTTTAAATCTAAGGAAATAACTTCACCTTTGTCAAAGATATCAAACATAGGTTCTATACTACCATCTCCTAATTGGATTAAAGTTTCTGCTGTTAAACAATTGTGACCAACTATATTTCCACCAATTGCTTCTGTAGGGTCTCCAAAGAAAGTATCTGGTTTTGACATAACTTGGTTTGTCACATAAACAACTAAATTATATTGGTCAGCAATTTTCATTAACACATGCATATGTTTGTTAATTTTTTGTTGTCTTGTACTAAGTGTTCCTCTACCAATAAATTCTGATCTAAAATGTGTCATCAAAGAATCTACTATTATCATATTAATTTTCAATCCATCTTTTTGAATTAGATCTTCAACTTTTTCTGCACACATCATTTGGTGATCTGAGTTAAAAGCTCTTACAACTTTTATATTCCTCAAAATTTTCAAAGCATCCAAACCATTTTCATCACAAATTTGTTTAATTCTTTCTGGTCTAAATGTATTCTCTGAATCTATCCAAACAGCGTATGCTTGTGGCTCTCCTTCTTCATTAATATCTAAAGCATTTATTGCTAACTGGTTTGCTAGAGCTGTTTTACCTGATCCATACGATCCAAAACATTCAGTTATACATCCAGATTCAAATCCTCCTCCAACTAATTCATCAAAAGCTTTAGAACCTGTATTAATTTTAATTATTTTTGCTCTTTTTTCTAATAACTCTTCTCCTGAAGCAAAACCCATGTCTAGATTATTTCTTCCTGCATTGATTATTTTTCTTGCAGCAGCTTCCCCCATTCCTACACTTTCTGTTAATTCTCCTGGACTTGCAACAGCAATCGACATTAAATCATTATATCCTGCATCTCTTAATTTTTCGGCAGTCGCAGCTCCTACACCTGGTAAATCTTCAATTTTCATTTCCTCTTTTTTCATTTTTCATCCTCCAATAACAAATGTTCATGTACTTTTCTCATCAGCACAATAACTTTTTCTACATCTTGTCTTCTCAATGAAAGGTATTGTTCTCTTGTAACATTATTTTTATCTTTCCAACTTTTTTTCAAACTTATAGTTTTAAAAGATACAATTCCTCCATCTCCCATGTCTTTTTCGTTTTTCCAAACAGAAACTTCATAGTTTCCAGATCTTATTTTTTTCAAAGGTGCCGGCATTTCAAAATTCCTCCTATATTTTCATATCTCTGAGACATTTAAAAGGGCTGCGCAGCCATGTCCAGTGACCACCCTAAAGTATATTCTTGAATTTTATAAGTATTGTTAAGCTTTTATTGAAAATTTTTCAGTTTAACTTTTTTTCAACCAAAGCTATATAAATTATTTTGAGATAATTAGCATAATGATAGATGGCACAGATAATACAGCAGACTTATACACAATAGCTCAAGAATTAGAACTTTTAGTTCAGTTTGATGAAAATAAAGATCCTTTTAATTGTGGGACTAATTGGAATCAACCTTCATATTTGCAAGACGAAGTGATTGATCCTGATAACAGATACATTGATGATGAAAGAACTTTTTTAGGTGATCCTGATAAAAGACAATTTTCTCCTGCAGACAGAGCAATGGCTTCATTAGGTCCTTCTTATGTTGGAGAATCTGGATCTGATGATATTTCTTCTTATCTTTAATTTTTAATTTTCTACTACTATTTAGAAGTGACAAATCAAAAGATTTATAAATAAAAACAATACTCAGAAACTAACTGGTTTCAACTGGTTTCACAATATTCCTGCATATTTCAGGGAGTATTTAACACATGTTTCAAATATTATAGAGGATATGAAAATGAAAAAATTAACTGTTATGGTTCCTTGTTATAACGAGGAAAAGGGTATCACAAAAGTCATATCAAAAATACCTAGAAAAAGATTAAAAGCTTTAGGATACAATGTCGAAGTTCTTGTAATTGACAACAACTCAAGTGATAGAACTAGAGAAGTAGCTAAGAAAGCTGG
>CAYPLB010000011.1:17150-17705 GCA_964411565.1 Candidatus Woesearchaeota archaeon
AGAGTACTTTTTGAAGGAAGACAAGGTAAAGGTTATGCAATTAGAAAAGGTGTAAAAAGTATTACTACAGATACAGATTTAGTTGTTATGCTTGATGGAGATGATACATACGATCCAAGAGAAATGTTAAGACTTATTGAACCTTTAGATTCAAATTTCTGTGATGTTGTTATTGGTTCAAGATTAAGTGGTAAAATCAAAGAAGGAAGTATGACTATGTTTAACAGAACTGGTAACTGGCTTTTCACATTTTTAGTAAGAATGTTTTATCATGGAAATGTAACTGATGTTTGTACTGGTTACTTTGCTTGGAAAAGACCTGTTCTAAAAAAACTTTCAAAACATTTAGAAGCTAATGGTTTTTCAATTGAAATGGAAATGATCACGAAGATGGCTAAAATGAACTTTGATATTTATTCAGTTCCAATTTCTTATGAACACAGAGCTGGAGATACTGCATTAAAACCAATTGGTGATGGGAAGAAAATCTTGCATGCTTGGATGAAAAATTTAACTTGGAAACCTCATGCAAAGTATGTAGCAAAATGAAGATAG
>CAYPLB010000012.1:0-13959 GCA_964411565.1 Candidatus Woesearchaeota archaeon
TCTTTGCTGCTTTTCGCTTTACTTTCTTCTTAGCTTTTCGCTTTACTTTCTTCTTTGCTGCTTTTCGCTTTACTTTCTTCTTTGCTGCTTTTCGCTTTACTTTCTTCTTAGCTTTTCGCTTTACTTTCTTCTTAGCTGCTTTTCTTTTTACTTTTTTCTTAGCAACCTTTCTTTTTACCTTTCTTTTTTTTACCATGAGTTTCACCTCTTTATGTTACTAATAGTATATTAAGTTTATAAATCTTACTATTAGAAAATAATTATAAAAATTTTTTAGTTTATTTTATTTTTTTGTTGTAAAACAAATTTGTCGTCGAGAAAGAAGATAAAAAAATTATTTTATGTAACCACCTTTTTGTAAGTTCCAAAGTTTTTTGTATTGACCTTTTTGTTTAATTAAATTTTTATGTTTACCAATTTGAACAATTTTACCTTTTTCCATAACAATAATTCTATCAGCATTCATAATAGTTGAAAGTCTGTGTGCAATCATAATTGAAGTTCTTCCTTCAAGCAATTTATCTAAATCTTTTTGAATTTCAGATTCAGTTTCTGAATCTAAAGCAGATGTTGCCTCGTCGAGGATTAATATTTTCCTATCTGCTAAGACAGCTCTTGCAATTGAAACTCTTTGTTTCTCTCCACCTGATAACTTAATACCTCTTTCACCTACAATAGTCTTTTCTTTTTCTGGGAAGTTCTTTACAATTTTGAAAAGCTGTGCAAACTTCATAGCATTTTCTACATCAATTTTTTTAGCTTTTGAATTTGTAAATGAAATGTTGTTGTAAATAGTGTCATCAAACAAAATTGCTTCCTGAGGTACAATACTTAACTCTGATCTTAATGATTCTTGTTCAAATTTTGCTATGTTCTTTCCATCAATTAAAATCTCACCTTTATCAACATCATATAGACGATAAAGTAACTTTACTATTGTTGTTTTACCACAACCAGAATGACCAACAAATGCAATTTTTTCTCCAGGTTTAATTTTAAGGTTAAAGTTTTTTAGTATCGTTTTTTTAGTATAACCAAAGTCTACATTATTAAATTCAATAGACCCCTTTTTTACAATTAATTTCTTTGCATTAGGAACATTAACAATGTCATTTTTAATTTTATCATACTTGAAAAGTTCTTGGAAATCAGCCATTGAGGTATAAAATCCTTTAACTCCATGAATAAAATTGTAAAGAGGGAAAATTATATTTCCATACATTGTGTAAATGAATACTAAGGTACCAACAGTCATTTCTCCATCTAACATTTTTAATAATGGAAAGTAAAATATGAAAAATGTTGAAATTGTTAAAATAAAACCCTGACCAGCATCAAACCAACGATAATAATTCCAATGTCTAGTTCTCTTTTTTCTAGTGAAATCTGTAATTTTGGAAAATATTTTTTTAATTTTATTTTCTTTTCCAAAATATTTAATTGTTTCAATATTAGTTAGAACATCACTAATGTTAGCTTTTTCTACATCCTCAGCCTCATTAGCAATTAAACTAGCTGCCTGTTGTTTATTTAGTATAATCATACTGTAAGTAATGAATACAATCGCAGTAACAAAAATGACAATAGCTGAAGTGAAATCAAAATACAATAATGAACCACCAACTAATATAAGTTGAAGTACTAAAGGAAATAAGTTCCAAATGAAGAAATCTACAATTCTTTCAGTAGATTTAACACCTCTAATTAAACTTGAGATTAAGGATCCTGTTTTGTTTGATGAGTGGAATTTATGTGATAAACTAATAATATGATTGAAAAATTTTACTTTCATGTCTTTCATGATTTTTGTTTCTAAAAGAACTAAAATTTCTATTTTGAACCATGTAGAAAGGCTACTGATTAATTTTATACCTCCAAATATAACTGCAATCCCGATTAATAAAGATACAAATGAAGTTACAACTAAAGTACCTGCAGTAAACTCTGTACTATAGTCAATAATATACATAAGTAAATATTTTTCAACTACTCTTATAACTTCTAAAATTGTTGCTATTAATAATAGTAAAAAAATTGAACCTTTGTAATTAATTGCAATTTTATAGAAAGTTTTCAAATTATGTTTGAAATCAATCTTTTTGTCTTCCCCTTTAGACATATTGTTTTATGGTCGATAAAAGTATTTAAAAGTATGGTTTAGAAAATAGTAAACATAAACATAAATAAAAATCAATCTAAATTAATGTTAAAATCACTATTTACAATAATTTCTTCTTTATTATCTGCTATTAAAATAGTATTATTCTTTGAAATTATCTTTTTGAAGATTTTTAAAAAGTTAGGTAAATCACTTAAATGTAGGCCTTTTGTAGGGTTATCTAAGATATATATACATCTATCTCCTAGTTTTTTTGTAAGAACTTTTGCTAGTTTTATCCTCTGAGATTCTCCACCACTTAAAGATTTTGAAGTTTGTCCTAAAGTTAAATACCCAAGACCAACTTCCTGGAGAAATAAAAGTTTTCTTTGTATTAATGGAGAATCTAAAAAAAGTTCAATAAGTTCATTAACTGTTAATTTTAAGAGATCATTGATGTTTATTTTTTTGTATTTAACAGATAATATTTTTTTTGAGAAAGTTTTCTTATTTTCTAGAATCTCTTTAGTAATTATAAAATCTTTAGAATTTAATTTTAATTTCTTTGAAAGAGGTAATTCAGAATATAAACTTCTAATATGTGAGTCAAAATTTAAAAAAGTTGAAATCCTACTTGTAGGATGATTTCCAATAGGAGTTTGATCAATTATGTAAGTTCTTCTAACATGTTGTTTACCAATAATATTTTGTGAATCTCTTTTAAGTCTAATTTTCCAAGAATTTTTACCTTTAAACAAAGATCTGTAAGTATAATCTAAAATGGTAGATTTTCCTGTTCCAATACCACCAGAAACACAAGTTAAAGAATATAGAGGAAACTTAAATGTGTAATTCTTGAAATTATTTTTATTTATTTTTTTTATAGTGATTGATTTTTTCTTAATATTTTTTCTTTTTTTTGTAATTTTTTTGTTGAAAATTTCTTTGGATGTTAATGTTTTTGATTTTTTAAATTGTTTAAAATCACCTTCAAATACTAACTCTCCACCATATTTTCCAGCATGAGGACCTAATTCAATAATATAATCAGCCCCACTTGTTATTTCTTTAGAATGTTCTACAACTAGAATAGATTTTCCTTCAATAACTTGTTTTTTTAATAAATTTAAAACATATAAAGAATCATTTTTATTAAAACCAGCACAAGGTTCATCAACAATTAGTAAATCATTATTTTTTAATTTTTTTATTATTTGTTTTAACCTATTTAAATTATATTCACCTAAGCTTAACTTTGAATTTTTTGGAAGTTTTACTTTTTGACCTATAGCATAAATTGTAGGTAATTTTGAAATTTTTGCTTCAATTTTTTCTCCACATGAAGCCCTATATAATAAATCATAAATTAAAGAAGATTTTCCACTTCCACTTGGACCAACAACTACTACTAATTTATTGAGAGGAATTTCTAAAGAAATATTTTTTAGATTATGAATATTAGCATTTTTTATATTTATTGATTTCATTAGTTTTATGATAATTAATAGAGTTGAATTATATAAATATAACTTAAATATCAGAAAAGATTATATATTTCTTTTACTTATGAGATTGTATGACAGTTTCTTATTTAGTAGATGATAGTATGAGTGATAATGAATTAGTTAAAGTTGCTAAGGAAGGAGATATGAGTGGCGTAGCTCAACTTTATTTGAGATATAGAACAGATATTAGATCTATAGGATTTAAAGTTCTTAGAAAAGAAGAAGATGTTGAAGATTTTGAAATGGATATGGTTCTTCGATTGCATGAAAAAATTGATATATATAAAGAAGGGAATTTTGGAGCTTGGTATAAAAGTATGATTAGAAGATCTGTTTTGAATTTTAAAAGATATGAAAATTTAAGAGTTGGTGAAGAATATGAAGATGGAGTATTTGGTGTAAGAAATACTGAATATCTAGTAAATAGAAATAAATTAGGTGAAATTGTTAGAAATGCAATGAGTAATTTAAGTGATAGTAAAAGAGAAGTTCTTAAATTAAGATTTTGGGAAGAAATGAGTTATAAGGAAATTGCTGATAGAATGGATAGTAATGTTATAATTGTGACTTCTTTATTACATAGGGCAAAAAAAAGCTTTAGAAGTTATTTAGATGAAGATGTTGTAAGAGAACTTTTATGTGAAGTCAATTGAAATTTTTAAGTAAGTTTTATAAAGAGTAAATTTGCTCGTAACCTTATGAAACAAATTATTATCTCAGACACACATTCACCAAGATGTATTGAGAAATCTTTGAATTATACAAAAGAGATTGTCAAGAAAATACCTGAAATAGATTATATAATCATTAATGGGGATTTGTTAGGTATATTTGCTATGACTTCTAGTTGTTTACATAAACATGCTGAAATTACTGATAAAGAATTAGATGAGTATTTGAAAAGTGCAGCAGTTAATTTTTATAATAAATTTAAAGAAAAGAAAATAATTACCTCTGAAATGATTTTAGAATATGTGGAAGAAAGATATCAGTGGATAATTTCAATTCTAAAAAAATTTATTGAAATAAAAAAGACAATTTTTAACTTAGGAAACCATGAATCAAGCTTACATTTCTTAGTTTTACAAGAATTAAGTTTTCTTACTGGATGTAATCCACAAATAATTTCTCAAGTTGATAAAAATAAATTAATGGAAATATTTAACAATTTTGAAAAAGAACTTTATAGTTTAGAAGAAAATGAGAATTTTAAGTATATTAGGAACAATTCTTTTATTTTAAATGAAACTTTAATAATGGGAATTCCAGGAGAAAGTCATTCGACAGTAGGAAATGATTATAATTCAAAAAAACAAGAAGAAAAAACTCAAGAAATTATAAAGCAAGTTAGTCCAATGTTGGAAAAAGTTAATTCTATAGTTATTTATAATCATACTCAAGGAAATTATGATAATAATACAGGAAAATTTGAATCTGCTTCAAAATCTTTGAAAGAGTTTATGCAAAATCTTCCTACAAATGTGAAAACTAAGATTTTTGTTCAGTCACATAACCATTGGGATCATACACAGTTTATGTTCCATAATAATTTTTATTTTGTTATGAACAATGCAGGATTACATAATGGAATTTTTAATATTTTAGATTTTAATAATGATGAAGTTAATTGTTATGATGCTGATCCAATAAATAAAAAAGCTGTGAAATTAATGTTGTCAAAAGAGTTTCCAAATATTAGTCAACCAGGAGAAGTTATTGCAAGATATTATCCTGATCCAGAATATGTGAAAATTAGAAAAAATGTTCATTCTTGTTTGAGCAAACTTTTGTCTTCTTGAAGGAATTTAATTTTAGTTAGAAAGGTAATCTTCGACGAGGTTTTTGAGTTTTTTTAATAAATGTTTAAGATAGAATTATTAATGTAAAATGTGAGAAATAAATATTTTTAGGAAATAAAATTTTGTAATTTTTATTAGTTTAATTACATATTTTTTTCATGAAAAATAAGCAAAAAAAAAGACAAATTTTTATCAAAAAAAAAGAAAAATTAATCTTTCAAAAGTAGGAATTTATGAAAAAAATTATATTGATTTGATAGAAAAAAACAAAAATAAATTTTAATTTAAAGAAAAGATCTTTAAAAAAAAGATTTGTCAAATATTGTAACGAAATCTAAGGTAAACTTAAAATTCTTTTTTTTATGAAATTTTTTAGAAGTCAAGTAAAAAAAATTTTTTAAAAGCTAATCTATAGAATTATTGAGAATTAAGCCTTAATTCGAAGTTTTTTGTTTTTATTTGGATCGTTTAATTAGTTAATTAATTAGTTAATTATTTAAATGTATAGTTTAATCATAATTATATGATTTATTACATTTAAGAGAATGTATATAAAAAATAAAAAAAGAGGAATATTTTATAAAGGAAATAATAATCAATCTAATGAGAACCCTCTTGATTTATTTAAAAATATTATTTCAAAAAAAATTCTAGTTGTTTTAACCTTGATTCTTTTATTTGGTATTGCTGTTACTTGCTTTATGCTTGGAGGAGATTCTGAAATAACAGGTTATAGTATTGCAAATATTCAAGAAGGTGCAAGTTGTGTAGATTTGAGTGATGAAAGTTCAGTTAATAATAATCCTTATATTACTAATATTAGCTCTTCTTGGTATGAATTTACTGTAAATGGAACTATAACTCTTTGTACAGACCAATATACTTTCTCAGTTAGTGGTGCTACTGAGGCAGTTATAGAATTTTTAGGAGCAAACTATAGTTTTGATTGTAATGGAGCTACAATTACAAACTCGCATGTAGATTTGAATGGGTATGGAATGTATATGCAAGGAAATCAAGATAATATTACCATAGAAAATTGTGAATTTAATGAGTTTAGTAATGGACTTAGAATTTTTTCATCACTTTTATACTATAGAGAAAACTTAACTATTAAGAATAATACCTTTGATGGAAATGATTATGGTATGCATTTAAAATATGCAAAGAATGATACTTTTGTTAATAATACAATTGTTAATTCTGGAACTTATGGAATGTATTTTGATCAGACTAGTATAAATAGTTTCTATTATGGAAATAATATTTCTAATAATGGAGATGCAGCTGATGAATATGGAATCTACTTTAGTAATATTAACAATAGAGATAATATATTCTATAATAATTATTTTAGTAACACATATAATGTAGCAAATCCTGGTGGAGCTTCAAATGCTTGGAATACCTCCTATAGAGATGGAACAAACTTCTTAGGTGGAGATAAGATTGGTGGAAACTATTGGAATGATTTAAATTGTGTAGATCATGGAACTGGAGTTTATCCATATAACAATAGTGGAGATTATATTTGTGATGATTTTGGTTATGTAATAATAGATACAGATGATAATAGTAGAAGTGGATTAGATTATTTCCCAATGAGTACTAAAACAAGTGGTTGTGTAGATATGCCAGATAATTTCCCAATTAGTGTTGTTGGGATTGGAACAATGTGTAGAGAAGATATGACAATAACAAATTCTGGTAGTAGTAGAGGAGTAATAGAAACTTTTATTGATACTTATTTTGATTGTAATGGAAGTAATTTTTATGGTGATGATGGAAGTACAGATTTTGGAATACATATGATGGAAGGAAATTATAATGATACTATTAAAAATTGTAATTTAAATGATTTTGGAAATGGAATAAATATAGTTGGAGGTACTGGACCAGGGTTCAATGCTTCGAAAAATAGTTTTATTAATTGTACTATAAATTCTTCTTCAGGTGTTGGTATTTTTGTAGGAGGTAATGCTAGAAGAAATTTGATTTTAAATAATACAATTCTTAATTCAGCAAGCCATGGAATACATATTAGTGCAAATACAGCAGATTATAACAATATTAGTAGAAACAATATTTCTAATAACGGAGATGCAGCTGATGAATATGGAATTTATGCTGATACAGGAGATTTTAATCATATTTGGGATAATTATTTGAGTAATACATACAATGCAAAAGCAGATACAGATAATCAACATTGGAACATTTCAAAAACTTTAGGTACATCAATAATTGGAGAGGATTATATTGGAGGTAATTATTGGAGTGATTATCTATATGGAGATGAGGATGGAGATGGTATTGGAGAAGAAAGTTATAATGTCACATTTGATTATGATTATTTTCCTTTAACTTTGAATTTTACAGGGAATAATGCTCCGACAGTTGGTAATGTTATGTTGAATAGTACAAGTACAGCAAACTACACAAATGGAACTCTACAAGGTTATTTTGAATATAGTGATGCAGATAATGATGTCCAATCAATGAATGAAACTCAATGGTGGAAAGATGGAGTTCTTCAGGAAGCACTGATTAATTTTACTAGTATTAATTCAGAGAATACTAGTTCTGGAGAAATTTGGAATTTTTCAGCTAGAGTTCATGATGGAACTGTATGGAGTGATTGGAGTTCAAATGAAAGTTTGACAATTGTAAATGCTCCTCCTATTTTAAACTCAATTAATCTGATTAATACAAATGAAAATAATTATAGTTCAGGAGATCTTAATGTTAGCTATGATGCAACTGATATTGATGGAGAAAGTTTAACTCCGCTTGTTTATTGGTATGTTGATGGTTCAATTAGTACAAGTCTAATTAATTCTACGAATGTAGAAAGTGGAAATCTTTCAAGTAGTGAAAATTGGGTAGTTAATTTATCTTTATTTGATGGTAATGGAAGTAGTAAAAATTTAAGTGCATCATTAGAGATAATAGCTGTACCATCTGTAGAAAGCCCTGCCCCAGAATATACTGGAGGAAATACTATTGTTGAAGATGTGGAAGAAGAAGAGAATGAAACAATTGAAGAATTAGTTATTGAAGAAAGTTGTGATATGGAATTTGAGTTAGGCAGAATATATGAAGCAGAAGAAATGAGTGTTTCAGTTTATGATTATGAAATTACTGGAGTTGTAGATCTGTTCTTTATAACTAATGAATTATTAACAAATGTAAATCTTACTGTAGAATGTGCAGAGAGTGACTCAAATAGAGTGTATAAGAAATTTGGACTTGATGCAATTGGATTATCAAACGATGATTTAGATTATTTATCAGTAGCTTATGCTGTAGAAAAAGATTGGATTGATGATTGGATAGACCAATATTTTGTTGTTGTTAATGATAATGGTGAAGAATATGAAGCATTTTTCTATGATGAAGATGACGATTATTACTACTATGAATTTTATCCAGAAAGTTTGGGAACAATGAGTTTTGAAGTAGCTTTAGATAGTCAAAGAGAAGTCTGTGATTTAGAATTTTGGTATGAAGAAATATTTGAAGCTGAAGAGATAAATCTTCCAGTTTATGATTATGATATTACTGGAGTTATTGATGTATTATTCCAAACAAATAATTATTTATCAGAAGTTAGTTTCACAGTAGAATGTGGAGATGTAGGAACTGAAAGAGTCTATAAAACTTTTGGACTTAATGCAGAAGAATTTACAATTGAAGATCTAAATTATTTGTCAGTTGGTTTAGTTGTCGAAAAATACTGGATTGATTCTTGGGAAGAAGCATACTTTGTTTTGAAGAATGAAGATGGAGAGGAATATGAAGCAATAATATTTGATGAAGATGAAGAGTTCTATTACTTTGAAATTTATCCAGAAACCCTGGGAACTATGAGTTTTGAGGCAGTGTCTGGAGAATATATTGGGGAAGAAGAAACAGGAATTATACAATATATAAGTGACTTGCAAGAGTCAAGTGTAATTGCTGAAATATTTGATGAATCTTTAAATGTGATAAATGTGGAAGCTATAAGTTCTTTTGGACTTCTTAAATTCTTAATGATATTTGCTATAAGTTTAATTCTTCTTTTGATGACAATATTCCTAATATTTAGAAATAAGAGAAATGAATATTATGAAAGAAATATTAGTGAAGAAGATAAAAGAAATAGAATTGAGTTAAATAATGAGTATATTTAATTTATTTGGAATAAAGAATGCGCGAGCCGAAAACAAGGTCGCAACTCAGGTTTTCTTCCATGAGTTAAACTGTTAATACAATGATGTATGAGGGATACTTATATTTATTATTTTTGTTCTCATATGTCTACCTTAGAATTATTTAAGTGTTATGAGGTAGTCATATTAAATTTGGTTCTTCTGTAATAATACTATATAAAAATTTGACAAACTTCTTAATATCATTGTTTTTTTGTGCTTCTTTTAAACACTTGTAATATTCAATTTTTCTTTTGTTGGGTATATTAATCATAGGAAATTTATTTTTATATAATATAAAATTTAATAATAACCTTCCAGTCCTGCCATTTCCATCAACAAAAGGATGAATAGATTCAAAAGCAATATGGAAATATGCTGATAAAATTAAGGGGTGGAGTTTATTTTTATTTGAATTATACCACCTTATTAAAGATCTCATTTCCATTGGGACTTCTTTAGCTTTTGAAGGAGTAAAATCTGCTCCTCTAATGTAAACTTGTAATGTCCTATATTTCCCTATTTGATTTTCTAAATCTTTTCTCAAGGTATTGTCAACTACTTTTTTTTGAATTTCACAAATAAATTTTTTATCTAAGTCTTTCTTATAATTTAGGATATAATCAAATGCTTTTTTATGATTTAAAACTTCATTAATTTCTCTTAAGGATTTGCCTTTAGGGGTCCTATTTTCAAATAAAACAAAGGAAGTTTCAATTAAGGTTAAAGTGTTACCTTCAATTGCATTAGAATCATAAGTAAACTTTGCAACAAAAACTTCATATCTATTATCAATAGTTGCTTTAGGAAGATTTTGGAATTTTTCTTTAATTTTCTTTAATTTATTGGTTTCTTCTTTTGAAAGAAGTTTATTTAATGTTTTATTTAATATTTTATCTGCTTCCTTTTCAGCTTTTTTTAATTTATTTTGAGGTAAGTTAGATCCTAAATAGATTCTTTTTTTGCTTACTTTTCCTCTTTTTTTTATGGATTTTACTCTATAATAATACTTTTTTCCATTTCTATCTTGGATTTCTGTGTAACTCATAATTAGATATATGTCTACCTTATTTATAAATATTTTGTTTAAGGTGGACCTCATAAAAAATAGGTGTTATGCGCGGCCTGCGCATACATCTTCTATACCAAAGCCCACGTTATACCTAGCTATATAAAGGAGTTCTAAGTAATGCCAAAGGAGGTATAAAATGGCAGAAGATGATATCTATAAAAGTAAAAGAACTTTTGAGAGGTATTTAAGCGAAATTGAAGAGTATAAAAAACCAAAAGGTAGAAGAAAGTATTATTGTAAATGTACCAAAAATCTAACTTATTTCTACCAATTAAAAGACATTTTTGAAGCAAAAGATCTAAGCTACATTAGAAGATGTAAAATCTTTAGAGTATTCCTTTTGATAACATATGCAATAGATAAAGATTTAAAAAAATGTGATAGAACAGATTTAGATAAAATAGTAGCATTTTCTCATAAAAGACATAAAACTGTAAAAAGCAAATCAGATTTTATTAAAGATCTAAAATGTATTTGGAGAATGCTTTTCCCAGATAAAGACCATTTAGGAAGACCAGATGAAACACTTACTCCATATGTAGTAAGACACATCTCAAGAAAGATTGATAAAAGTAAAGAAAAGTTAAGAAACGATAGATTAACTTTCAAAGATTTTATGAAAATAGTTCAATACTTTGACAAAGATCCCAAAATACAAGCTTACCTTATGTTAGCTTTTGAATCTTTAGGTAGACCTCAAGAATTATTATATACAAAAGTTAAAGACTATGAATTCTATGATGAATATGCAAAAATCTGGATATCTGAACATGGAAAAGAAGGCTGCGGATTTTTACAATGTATTGATTCATATCCTTACATACAAAAATGGTTTAAAATTCATCCATTAAGAAATAATCCAGAAGCTTACTTTTTTATCAACCAAAGTAACAGAAACCTGAACAAACAATTAACTAACACTAACATAAACAAAAGGCTTAGGAATGCATGTAAACATCTTGGAATTAAAAAAAGTATAACTTGTTATTCCTTGAAAAGAAACGGAATTACTTATAGAAGAATAAGAGGAGATTCCGATACACAAATTCAACACGCTGCAAGATGGACTTCTACAAAACAACTTAAAGTTTATGATATGAGTAACCAAGAAGATGCCCTTAAAGTTGAATTAATAAAAAGAGGACTAGTTGATGCAACTAAAGAAGAAGAAAAAAGGTTTAAACCACAGTTTAAGAAGTGTCAGTTTTGTGGTGTAAAAAATGGATTTACTACAGAGTTTTGTACTGGATGTCATAGACCTATGAATAGGAAAAAGATTCAAGAAATAGCCAAGAAAAATGAAATGTTAGAAAATGATGAATTTATTGAAAAAATGAAAATGTTAGAGGAAAGGATGAATGAATTAACTATGAGAAAGTAGTTTTTTGACAGTAAAAATATAACTCTTTATCGTCAGAAAAAGTAGCAATTTGTCACTTCCTATAATAGCAATTATTTTGGTGGTGACAAAAAACATTTATCAAAAAATTATAAAAATAGCTAAAATACTCCGTTCGACTTTTGCTGATATAGAGCTTACGGACAAAGAATTATAAGGAATTAAGCGTTTTAGTCCTGCGTGATAATAGACCTTCTCTGAACAACATGCAAAAATGCAATTGTCCACAAATTAAAAAAGGCAAATTAAAACGTTGACAATAAAAAAGAATTACAAAAAAATTTATAGAACAATAAATTAACCTCTTAAAATAAAAAATAAAAAAATTATTTTCTCTTCTTTCTTCCTTTCTTAGCTTTTTTAGGCCTTGTAAAATAAAAGACAGCACCAATCAAAACCAAGACAAGAACAACTCCAGCTATAGACCAATAAACCCAATTTGAAGAAATTTCTTCACCAGGTGCAAACATAAAAGGTAGTTTCTTTCCAACATTTGCAACACAAAAACCTTCTTCACAAGTTTGTATTTTTATACATTGATCATCAGAGTAACATTCATAAGGAGTACTAGCTGATTCACTCAAACACTCTTCTAATTCAATTTGACATTCCCCTAACTCTTCACTACAACTTCCTTCAACACAAAGTCCTGAATCACAGTAAGAATCCTCACTACAATCAGAACTATCAGAACAAAAATAGTAATCCCCCATTGAAAAAGTCTCTTCTTCAATATCAGAAGTTGCTTCAAAAATAGTATCAATAACAACATCTTCTTGAATATAAGCAGAGTAAATAAACTCATCATTTGCAAATAAAATTTCATCCTCATATGCAATTAACGGACTTACTCCTCTCCAGTCTGAATAATCTTCTAAACTTTCAGTAAATTCAACAACCCCTGTATCTAAATTAACATAATCTAAAGTCTCAGATGCATCAAGAACAATTAATGAATCATCTACAAAAACCCAATCAACAACAGAACTAATCCCAGTAGTTACAGTTGAATAATACCAATTTTCCGCACCATCATCAAGATCTAAAGAATATATCCTACTCCCACTTTTTGCATACAAAACATCATCATAAACAAATGGTGTTTGAAAATTTCCACTTTGACTTGAAGGATCAAATTCCCACAATGTAGAATAATCAGACAAATCTACTGCCCTTACACTC
Organism: Candidatus Woesearchaeota archaeon; assembly: GCA_964411565.1. Lineage (GTDB taxonomy): Archaea > Nanobdellota > Nanobdellia > SCGC-AAA011-G17 > GW2011-AR17 > BS150m-G60. Next base: position 13,249 of record CAYPLB010000012.1, read on the forward strand.
TCTAAACCTGATTCTAGATACATTACATCATCATAAACAAAAACAGAAGTTACGGGAGGAGAAATATCTTCACCTAAAATATAATTATAAATCAAATCACCAGTTAATCTATCATAAAGTGAAACACTATAAGGATAAGAACCCTCCGAAGAAATAAGAGTATCTACACAATATAAGACTTCATCAAAAACAACTAAAGAACTACAGTAATCATCAACACTAAATAGCAAATTTCCAGTTTGTTCATCAAGAGCATAAACCTTTGATTCTGAAGAAGATGAAAAAGTAATCCAAAAATAAAAAATTCCATCAAAATAATAAGTACCATCAATATCATCAGGAAAATAAGTCCAAGAAATATCACCACTACCTATACTTAAAGCTTTAATGTAATCATTAGACTCATAAAACAAATGAGTCTCTCCAACAGTTAAACCTGAAACATCACTATCTTCATAATTCAAAAGATAATCCTGTGAATCAATATCCAATGCATAAATAGTATCTTCACTTACAAAAAATAAGACCTCGGTCTCTTCCATCGCACTCACCATAGTAAAACATAGAACAAAAATAAACATCATTCCAATAAACATTTTCTTCATTTTATCACCCCTAAGGCTAAAGCCTTACATTAATAAATAGAAAGGAAATATATGACATCCTCCCCACCCTAAAGGGATGGGGTATCCCTCGAGCTAGGCTTACGCG
>CAYPLB010000013.1:0-13456 GCA_964411565.1 Candidatus Woesearchaeota archaeon
ATACAACCTAAAGGTTGGGGTATTAGACCCCAAGGCTCACTACGCTCGCCAATAAGAACTCATATTCTTACGAGTTTTTCTCATATCATCTCTAAATCTTTGATGTTCTCTATTAACTATAAAGGAAGAAGGACCTTTAACTAACATATAAAGATCATCATCTAATAAAGACCTACCTTCAATTTGCATTTTGATATAAAAAATTCTTAAAAGGTTATTTAATCTATATGACTGTTCAACTTCCCAAACACTACAATCCCTATTTCTTTCAAATAAATATTGACAAGCAATTGAATCTAAATCTCTATCAATAACATCATTATAATACTTATCACTTATTTCTAAACTATGTTTGTCCATTTTTTCATTTACCTCAAAACATCAAAACAACAAAACATATAAAAAACTTCCCAAGATATTTTACCACAAAATAGAAAGATTTATATAAAATAATAGATTACATCTAAATATGATTAAATTAGATAAGACAGACCTTAAAATTCTACACCAATTGGACCTAAATGCTAGACAACCAAACAGCAAAATAGCTAAATTTGTTAAAATAAGCAAAGATTCAGTAGGATATAGAATAAAAAAACTTGAAAATGAAAAAATTATTAGAGGTTATGGAACTATAATAGATTCTTCAAAACTAGGATACACGCCATATAGAGTATTACTTAATCTTATAGATATAAATGAAAACAAACTAAATGATATTATTCATTTCTTAAAAAATGAAAAAGAAATATGGTGGATTGCAAAATTAGATGGTATTTGGAACTTTGCATTTGCTATTTGGGGAAAAAATAACTTAGAAGTACAAAAAGTATTGAACCAATTTCAAAATAAGTACAGATCTAACATTGAAAACCAATCAATTTGTCCAATAATTTCATATGAACAACTAAACAGAGCCTATCTCCTTAAAGTTAGGAATCATAAAACAAGAAAATATACTTCAAGCAATAAAGAAAAGTATGACAAGATAGATTTAGAAATCCTTAAAGAATTAACAAAGAATGCTAGAACATCAATAATTGAAATCGCAAAAAAACTAAATTTAGATAGCATGACAATAATTCATAGAATAAAAAATTTAGAAAAGAAAAAAATAATCCAAGGCTATAGAGTAGATTTAGACTTCAGCTTATTAAATAGAGATTTCTATGCAGTAAAAATAACCTTAAAAAATTATTCACAAAAAAAAGAAATCAAAGACTATCTAAAAAACCAATTAATTACAACAAACTTTACAGAAGCAATTGGAAGTTATGACATTGAATTAGATATTGAAGTAAAAAACACAAAAGAATATTACAAATTTACTGAAGATTTAAAAAACAAATTTAACACAATTAGAAAAATACAATATTTTAGAGTTATAAAAAATTACAAAACCTTATCACTACCAAAAGTTTAGTATTCAATCTTAAACTCTTTATAATCACCAGAATATTTTTCTTCAGTCACATCAATAGAACTAACTTTTGATCCTTCAGGTCCAATTGCACAAAACTCTAATATTTCTTTAACTTTTTCATCTTCACCTTCAAAAACAGCTTCAACTCGTTTAGAAACATTTTTTACATAACCCTTTAATCCTAAAGCCAAAGCTCTTTTCTCAGTATTAGCCCTAAAGAAAACCCCTTGCACTCTCCCCTTAATAATAACTTTAACTCTCCTCATCTTTCTTATACTTAGGATATGTTCCTCTTTTCATAAATATTTTCAAATTTCCAACTACCAAACCTTTTTCATTATGTAACAAATTTTGCACATTCATTTTCGCATCACCAAAACCAATTAACTCATTCTTCAAAGTCATAACTGCAACTTTATCTCCAACATTAATATCCTCATTTAATTTAACAACTCCAGGTACAGAAAGGTAAGCTCCATGACACAAGGAATCAACAGCAGAATCCTGTACCCAAATCTTTGGCATATGTTCAACAATAATTTCTATTGGTTTCACACATTTTCTAATTTCTTCTTCATTTTTTTCTTCTTTCCATTTAACATAAGCATCTTTCAAATCATGTAAACTTACCCAATCATTATCTTCAAAATGTGCAACTTTAGTCCTAACTAACTCTTGCATATGAGCTTTAATACCTAACTCCTTTCCAATATCAGTACACAACTTTCGAATATATGTCCCAGCTTGACAACCAACTCTAAACAAAACTTCTTGACCATTAATTTCTAAAATATCTATATAGTAAATTTCTCTAAATCTCCACTGCCTTTTAACTGCACTTTTCTTTGGAGGTAATTGTTCAATCTCTCCAACAAACTTCCCTATTACTTCCCTTAGCTTATTCTCTTCAACAGATTCATGTAATTTCATTAAACAAACATATTCTTTTCCAGATTTCAACAAAACATCAACGGCTCTAGTTCCTCTACCTAAAGCTACAACTAAAACTCCTGTCACATTAGGATCTAAAGTTCCAGAATGACCACATTTTTTAACCCCTAAAACATTTTTAACAGAATCAGCTATTTGATGACTTGTAGGACCTTGAGGCTTATTTAAATTTACAACACCTAAATCTAATAATTCTTCAACAGATCTTTCTTCAGGTATACAACCATGTTTATTATCCGTTTCAGCTTTGATTCTTTCAATAATTTTCCTTTCTTTAAATTTCAAAACCATAAATAAAAATATAAACTAAGAATTTATAAAACTAACTTATTGCTTAACACTCTTCTTGTCATCTCTTTTAACAATTTTCTCTGTTCTTTTAGCTTCTTTCACTTCTTTCTTCTCTTCTTTCACTTCTTGAACTTTTTCAACTTTCTTTTCTTCTTCACCTTTCTTAATAACTTCTTCTTTCACTTTCTTTTCTTCTTCTTTCTTAGGATCTTTCTTTGTACCAACTACACTTTCTAACTTTCCAGCTAATCCTTCTTTCTTAACTACTTTCTCAAATTTCAATTGTTCTTTTTTAACACCAACTAACTCAGCATAAGCATAATCGCCTTCCTCTTTATCTTTTATAATTTCAACACTAACTTCAACTTTATGAGGCGGATTTTTCGGACCATTTTTCCAAAGTTCCATATTTAGATGTCTTCCTAACTTTACATTATCTGTTTTCATATGTTTAATCAAGAATTTTTTAGTTGCACTAACTGCTTTCTCAGCTTTCCTATAACCAGGAACTTTCTGAAATTCTCTTCTTAGTGGTATAATATAATTTCTTTCCATTTTAAGCCTTAGTTTTTGTTCTTCTCCAACTTCTCTTAATAGTTGTCAATCTACCAGGATGAACTCTTCTTCCTTTCCCATATACTTTAGGAACTAACCAAAAAGGTGCCCATCTAGTTTGCCTACCTTTCTTTGCAAGCCTTAACTTCTTTGCTAAATTTATGTACCTACTCATTTTCTTTTTATCCTAAACTCTTTTTTTTCAGGCCTCATTTGTACAAGCAAAGCTTTATACTGAGCATCACTCACTCGAGTTTTAATCCTTCCTTCTTGTACCATTTCGGCAATGATTATCAATGATTGTACAGCCTTTTCAGGATGCACTGTTTTCAAGTTACCATACCTTGTAACTGCCTCTGCACTTAAATATTGTTTCACAAACTTTTCAAGTTCTTCAAGCTTCTCCTTCAGAAGCTTTTCCTTTGTCTGTAAATCCTTTTCTTGCAACATTGTCTAAAAATGATTGACCTTTTCCAGTAACAACCCTTCCTTTATGAACACCTTTTTCTTTATATTGGACATAACCAGCTGTTTCTAATTGTTGTAATATTGTTCTAATAATTTTTCCTGAAGCTTTATAAAATTTTTCAGGTCTAACTCCCCTATTTTTCTTTTTACCATAATATGTTCTTAACTTAGAAACCCCAATTGGTCCTCTAGTATAAACTTTTCTTAAAATTGAAGCAGCTCTAAAATACCACCAATCTTGTTCATCTGGCAATCTTTCTTGTCCAGGTCCTGTTTTTACTATTTCAGCCCACTCAGGCTTCTGAACTCCTTTCTCTTCCTTCAATTCTTCTCCAGCATCTCTTATCAAAACACTTGGATCAACGTCATAAACTGTTACCATATTTCCTCTAGAAAATTGGGAGGGTTTATATACGTTTCGGTTGTAAAAGAATTAGAAATAATAAAAAATAAGAAAAGAATTACTCTTCACCTTTATTCAGACCTTTTCTTTCTCTAATTTGCTTGATAATTTTATCCTGTAATGTTTCAGGCAATTTATCAAACTTCTGATCTTGGATAAAACTAGATCCTCTTCCAGATGTCGCACTTCTCAACTCAGATGACCAACCAAACATTTCAGCAACAGGCAACATAGCTTTAATTACAACCATAACTCCCTCATGATCCATATTCATTAATTGCCCTCTCTTGTTCTGTACAATCTTAGAAACTTCACCCATATAATCAGATGGAGCTTCAATCTGCATTAATTGTAAAGGTTCAAATAAATATGGACTTGCTAACCTAATTCCTTCTCTAATACCTTCTCTTACAGCAGGGTAAACCTGTGCTGGTCCTCTGTGGATAGAATCTTCGTGTAGCTTACAGTCCATTAGCCTTACCTTCATCTTCATACAAGGTTCTTCAGCCAATCCACCTTTCTTCATAACTTGTTCAAAAGCATCCATAACTAAACCAATAACTTCTCCGATATGAACAATTCCTCTAGTATTATCTACTAAAGCATTTCCATTAAACAAATGCACATAAGATTTTGCTTCTTTAGTTTCAAGACCTAGTCCTTTTAATTTTTCTCTAGTTTCTTTATCTTTTTTCTTAATTCTACCTTCATGTAAGTCACCAGCCTTCAATGCATCATAAATTGCATCTTCAAGAGGTTCTACTGTAAAGTAAAATCTATTGTGTTTATTTGGAGATTTTCCTTCAGCTTCAGACGAAGATCTTTTTGTAACTGCTTCTCTATAAACAACAATTGGAGGAGAAGTTTTTACTGACAATCCTTTTTCACTTACAATTCTGTTTTCAATAATTTCCAAGTGCAGTTCACCCATTCCTGAAATAAGATTCTCTCCAGTTTCTTCATTAATTTCAATTTTGATTGAAGGATCTTCTTTTGCAATTTGTCCTAAGATATCAACTAACTTTGCTAAATCTGCAGAACTATTAGCTTCAATACTTTTTGTAATCACTGGCTCAAAGATATGTTTGATAGCTTCAAAAGGTTCCATCTCTGAAACAGAAACAGTTTCTCCTGCAAAAACTCCTTTCAAACCAACTAGGCCTACAATGTTTCCAGGATAAACTTCATCTAAAGCAACTCTATGAGCTCCTTTGTAAACAGAAACTTGTTGTAACCTAACTTTCTTCTTTGCCATATTCATATAAACTTCTTGACCTTGCTTAAATTTACCAGAAAAAATTCTTCCAGCAGCAACTTCTCCTGCATGTTTATCAATTACAATTTTCGTAACAACAAAAGCAGGTTCACCTTCTGGATCACAACTCATCAAAGCTTTTCCTAGATCAGTTTCTTTATCTCCATGCCAAATTTTTGGAATTCTATAAACTTGAGCAACTTTTGGATCTGGATGATGATGTACAACCATATCTAAAACAACTTCATGAATAGGTGCTCTTTTTGCAAGATCTTTATGATTATCACCTTCATAAGCATCAATAATATCTTTGAAAGTTATTCCATGCTTTTTCATATAAGGAAATGACAATCCCCAATTATGATAAGCTGAACCAAAAGCAACACTTCCATCTTGAACAGACAACTGCCATTTTTCTCCATAACCTTTTGGAGCAATTTGTAAAATCAACTTATTTACTTCATCTATAATTTTCATAAACTTTGCTGCCATTGCATCAGGAGTCAACTTAACTTCTTTGATCAATCTATCAACTTTATTGATAAATAAAACAGGTTTAACTAATTCTTTCAAAGCCTGTCTAAGAACTGTTTCTGTTTGAGGCATAATTCCTTCAACTGCACAACATAAAACAATAGCTCCATCTACAGCTCTCATAGCTCTTGTTACATCTCCACCAAAATCTACATGCCCTGGAGTATCAATTAGATTAATCAAATAATCATTTGTATCTACTTTGTGAACCATTGAAACAGAAGCTGAGTCAATAGTAATCCCTCTTTCAGTTTCATCATCATGAAAATCTAAAGCTCTTTGCTGTCCAGCTAAAGCTTCTGACAACATTCCTGCTCCAGCCAACAAATTATCAGAAAAAGTAGTCTTCCCATGAACTCGGAAAAAAGATCGAAACCTTATTTTCTATCGATATGGGCACAGACTCCAATATTTCTAATCCTACCTGGCTTTCTTTGTAATTCCTTAATTTTTTCAGTAATTTTATCTGCCATTTTATTTTTTCCTCCGAATTAAATCAAAATTTAATCCCCAATATTTCCTTAAACCTTTTTTTTCACTTTTTAACAAACCAAAACTCTCAAGTTTAAGTACATTAGAATGAATTGTTGTCTTTCTCTTTTTAAGTTTTTTGGATAGATCATCACAAGTCAATAAACCTCCAAAATCTTCAATAACCTGAAAAACATCAAAAAAATGTAAATAATTATCATTTCTTTTAGGATAAATTACCTTTAATTTATTTAAAAATTCCTTATAATTCCCATTGAAATTATTTAGATTAACATACAAATGATAATATAATCTATTCCACTTTTCAGTTTTTTCTTCAAATAAACATAAACATTTTTCTAAATTTTCCTTTTTCCTAAAAATAATTTTATAACGACCTAACTTATCAGACCTTTCACTTACATAATCAGGAAACAAACTTAAATCTATTAAGATTTTTACAATTCCATCAATTAATTTTAAACTTTTTGAAGTTAAGCCAATATAACCTGTCGCAAAATCAATACCTCCATCAAACATAAATATTCCTTGCAAAAAACTCAACTTTATATTATCTGAAGATTTAAACACTAAATCTGGAACTTCAATAATATCTGATTTTTTACCTGAAGGTAAATTTATTACTCTAATAAAAAATAAAACAATGATTTTATTATTAATCTCTAAATTATAACATCCACTTTTCCAATAAAAAATAGGTTTCAAATCAAAAGAATTTTTAAAATACTTGATTAAACTATAAAAGTTATATCTCCCTTCGTCTCTAATAACTAATCTATAATGTCTCCCTCTACTTGATTTTCGTATCATTAAATTTCCATCAGCAATAATAGCCCCTGTTAATCTAGCTAAATTATCATCAAAAAATTGAGGTAATTTAACAGAATTACCACCTAAACAACTAAAATGAGAAATATAATCTCTCAAAAAAAATCCCCTAATTTCCAATTTAGAAAATATAATCAAAGGAATAGTATTACTCCTATGTAAATAATCCCATAAAGTAGAATAACTAATCCCAAATTCTTTAGAAATATTCTCAAAACCTTCTTCTTTACATAAACTTAATACTATTGTAATAAATTTATCCCTTAAAATAGAATTAAAAACTATTCTTAAACTAAATGAAATTTTCTCTCCATTATCTAATTTAAATAAATCTAATTTTTCCATAAAACTACTTAAACAGAGTTTATTTTTAAACCCTACGCGCACCAATGTCCGGTGTCCAGCAATATTTCGGGAGAATTAAGTTTTTTATTCAGTTAAAAAAACTAAACCTTCTAAAGGTTTACCATCAATTCTTTCAATAAAAATATCATATATTGGAACTTCTTCAGAAACAACTTCAGCTTTAGGAACTTCATCACAATATACTTTTTCAGCTACAATCGCTCCAAGATTTTCAACAAAATCTAAAGCTTCAACATCAGTTAAATCCCTTTGTTGACATACAAATCCACGACTAGCAGCCTTAGAAAATACATTATATTGAGCATATTGTACATTGCTATACAACAATCCACCGACCATTAATCCATAACCTACAGCTTCTAATACATCTTTCATATCCAAACAAACAAACAACCTATATATAAAAGTAACTATTTGAAAAAAATTCAAATATATAACAACAATCTATATAAAATAATTAAACTTCTACACAAATATGAATTTATTTGATAATATTCTAAAACATGATGAAACTCTTTTCAAGAATGAGTTAGCTCTTGACTATGAATACTTACCTCATGTTCTAAAATTTAGAGAAGATCAACAACAACACATTGCTACAATCATTAAACCTTTATTTCAAGGTAGAATGGGATCAAATATTTTAATCACAGGTAAACCAGGTATAGGAAAAACTGCTGCAGCTAAACATGTACTTAGAGAAATGGAACAATTTTCTGATAAAATAAAAGGAATTTATGTAAACTGTTGGAAATATGATACCGCATATAAAATAATTGTAGAAATTTGCCAACAACTTGGATACAAATGGATTCAAAACAAAAAAACTAATGAATTAATGAAAGAGATTGCAAACATTCTAAATAAAAAAGCAGCTGTAATTATATTAGACGAAGTTGATAAGTTAAAAGAAGAGCAGATTATTTATTTCTTACTTGAAGATATTTACAAAAAATGTATTATTATGGTTAGCAACGAAAAAGATTTCATTTCTTATTTAGATGAAAGAACAAGATCAAGACTAATGCCAGAGATTTTAACTTTTGAACCTTATTCCTATAAGGAAACTTACGAAATTCTTGATGAAAGAAAAGTTTCAGCATTTCATGGAAACATTATTTTAGATGAAGATTTTGAAAAGATTGTAGAAAAAACTTCTGAGTTAAAAGACATTAGATCAGGACTTTTTTTACTAAAAGAATCAGGTAATGCTGCAGAAATAAGATCTTCAAAAAAGATTGAACCTGTTGATGTAATAAAAGCAATTTCTAAACTATCACATTTCCAAACTTCAAAAGTTTCTTTAGATGAAGAAGAAAAAACTTTATTAGAAATAATTAAAGATAAAAATGGTAGCAAAAGTTCTGATATTTACAAAGAATACCAGATTAAATTTAACAAATCAGATAGAACCTTTAGAAGAAAAGTTTCAAAATTAAGAGATAATAATTTAATTGAATCCAAAGATGGCAAAGATGAACAAGGTAACTTAGTGCCTTTCTTACATTTTAAAAAATTGTAATTCTTAAGAATTCTACACTTCTAACCCTGGACACCGGACATGGCCTCGCGCGGCGCTTATATACTCTCCCAAACAAATAATTCTTAGAACCAAAAGGAGGTAAAAAACATGAAATACTACAACCATTTCAAAAAAATACAAAAAAAGAAAATAAATTTACCATTAGACTTTGACACAAGTTTTATTGAAAATATATTCAGTCAACAACTAAAACAACTACCATTATCAAGGAGGTGATAATATGGAAAGAATTACTAACCTATATGAATTTGAAGAAAAAGAAAATAAAGAGGATATTTATGATGAAGAAGAAAGACTAAGAATGCTTGAAAATGACGAAATAAATGCTTTTGAAGAAGGATTTATGCTTGGCTACATGGCCTGTTAATATTCCTACAACACCTCTTTTTTCTTTTTACATAAAAGAAGTAAAATTTAAAAACCACAAAAAGTTCTAAACATTATGAAAATATTAGCTTTTGTTGACACACATCTAGAAGAAAAAGCAATAAAACAAATAATTAAAAAATCTAAAAAAGTTGACATTTTAATATGTGCAGGAGACATTTCTTGGTTAGGTCAAGGTACTAAAGAAGTATTATTTGATTTAAGTAAAAAAGTTAAAAAAAACATTTATATAATTCCTGGAAATCATGAAACAAATTCAGAACTAATAAAAGTCTGTAAAAAAAGAAAAAATTTAATTTATGCAAATAAAAGACTAATAAAATTAGAAGACACTTACTTTTTCTTTTGGGGTGGAGGAGGTTTTGCACAAAAAGATAAAAATCTTGAAAAACAAATTCCTAAATTAAAAAAGAAACTAACAAGAGATGATGAATTAATTTTTATTACACATGGACCTCCATACAAAACTAAACTTGATATCTTAGAATATATAGGCCATGCAGGATGTAAATCTCAAAAGAAATTTATAAGATCATTAAAACCTTTAATACATATTTGTGGCCATTTCCATGAAAATGCAGAGATTCAAGAAGTAGTATACAAAAAAACTTTAGTAATAAATCCCGGTCCAGCTGGAAAGATTCTAAAAATATAACATCACAAACTTTAATAACTCAAATCTAAAAAAAACAAGCTAATGGAACTATTAGATATAATATTATTATCTTTAATCCAAGGGATAACTGAATGGCTACCAATTTCTTCATCAGGGCACTTAGTTCTTGCACAAGAATTATTTAATATGCAAGTTTCAATTTACTATGACATATTATTACACTTTGCAACCTTAATTGTTATTCTATTAGTATTCTACAAAGATATTTACAAAATAATCAAAGAACTATTAAAACTAAACTTCAAAAATGAATATGCAAAATTAGGTATTTATATTATTATTGCATCGATCCCCACAGCAATTATTGGATTCACATTCAAAGATTTATTCATATCATTTTACACAAATGTTAACGTTGTTGCAATCTCATTAATCATCACAGGTTTACTATTATTATCAACTAAATTTTTTCATGGAAAAAGAAAACTTTCTACATTAGATTCAATTTTTATTGGAGTTGCTCAAGGTTTAGCAATTATTCCTGGAATATCAAGATCTGGTTCAACTATTTCAACATCATTAATTCTAGGAATAAGAAAAGAATTAGCAATTAAATTTTCATTTTTATTAGCAATACCAGCAATACTAGGTGCTACAATTTTAGAATATACTCCTACAACATTAACCTTTGAAGCGATATTAGGAATTCTTATCACAATAATTGTAGGATATTTATCCTTAAAGTTAACAATAAAAATGATTTTGAAAGATAAATTCCATTATTTTTCAATTTATTGTATTTTATTAGGATTAATAATATTAATAACATAGAAAAATCTATTTGGGATATAATACAAAAACAAAAATACTGAGGCTATATCTACCTCTTTTTTCTCTTTTTAGCTTTTCTCTTAACTTTCTTCTTCTTAGCTTTTCTCTTAACTTTTTTCTTCTTAACTTTTCTCTTCACTGCTTTCTTCTTAGCTTTTCTCTTAACTTTCTTCTTCTTAACTTTTCTCTTAACCTTTTTCTTCTTAGCTTTTCTTTTCACTGCTTTCTTCTTTGCTTTTCTCTTAACTTTTTTCTTCTTAGTTTTCTTTTTTACTTTTCTCTTTACAGCTTTTTTCTTAGCTTTTCTTTTCACTTTCTTCTTTTTTGTCTTTTTCTTAGCAGCTTTCTTTTTTACTTTTCTTTTTGCCACCTTCTTTTTTTTCTTACGAACTAATACCATATCTAAAATACATGTTATGATATTATAAAAACATTTCTATTCTTTACAAAACAACTTTTAAAAAAAGAGCATTCAAAAAATAAAACTAAAATAACTAATAGTATTCTCCTCATCTTTATTTATCGACGAAGATTTATAATAACTTAACAATTCTCCACTTTCACAACCTAACAATTTTAAAATATTTAAGCCCAAAGCAACTGAATAAGTACCACTTACTTGAACTTTATTTTTTTTCACATTTTTCAAAAATATTTCAGAATCTAAATTAATAATTTGTTTAATCATTCCAAGATCTAAACCTTCCAAACTTTCCTTAACATTATACTTAAATGGAGTATACAAAAACTTATTTCCATACTTTGTAAAATTTGAAACCATGATTACTACAATATTTTTATTCAATTCAACAATTTTCTTCGACAGAGCTTCAAAATTATGTAATGATGGTACAATAATTGGTAAAATTTTAATATCTTTTATTCTATCCTTACATGCATGCATCAAAAAAGGTAACTGAACTTCCAATGCTTGCTCATTAATTTCATCTGCTTTTGAAACAATTCCACTTTCTAACAACTCATGAGCAAGTTCTCTATTAACCTTACAAACTCCAAATTCAGTTTCAAAATCTTCTAAACAAGTTAAATAATTTATTACAGTTCCAGTTTGATCCGGTACTAGTATCAAAAAAGTATCTGGAAATTTACTTTCTGCTAAAATTTTATATGCCCAAGCTGCACAAGCTCCAGAATAAGAATAAAAATCATGTGGTACAAGTATACCAGCCAATTTTTCATCTTTTCTACTTGTTGCTAAATCACCTGGTCCTAATTGACTTTCATACAAATTATTTATTTGATTCATTAAAGTAACATAATCATTTTCATAATATTTTCCAGCGAAAGAAGCTTTAATCATAAACTTTCTATAACAACTCTACTTAAAAATTTTATTGTAATTTTCCGAAACTAATATTAAGCTTAATATCATAGATTATTAAATGCCTGTCTTAAATACTACATTAAAATTCATTATTTCAATAGTATTTGATTTAGCTGATCTAACCATTGGAAGAATTCCTGTATTTGGAACAGCTTTTGATGTAGTTGGAGGATTACTAGGAATTTGGTTATGGTCTACTCCAGGAGCTTTACAATTCCTTGAAATTCTAGACTTTACAGACCAAATAGATAGCTTTATACCGACGCTAACCATTGCAGGATTGGTCTCTATTATCATTGACCAAGACTAGATACTACTATCAAGTTACTACAACCGAAAAGTTTATATACTAGTTCTGTTCTATATATATTATCACCTCTTTTTCCCCAGGAAGATGCTCTTCGGAGTGTCTTCCCAGGGTTTAAAACATTAAAATTATAGAATTCTAAAAAAAATATTTAACTTAAAAAACAAAAATTATTTACTAAAAACAGTATATCCACATTTACCACAAGTTTTTCTATCTTTATGATTTGCTAAAAAAACACCTGGTCCACATTTAGGACAAAATCCATCAGCTTTTCCATCTTTATATCTAGCATATTTTTTACTTGGAATTTTATTCTTTACTTGCTTCTTTGCCATCTTCTACTTTCTCCTCAACCTTAGCTTCTGCTTTTACTTCTTCTTTTGCTTCAGCTTTTAGTTCTTCTTTTGATTCATCTTTTAGCTTTTTAGTAACAGCCTCATTATAGTATGGCATCTTATCAGGAAAAATTTCATTAAATAAAATTCTGCCGATTGATGTCTCTATAATAGGACCCTGCCCTTCTTCAAACTTAGACAAATCGTCAAAACGCACCCTTATCCTCTCTCTCAAGCCCATACGACGAGTCTGGTATGCAAACTTGGCTTCTTTGGTGTTAGCGAAAAACTTCTTTACTTCTCCAACATCCTCTTGATCATAATTGGTCATGTAATATGCACCTAGAGCAACATCCTGCTGAGGGGTAATTACTGGAGAACCAGTAGCCGGTTTAAGCAAATTCTTTTCTGCAGCCATCAAATTTTCAGCTTCCAACCTAGCATCTTCTGTCAAAGGCAAATGTACTGCCATCTGATCCCCATCAAAGTCCGCATTAAAGGCCACACACACTAAAGGATGCAA
>CAYPLB010000014.1:0-6056 GCA_964411565.1 Candidatus Woesearchaeota archaeon
CGTTTTGGGCTTTTTTTAGGGTGGGCCTAGAAGTCAAAGTAGAATGCGCGAGCCGGGACTCGAACCCGGGTCCCTGCCTTGGCAAGGCAAGATTATAACCACTAAACTACTCACGCATAGAAATTAGTAATAATATTTACTCTTTAAAAAACTTTCTTGAAAATATTTCAAATTTTTCTAAGTAATATTTATAAAGATTTTATCCATAATAGAAAATATGAAAAGAAAAACTATGTTCTTATTAGGTGGAGTAATTGCTTCTGTTATTGGAATTATATATTCTATACCAGCTTTTATGAACCTTAATTATACTTTAGCAATACTTACAACATTTTTGTGGGTTGGTGGATTAGTATTAATTGGAATAGCATTTGAGGATTAAAATGAATATAGAAATAAGAAAAAATCTACTAGATTTAAAATATAACAAATATTTGCAGTTTTATAACACAAGTATGATCATTTTGTTTAGTTATATCCTAGGATTATTAATTTCTTTTTTAACAAATAGTATAATGTATCAAAATTTACTTTTAGTTTCTGGTGTTTCAATAATAATTTTTTCTATTATTCTACATCTTATGATCAGATTTAAAAGAAAATTAAGAATTATTCCAAGACAAATTGCAAATCTATAAAAAGGAATTCTTTCTTTTAGATATATTATGGCAGAGTGGAAAGATAAATTCTTAGCAAGATATTCAGAGTTAACAGATATTGAAAAGTTTAAAGAAGTATCCTTAAAACCTATGAGGAAATCTATAAGAGTTAACACCTTAAAAACAAGTATAAAAGAAATAAAAGAAAGATTTGGAGATTCATTAGAACAAGTCACTTGGTGTAAAGAAGGATTTTTTATTAAAAAAAAAGGAGTAGGAAATACTTTAGAACATTATCTAGGTTATATTTATCTACAAGGAGCAGCTTCAATGATTCCACCAGTTGTATTAAAACCAAAAGAAGGAGAAATGGTTTTAGATATGTGTGCTTCTCCAGGAAGTAAAACCTCTCAGATGGCAGCAATGATGAAAAATAAAGGTATGATTGTTGCAAATGATAGTATTCTACAAAGATTGAAACCCTTGACAATAAATTTACAAAGATGTGGAGTTATAAATACAGCTATTACAAAAATGGAAGGAAGAAGATTTAAAACAAACTTCGATAAAATTTTAGTTGATGCACCATGTTCAGGGATTGGTACAATAAGAAAATCCTACAAGACAATAAAAATGTGGAACCCTAATACCATAAAAAGAATGGCTGGAGTACAAAGGCAATTAATTAAAACAGGGTTTGAAAATTTGAATGAAGGTGGAACAATGGTTTATTCTACTTGTACCTTAGAGCCACATGAAAATGAAGCTGTTGTAAATTATTTAATCGAAAATTATGATAATGCAAAAGTTGAAAAAATTAATATTGATATGAAAAGAGGTAAGGCTGTGGATGAATTCGAAGGAGATTGTTATGATTCTGATGTTAAGAAATGTTTAAGAATTTGGCCACAAGATAATGATACTGAAGGTTTCTTTGTTGCGAGAATTAAAAAAGTTTAAACGAATAAAAAGAAAATATAAGTTACTGCTGTTGCTACAAATGAAATTTTTAATGAAGCAAATACCATTACTAATAGGAGTACAAATACTCTTCCAGCTATTAAAGAAAGTTCTCTAAAAAGGATAAATTCCATTGTTTGTTCTTTCTTAGCTTGTTTATAGGATTTTGCTAACATTGGAATACTAATACCAAAAGTAGAAATTGAATTTAAAGTTCCAATAATAAATACTTGGTAAATAGAAGTTACAAAAATCATAAGAGTAGTTAAGATTGTTTTAGAAATTGCTGAGACTTTTATTAAGATATTTTTCTTTTTCCCTTCGTCAGTAATTTCTCCAAAGAATAAAATTATAATTGTAATAATTATTCCAGTAAATGTAGCATAAATACCTAAAGTAATGTAACCACCTAAGATTAAGAAAATGAATAAAGGCCAAAATACACCCTTAACCATACTGTTAATTCCTTCTGCAAAAAATTCAAAAAAGAATTTTAAGTGTTCTTTAACAAAAAAATATTTTATTGAAAAATCAGACCTTGCATAGGTTTCTCTAGACATTAATAATGGGATAGCTGAAACAACGAATAAAAATATTGCTAAAACAAATAAATAAGAGAAACCAAGAAAACTAATAATAATACCACCAACTAAAGGACCAATAATGCTTGGAAATAAACTAATAGCAAAGATTAATGCGGATTTTTTCCCAGTACTTTTCTTTCTTCCATGTAATGCTGCATCAATATGAAAACCAGGCCAAAAAAAACCTAATTCAATCCCTAAGAAAAATGCAGCAAGATAAAAAAATGAAGCGTGTGTGTTAATATATAGTAAAAAAATGTAACCAATTACAATTAATGGCACACTTAAAATCATAGAATGTTTCGTTCCATATTTTGAGATAACCCTTGCAACTACAGGAAATGATATTGCAACTGATAAGAATACTAATAGAAAAAAGAAAGAAATTAGTCTAATTGAGTAACCTAATTCACTGTATAAATAGATAGGAATGAAAATTCCAATCATGTAAATTGCTAAATTTCTTAAGCCTAAAAGGAAATAAATTTCGAATAATTCTCTAGTTAAAAATTCTTTAAATCTAAAATAGTTGTGCATATGAACGTGCATTAATTAGATCCAGACTTTCGCCTTTATATATTTATCCAAAAAGTTTATATTGAATGTAGTTAATAATAGAAGTATGCCATGGCGAAAAGAGGTTTTAAAAAAAATAAAGCCAAGTAGAAAGGAAGAAGAAGAATTAAAGAAAGTGGCAAATAAAGTAATGAATTCTATTAAGATTAAAAATACTAAATTAGTTTTAGGAGGTTCTTCAGCAAAAGGTACATGGTTGAAAGGAAATCATGACATTGATATTTATGTTAAGTTTGATCAAAAATATTATAGTGGAATAGATATCTCTGAAGTTTTGAAGAAAAAAGTAAAGAAAGCAAAAGTTTTACATGGAAGTAGAGATTATTTTAAATTAGATATTAAAGGATATGATATTGAATTAATTCCAATTATAGATATTAAAAAAGTTGAAGATGCAGATAACATTACAGACATTTCTCCTTTTCATAAAAAATGGGTAAGGAAACATAAAAAATATGTAAATGAAATTAGATTGGCTAAAGCTTTTGCAAAAGCTAATGGATTATATGGAGCAGAATCTTATATCAAAGGGTTTTCAGGTTATGCTTTGGAAGTTTTAACTATATATTATGGTGGCTTTGATAAATTAATTGAAAATGTTGCTAAATGGAAAAGTAAAACAATTTTAGACCCAGAGAATTATCATAAAGGAAAAGTTAAGTTGAATAAATCTAAAATGTTTTCTCCTTTAATATTAGTTGATCCTGTTCAGGATACAAGAAATGTTGCTGCAGTTATTTCAAAAGAAAAGTATGATTTATTTAAGAAAGTTGCTAAGAAATTCCTTAAAAGTAAAAATAAAAATGATTTTTTTGTGAAAGATGAATTTGATTTGGAAGTTTTGAAAAAGAAAAAAGGAGAATTATATTGTTTAGAAATTTTACCATTAGATGGAAAAAGAGATGTTGTTGGTGCAAAGTTGTTGAAAAGCTTTGATTTTATTAAAAAAAGATTAGAAGAAAATGAATTTATACTAAAAGATTCTGGATGGCACTGGGAAGAAAAGGCAATTCTGTGGTTTTTATTAGATAAAGTTGAATTGTCAAAAGAAGTTAAACATTATGGCCCAGAAATAAAATCTAAAGAAAGAATGAAAAAATTTAAGGCTAAGTGGAAAGGAAAGAAAATTTTGAATGAAAAAGGAATTAGTTATATAATAAAAGATAGAAATTATTTGAAAGCTGAAGATTTGTTGTTAGATTTAAGTGAAGATGATTTTGTAACAAAAAGAATAAATAAAGTTTTAAGGCTTAGGTGAAGATCTATTAAAGTCATCTTCTATTCTATGATTATCATTTTCATCAAAATGACCTCTAGAAATTTCTAAAATGGTAGATAAAGAAGAACCACCAGCTATCCTATGTTTGTCACCTCTGTTTATTACAAATCTATCTCTAGGTTTTGCATTATATGTTTGATCATTTATAGTAATTATAGGATCTCCTGAAATAACTACTCATTCTTCATCTCGATGATCATGATATTGGTAACTTAGTCTTATACCTGGTTTTACATCAAGTAATTTTACTGTTGTTTGTTCATTGTCTGAATATTGGGTAAAAGATCCCCAAGGTCTTTGTTCTGTATAAGGTAAATCCATTTTATCACCAAAAAGATCAATAAATGGACTTTTAAAAAGATTAGGTAGTAGAAATATAGAAAATGAAGTAACCAAAAGACTTATAAGGAAGATAAAATACCTTATTTTCAATGAAGTTTTACTTCTTTGAAGATTATGAGGTGCAATAAAAATGGAAGCATATCCTAAGAAAGGAACAACAACTGTAGGTTTAGTGTGTAAAGATGGAATAGTTCTAGCTGCTGATAAAAGAGCAACTGCTGGTAACTTGATTGCAAACAAAAAAGTGTTGAAAGTTGTGCCAGTGAGTGATCATATGGCTATGACAACAGCAGGTCTAGTAAGTGATATTCAATTGTTTACTAAATTAATTAGAGCACAGTTAATGTTGTTAAATATGAGAAAAGGTAAAGAACCAAGTGTAAAAGAAGCAGCAAATTTGTTAGCTAATATGACATATTCAAATATAAGAAGACCAAGTATGATCCCAGGGATTGTTGGATTTTTATTTGGAGGGTATGATGAATATGATAAGTATACAATGTATGATATTTCATTCGATGGAAATGTTATGGAAATTGATGATTATGCAGCAATAGGATCAGGAAGTAGTGTTGCTATTGGAGTATTAGAAACTTTGTTCAAAAAAGATTTGACAGTGAAAGAAGCAAAAGAAATTGCTGAAAAAGCATTAACAAGTGCAATGAACAGAGATTCTGCAACTGGAAATGGAATTGATATTGTTGTAATCAATGAAAAAGGTGTAAACTTTGTAGTAAAAAAAGAAGTAAAGAGTGTTCTTAAGTAACTCTCTTATTTATTTTATATTTTTAAAAAATAAGGTATTTTGAAAAATGGCAGATATATTACAAGAAGTATTAAAAAAGTTAGACGATGACAAAGAAATAAGTACAGCTAGTTTCGAAGCTGCAAAT
This sequence comes from Candidatus Woesearchaeota archaeon, assembly GCA_964411565.1. GTDB lineage: Archaea > Nanobdellota > Nanobdellia > SCGC-AAA011-G17 > GW2011-AR17 > BS150m-G60. Next base: position 5,234 of record CAYPLB010000014.1, read on the forward strand.
ATTATTCTTTATACTAAAAATAAAGAATTTTTTATTGATAATAAAGGAAGAATTAGAGAATTAGTAAATGAATTTAAGAAAAGGATTGAATTAAGACCAGATCCAAAATTATCATTATCACAAGAAAAATCTGAAAAATTAATTAGAGAAATTTTACCAGAAGAGTGTAAAGTTGCACAAATTATTTTTGATCCTCAAAGAAGTAGAGTTATTATTGAAGCAGAAAAACCAGGTTTGGCTATTGGAAAATCTGGAGAATTATTACAAAAAATAAAAGCAGCAACATTTTGGGTTCCACTAATAAAAAGAACTCCAAGTATTAGATCTATTATTATTGAAAATATTAGAGCAGTACTTTATGAAAATAATGATTTTAGAAAGAAATTTTTAAACCAAGTTGGAAAAAGAATTTATAATGGATGGATTAGAGGAAAGAAAAATGAATGGGTAAGATTATCTTTCTTAGGAGCTGGAAGACAAGTAGGAAGAAGTTGTTTATTTTTACAAACTCCAGAATCAAGAGTAGTTTTAGATTGTGGAATTAATGTTGCAGCAAATAAAGAGCATATGTATCCACAGTTTGATTTGCCAGAATTCAAAATTAATGAAATTGATGCAGTTATTATTTCACACGCACACTTAGATCATAGTTCAATGGTTCCTTTGTTAATTAAGTATGGTTACAAAGGCCCAATTTATTGTACAATGCCAACTAGAGATATTATGTCTTTGTTAGCTTTAGATTATATCTCTTTAGGATTTAAAGAAAATTCAGAAGCACCATTTAGTATTAATGAAGTTAAACAAATGGTAAAACAAACAA
>CAYPLB010000015.1:0-5675 GCA_964411565.1 Candidatus Woesearchaeota archaeon
AATGGAGGAGGAATTGAAGGTATGGATAAATTGATTGAGAGTGGTTATGGTGGATAAATTATCATAAAAAAAGAGCAAAGAAAAAAATCAAAGCCAAACTTATGTTTAATGAATCCTTAAAATCCTGGAAAGCCGAAAGTAAATATCCATTATCAAAATTAAAATATACTAAAGAAGGTTTTGAACCCTTAACTGAAACCATAATAAGAAATGACAAAGTGGGAATTATTATTTGGACAGAAAAACCTATAGGGGTTTTAATTCAAAATAAAATTGCAGCAAAATCTTATGATCAATTTTTTAATATCATGTGGAGACAAGCTAAGAAGTAACTATCTTCTTTAGAGTATAGTACCAACAGTTTTATATATTGAATAATCAACATTTAAGCCATGGACAAAGAAGACATCTTATTCTGGCTATTTGCTATTGTTCAGGGATATATGATATATTACATTTTCGCTAAGTTAATTGAGATAGACTATTTACAAATAGCACAAGCCTATGGTCAAGAAATTGGAACATATATGCTTGCTGATATTTTAAAAACCTCAACCCTATTTGGAATTCCGTTAGTCATTTCAATAATTGGTATACAATACCTCATTTATTATAAAATTAAAAAAAGATCTAAATTTGAGGATTTTCTTCTTAAAGAAGTCTTTAAAATGCAAAAAGAAGAAATTACAAAGCTCAAAAGAAAGAAAGAAAAATGAAAAAGAAAAGTTGGTTAAAATTATTAATAATAGTTACAGGTTTATTAATTATATACTGGCTAATATTTGGACTTAACCCAACTAAAGCTTCTGTTGATAATTTTTTTGAAGAATATGGTTCTTATATCTGTTCACCAACTTCCGTAGGAGATTTTGATGAAGAATATTTCTGTTTATATCAACTTAGAAGACAAAGTAGTACCTTAGCTGGTCAAATGATTTATGTTTATGAATCCCCTTGGATAATTTTTCCTGCTGTTTCATTATACATATATACTCCTTTCCATAGTTTTTGGTATACTGAACCTGAGACTAATGAATACCATATCTATGTTAGTGTATTAACAAGAGATGAAGGAGTATTAATTTATAACCCTACAACTGGAGAATTTATAGGCAATTGGGAAGATTTTGATGAAAATTATATTTCTACTTCTTATAATCCAGAAAATAAAGAATATGTAAGTAACTATGATAGACTTGATAATTATAATAAAACTCATTAGAATGAAAGAAATCCTAAACTTTCAATAATTATATATAACAAATAAACTTTTGAGATTATATGGTTTTAATTGGTATAGCTGGAAGCCCTAGAAAAGAAGGTACTTATTACATGGTTGAAAAAGTTTTAAGAGCCTCAGGTAAACCTTACGAGATAATTAACCTTTCAGAGTGTAGAATTAACCAATGTTGTGGAGAAACTTCTTGTCTCAATACAAAAAAATGTAAATTAGATGACGAAATGTTAGAACTACTTGAAAAGCTTAAAAAATCAGAAGGCCTTGTTATTGGTAGCCCAACATATTTTAGTAATGTAAGTGGACTTTTGAAAGTTTTTATGGATAGATGCCTTCCTTTGTATTTTTCTGAAAGCTTAAAAGGTAAAAATGTAGCTTTAGTCACAGTTGCTAATATAAAAGAACTTTTAGAATTTGATTCTAATGGAAAATGCAAATGGCATACAGAAGAAGAACAAAGTGCACAAAAATGTATTAATGCATTATCAACTTTTTCAAAACATCTTGGAATGAACATAATTGGAAGTGTTTATGCTCTTCATGGAGATCCAAGTTCAGTTGATAAAAAGTTAGAGGAGTTAGGTGAAAAATTTATATTACCTTTGAAAAATGGAGAATAAACTACCCTTAAAGAAAGAACCTGAACTTAAAAAAGAAAGAAAACCAAATGAAACTATTAAAAGATTTTTAGAAAAAAAAACATAAAAGTCCTGGGGTATTCTGAAGTTGGAAAAGATATAAATTCCTTTGATTTTGGAAACTCTGAAAAATTATTTCAACTTCTAATTGAAAATAATCTAAATCGTTATTTATTTAGTTTATTATTAAGAAGGGGTTCATTAGATGTAGATAATATTCCTTTTGATCTAAAAGAACTAAAAAAAGAAAGAATTCAAAAAATAACAAAACAAAGCTTCATAAAAAGATTTAACTGCCAAGGCTGTAAACAAACCTTATTTAGAAAACACCTTAATGAAATTGATATTAATAAAAGATATTCTAAAAGATGTTTTATTTGTGATAGAATAAATCTTTTTGATTATTTAAATCTAAAAAATGATTTTAAAATAAATAGAAATGATATTTTAAAATTTTTAGAAAGACTTTCAGAAATGCAAATCCTAGAGAAAAAAAGGAAATTTATTTGTACCTGGTGTAAAAATCATTACCCTATTAATGAAAATATAAATTCAGAATGCAAAATTTGTAAAAATAAAATGGAAGTAAGATTTGAATATGAATTTCAAGAAAAATTTCTAAAAAATGCAATTTTAAAAAGAGCAGGAAGTTGGTTTGAATGGTATGTTTATATGCTAAATAATCATATTTACACATTCTCAGACCATAATCTTGAGATTGAGTTTGAAAAAAATGGAATTAAGAAAAAATGTGAAATAGATGTTATTTCCATTATAAATGAAAAAATCCAAAGTAAAAAGTTTAAATAGGAGTTTGTCTTATTATTAATAAAGATTGTAATTAGTATTACATCAGCGCATATACCCTTCAAGTAGAAATTTCGGCTCGCGCATCATGTCTCAACTTCGATTTTCTTCTAAAACATTTGAAACCAAAGACCTTAGTTACACTTCAATTTTCTTCCCTCATTATTAAAAAAAAGCCTTAATCTCTATTAAGATCAAAGTGCTTTTTGTATAATAAAGAAGCCTTTATATCAACAACTTGGCCTTCTGCTAAACTTTCTTGATATGCACAGTTACGATCGATCATTTCTTTTCCATCCTGAGTAACTTTGTAAGCTACCCATTCGAATTGTCTACCTCCACCGGGGTTAAAATCTATTTGTGCTTTTACAACTAAAACTGCTTCACCTTGTCCTTCTGCTACAAATTCATCCACTATCTCAGGGAGTTCATAAGGTATTCTTACTTGATCCAGTCCTTGTGGGATTACTACAGGATTATTTCTTCTACTTTGACCGAAATTTAAGAAACTAGCGTAAGCAGGCATTTCCCCACCCTTTCTATGGTGGCTGTCAATTAATTTTTCTTTGATCCTTTCAAGACTATCAGTGAATTGTTTTTGTTCTTCAGGATTTAACCTGTCTTCCAAAATTAGCTGTTCTTCTTGTTTTTTAAGATCATAGTGTTTTGTTATGATCCTTCTTGCACCAAATTCTGGTTTAGCACTCTTTAATTCTACTTCGAAACCTTCGTCTGTTACATTTTGGATGTCTGCTTCTACAAAACAGTTTCTGAGATCTCTTCTGCCAGAGGTTGCTCTATACTTATAGTATTCGCTTTCAGATTCTCCATCTCTAAAGGCAATCACGTTAATACCCCATTCAAGGCCGCCATAACCTTTGTTAGTACTTTCGTCTGTAAGAATTACTCCTACATTTTCTCCTTGATTAACAGTTGCATAGATTATCCTCGTTCTTCTTCTTCTATTGATTACTGCAAAAGGTATGAAACTAGGCATTGACTGTAGAACTTCATTAGGGTCTATCTCATTCTTTTCTAATACTTCATAAATATTGTGTAATTTCCACTTACTTTTCTTTTCTTCTGCTAAGCTTTCTATTTCAGACCTTTCATTGTCTAACCTTTCTTCTAAATCACTTTTTCCAACTAAATCAGTCTGTGCTTGATCAACAACTTCATCTGGAATAGAACGTTTTCTATATCTATATTTAGTAAACTTCTCAAGATCTAGTACTTCTAATAGCTCTTCTTTATTGGGTTCAACTATATAACAATCATTACAATTATAAGTGCCAAAGCCCCTACAAAAAGAGATAACGTTTTTATGATGTAGAAATCTTGAGACCACTAATCTTTCATTATCAGTTAAGGTTTTTACATGTGCAACAATTACATCTCTCCATTCTATCATTTCATCTCTATCAGTAGAATATAAGTCGCCAAGTTTATCTTTTGCTATAATTTCTCTTGTCTCCCATCTTTGGATGCATGCTTCTTTACTTAGGGTCTCAATGTTTTCTTCCTTTTCTGCTATAGTATCTTCAATATCTTTAATCTCTTGTTCGATTTCTTGTGATTTCATTTTGTTATCTCCTTGTTTTTCATTACTTTGTGATGGTCCTCAAGGTGTACATAAGTATTCTCTCCCCTTAAGTGCGTAGTAATAAAAAACTTTAAAAACAATCAAATCTCTCTAAAAAGCATGAAAAAAGAAGTTTTAAGAAAAATTGGACTAACTGAAGGAGAAATTAGAGTATATCAAGCCTTAATCAAATTAGGTAAATCTTCTACTGGCCCAATAATGGATAAATCAAAGATCTCTAGCTCAAAAGTCTACTTAATCCTAGAAAAATTAATCCAAAAAGGTTTAGTTACATTCATTATAGAAAACAATGTCAAAAAATTCCAAGCTTCTAACCCAAATACTATTCTAAACTATTTAGATAAAAAACAAAAAGAAATTGAAGAAATTAAAGAAGAGTCAAAAGAACTCATTCAGGAGTTAACAAAAAAACTGTCCTCTCATGAAGAGGAATCTGCACAAATTTATAAGGGCTTCAAAGGAGTAAGAGCTGCATTTAATAATCTTCTGGAAGAGATGAACAAAAAAGATGAATTCTTATTTTTCACTCAACAAAAAGAAGAATTAGAAAACAAACAAGTTGTTACTTTCTTTAAAAATCTACATCTAAAAAGGTTAGAAAAAATAATCAAATCAAGAGGAATTGCTGACAAAAGCCTAAAATCACTTTTCGAAAAACAATTCAAACAAAAAAATAGAAAGATTAGATTTATTGATTTAAATTTACCAATGGCAATCAGTATTGGAAAAAATAAAATCATTATGAACATTTGGGGAGATAGTCCAATTTGTTTTGAAATAACTTCTAAAAGAATAGCCAACAGATACAAAGAATTCTTTGAAAAAGTTTGGAAACAAGCAAAAAAATAACGAAAAGAATAAATAGAAATACACCTTATACATACATGTATCAACAGTTTAACTCATGGAAGAAAACCTGAGTTGCGACCTTGTTTTCGGCTCGCGCATTCTACTTTGACTTCTAGGCCCACCCTAAAAAAAGCCCAAAACGGCCTTTATTTTTCAGGCGCATCAATGCTTGACTTGTATCCGCCAACTAAGCCTTACTTAATTTTAAAAATCCAAAATTTTAAATACTTTTTAGCCAATATATGAAATATGGCGCTTAAATTTTTTAGACGTATATTTAGTAGTAATTCTTTTCAAATTAGACCTTTATTATCAAGTTTTGTTGTTCAAATACTTGATACATCATTAGATTTAGAAAAAACAGTTCTTGTTCCAATGAAAATTAGTGGGCCAAATGGATTATTCGAAATAAAGGGAGGGACTCCTCCATACAGAATTGAGAGTTTATATATTGATAATACCTCTTTATCAAAGCCAGAAGTTGACAATTCAGAAGCACCATTTAGTATTAATGAAGTTAAACAAATGGTAAAACAAACAA
>CAYPLB010000016.1:0-4518 GCA_964411565.1 Candidatus Woesearchaeota archaeon
TGATAGCATGTTCAACTTTTAACTTAGGATTTAGTTCAGCAAACAAGTACTTCATCATGACACACATTTCCTTCACAAACCGCACTAGTATAAGTGTTAAAACCTTGAACAATCTCACCTGTAACACTTGGTTCAGAAAACAAATAAAAATTAAAAACTAAAGATAAACACAACAATAAGATTAATACAATAACATACTTTTTCATGATCTTATACAACACAAAATATTATAAAAACCTTACTGATAAAAACTAAACCTATCCTCATCACACATAACTCCAATAATAATATTTTCATTAACTAGCTTAGATTGTGCTAAAGTAGAAAGATCTTGCTGCGAAGCAATACAATGTCCGTACGGGTGCGAATGTAAAGCAACAATAGTTTCACTAGGACAAGCCTCAGAAACAACTTGGTTAAACTGTTGCGAATATATAACTGGCTGGTACACATAGGTGACATTGTAAACAGTATCCTTAACTTCTCCAAACAAACAAACCTTAGTTTCATGCTCTTGATTATCATAATATATTTCTTGCAATATCTCATATGTATTGTTAGAAAAAGCCACAGTATAATCTTCAAGTTCAACTAACCCATTTTCAACAGTTTCAGACTCAATCCATCCTGCAACCATCTCTCCAACATTACCCCAAACAAGAAAAGTGCTTAACATTAAGAACACTAGGAATAAGCCAATTATTGCAACTGAAATTCTTTTTAGTAATGAAGGTTGTTCTTCTTCATAATGTTCTTCTTCCATAGGGTTATAATTCTCTTAGAGTTTATATGATGTTCGGCTCGCGCATTCTATTCCTTCCAATTCTTATACAGTTCAAACCTATAAAGCAGTAATTTTATCCAAAAAGGTAATTTTATATATTACTTTTACCAATATTAAACTAAAATGAGAATATGGAATAAATTTATTTGGTTTTTTCTAATTTTTACTTGTCTAGGAATAACTTTAGTAAGTGCAGCCGAAGAAAGTGCTATGATTTGTTGTCAAGATGATGAAAGGATTGAATATGCCTGTATGGTAGAACTTGGTTCAGATTGCCCTGATGGGTATAGAGCAATTGAAAATGAATGGGTTGCGTCTGATAATGAGTATAATTGTGTTAGTGAAAGTGGAGAAATTAATCCTCTTTGTGAGGATCTTGCAGAAGATGAAGAGATTATAACTTTAACATTTCCAGTAATTCCAGAAATAGAATTCTTAGATTATGATGAGGACATATTTTTTGAAGACTTTAACTTCGAATGGGGATTTACTAAGTTTGGAGAAGGCACTCTCACTGAAGAAGAACAATGTGAAATGGCTGTTGATGGTGAAAGTCCAGTTTGGGAAGTTACTGAAGTGGCTACTGAAACACATTTTTGTAAAAATTTGCCAAATCCAAAATCAACAGATCCAAAAATTGTACTTGAATCAGAAAAAGGTGATAAAAAGTTATATTCTTATAAGAATGGAAGAGTAAAACTTATATTTGACACTAGTTTAGAAGAAAATTTTGGTTGTAGCATTACTAATCCTATAAATCCAGAAACAGCTTGGATTCATTATGGTGTTAGACAAAGTGTTTTTATAGATTTAGATAATCATGATGAATTAAATTTTAATTTAGATGTTAAATTAAATGAGTTTGATTTTACAATGCCTGCTCAGGATTGTACAATGTATAATATGCCTGTTAGAAGGTATGGAGCTTTTGGTTTTGCTTTTTTGTTAAGTAAAGGAGATAGTCCTGAAGATATGTTTTGGATTTTATTTCCTCTATGTCAGAAACATTGGTGGGAAGGTGATTCTGATGAAGAAAAAAGTTGTACATCTAATGAAGAAACCATTATTATTACTGACCAGTTTGGAATTCCAATATATGATGTTGGTATGGGTAATGAATTCCCCATTTTAGAAGAAGGTGGAGACTGGGCTAACTATAATTTTGATTTTAAAGAAATTTCGCAAGAAGCATTTGATACTTATAACACTGAATATAATGATAACCTTGATTTATCTGAGTATAATTTAGTTCATGTTAGTTTTGATTGGGAAATTATGGGTGCTTTTGATACCGAAATTGAGTTTAAAGATTTTTCATTTGAACCTGATTCAACATTAACCCAAAGTTGTTCAAATTATGGTTGTGATTGTGATAATGATAAGTATGTTGAAGATGCTTATGCTTATTCTAGTGGAGAAAGTTATAGTGCAACCTTACCAAGTTTTTGTGAACTAGATCCTTCGAATACTAATGCCTTGTGTGATAATCAGGCTGGAACTTGGTATCCTAGAGATTCAGATTCTTCTTATTGGAAAGGTTCTTGTACTTTAGGTACAGAAGAAGATTCTTTGTATAATTGTGTATATTATGGCTGTGATTGTGATAATGATAAGTATGTTGAAAGTAGTTATGCTTATTCTAGTGGAGAAAGTTATGCTGCAACGATTCCAAGTTTTTGCAGATTAGATCCTTCGAATACTAATGCCTTGTGTGATAATCAGGCTGGAACTTGGTATGCGTATGATTCTAGAGATTCTGATACTGAAGAATGTGCCCAAAGTACGGAAACAAGATTTGGATCTCTTGATCAATTGAAACTATTTGCCCCTACCTTATCCTTATGGGAAAGAATCAAGGCCTTATTTAAATTTTGATTAACAGAAAGAGTAAAATTTCTTTTTTTATAAGATTTGTTGCTACTTTTTGCAACCTCAAGTTCAGGAAAGATATTAGTGTAACGAGATCTATAAATACAACCTTCACTTATAACTTTATGTAAGACAAGATGTATCAGGGATAACTAGTTGACACCGAGTGTTCGGCTCGCGCATCATCTCTCAACCTCAGAAAAATACGGTTCATCCCTTCCAAAAATTATTCTATACACCTCATTTATTACAACTTTAAACTCTTTCTCTTCATATTCTTCAGGATCAATAAACTTCTGATTAACAAAATCGGCTAACTCATCTAACCTTTCTACCAAATCTTCTCTACCAAACAAATTTTCAGACTCATCTCTTGAATACCTATCACTATATCTAGGAATAGGGTATCTCCTTAATGCTTCACTTGTTGCACCTTTTCCCTTATTACACAACACTTCCGCTATAGGAAAATAACAATTCCAATAATCTCCTGTTACACCTGTTTTAGTAATCTGTTCTAAACTCATAAATTTTCTTAAAAAGTGTCTATTTATAAGAATTGTTAATACAACTTTACAAAATAAACCAAACCATCACAGGCAAAAGTAAAGAACCCATCATCTGACTTCTCGAAACTCCTTTCAACTGCGGAATAAACCCTATACAAGTAGAAAAGAACAATATAACCAACCCTTTCCAACCACAGATAACAAAAACCAATACAACAATCAAACCAATCACAAAATGTATCAATTTTTTATAATTTACTTTTACTATAAACTTTGAAAACCTTTTTGATAAGAAACTAGCCAAATATACACTAACCCCACCTACAACCATCGCAACACCAACAAACACAACCAATTGATTAAAAGAAACACTTTCAAGGATTTTCATAACATTAACAACCGCACCATTCCGAGCCTTACCCAAAATATAAAATGTAACCAAAGACAAAACCATGTTAACTGTAGACAAGCCACCAACCAACACCATGAAACCTTTCTCACACAACTTTACAACTTGCGAACCTAATACAGCACCTTGCGAACTACCCATTCCAGGCATAAAACTGCAAAACCATCCAACTACAACAGCAACAGGCACAGCCTTCAGAACTTTATTCTCCAAATTAAAAGAACATTCTTCTTGCCTAGGAATACTACTTTCACTACTTAAAACCAACATTGCAACACCAAACATTCCACTAAAAACTGGAAAAAGTGCTTCTTTCATAGTCACATTAAACACAAGCAAGGTAAACACACCAGATAAAACAAAAACCAGAAAAGCCCAAAACCTCTTTTTCTCACGAAAAATCAAAAACAAACTTAAAAGTAATATTATCACACCAATATGATCTTTCAGCACAGAATACACTGGATCAACAACATACAAAAGTAAAGGTAAAACTAAAACAGACAAAACTAAACCGCCAAAAGAGCCAACAACTGTCAGCATAACTGCATAATACCCCTGTCCTTGCATCAATAACCTATGCCCAGGCAACACTGACAAACAATTCCCTTCCTCAGGACAACCCAAAAATACTGAAGGTATTGTATCCAAGAAAGTATGCGTCACAGCGTTAGCTATAATCACAATTGAAACCAAAAACCCATCAAAGTGCAAGAAACTAAACAACAACACTGCTACCAAATTCACATGCACACCTGGCACTAACCCTGTCACAACACCTAAAGCCAATCCAAAGCACAAAGCCAACACAATCTCACCAAACATAAATAAGAACTTTCAACCACACTTAATAAAAACAAAGTAAAAAAAACTGGAAAATTTCCAATTATTCAATCAATCCCATAAAATCTTTGAAGATGAATATGTACACTTGTTTGATGATGCAA
>CAYPLB010000017.1:0-4473 GCA_964411565.1 Candidatus Woesearchaeota archaeon
AAAAAGTTAAGAAAAAAGCTAAGAAGAGAAAAGTAAAGCGAAAAGCTGCAAAAAAGAAAGTAAAGCGAAAAGCTAAGAAGAAAAAAGTAAAGCGAAAAGCTAAGAAGAAAAAAGTAAAGCGAAAAGCTGCAAAAAAGAAAGTAAAGCGAAAAGCTAAAAAGAAGAAAGTAAAGCGAAAAAAGAGACGAAGATAAATTTCTTATTTTTTTTATTTTAAATTAAAAAATTCTAAAAAAGAAAAAAATTATTTATTTAATTCTTGAAATGCTTTTTCTATTTTACTCTTATCCCATCCTTGCTTTTCTAGAGCAATTCTGACGATATTCTCTTTAAATCCTTGATCTAAATTTTTCTTAATAAATTCTTTTAATTTATTTATATCAGGATCTTCTTGAACTATTGGCTTTTCTTCAACTTTTGGCATTTCCTTTGGACTTTCTTCAGTTTTAGCTTCTTCTTTGACTTCAACTTTATTTTTCCTTTTTCTCCAAAGAAGTATTTCTACTACTAAAAATATCACATAGAATACTATTAATCCTATTAGAGTCATTAAAAATATATCAAACATAAACTGATATACTAAACCAATAATCACCAAAAGTAAAATTAATATTATTATTGCTTCTCCTATCATACATTCATCCTCCTTATTGTTAATTTAGCACTTTTTCCACCTAAACCAATTACTCCATCAAATTTCAAACCTTGGAAAACTACACTTAGTATTGGATTTTGAGCACTAACTGGCTTTTTTGTTTCAAAAGCAATTTTTTTAATTATATCACTAATTTCTTTATTACTTAATATTAAAATATTTGTTTCCATTTCTCCAAGATTATCATAATTAACTCTAACAATTTTATTTTCTCCTCCACATTCAATTTTTTTAACTTTTTCATCAAACAACAGAGCATCAAAACTTTTCGCACCAATAATTTCTTTTGACAGATAATATTTTAATTTTTGAACCATCATTTCATTAAATTTAACTTTTGCTTTTTTTGCAGAATTCTCAGCAACTTTTTTCATATACATTTTATTTTCAAACAATTCATTTTTTCTTTCTAATTCTCTTCCATAACTTGCTTTAGCTTTCTCTAGAACTTTTTTATTCAACACTGGTTCAACAACATTATATATATATTTTCCACTTTCATTCTTATCTACTAAAACTCCAATAGGGCTCTCATAAATTCTCAAAACATATTCTCTCTTTGCTAAGTTACTTGTATCTTCTTCTGAAAGATCTAAGGATGCTATACCTTCTTCTTGTTCTGGTGCTTCCATTTCTAAAGCTTCCGGCATTGGTGCTTCTGCTTCTAAGGATGCCATTAAAGCTTCTTCTTCTTCCTTCTTAGCTTTTAACTCTTCTCTCTTTTTTTGCTTTTCTTCATAAATTAATTTATTTTTAATTTCTTTTCTTTTTCCTTTTTCCATTACATAGAAACATGCATCCATAAAACTTGCTAAGTGAGTAGCATCTTTACTTGGATAAGCTTCCTTTCTAGTTAATTCAAGAATTTCTTTAATAACATCATTCTGTGCTTTAAGTTTTTTATCTAGGATAAAACGAGTTGTCATCTTAATATCCTTGTGAAGGACTAAGAGGGTTTTCTCTTTCAGGCTTAGTTTTTACAAACTTTTCTAACATAATTAAAGCCTGTGATATCCTCTTATTTTGTTCTAGTAGGTCGTCTAGTTTATTGACCATTGGATCTTCATATTTTGAAGCTTTGATATGTTCTCCAGCTTTTTTGAATATATGGACTAATTCTTTTACATTACTGTTTAGATCTTTAACTCCCATAAGAACATCTGTCATCTTATGTTGTACAGCTAAATTTGAATCAATTAATCTTTCAATTGCTTTTGTATTAAGTGTATTTTTTGGATTTGAAGAATTCATTTTTTTCACCACCTTTTTTTTAGCTTTCTTTTTAGCCACCTTCTTTTTTACCATCTTATCCTTCTAAATACTATATAGATTTATAAAACTTTTGTTAAAGAAACTACATCATGCCACTAACATCAGGCATTTGACTTCCTTGATTACCTGCAGAACTTCCTGCAATCACATCATCTATTCTAAGAATTAATTCTGCAACTTCAGAAGCTGATTTAATAGCTTGTGTTTTAATTTTTAAGGGTTCAATAACTCCTTCTTCAAATGCATTCATTACTTTTCCTGTAATAACATTAATACCTGTACTTCTTTCTCCAGCTTCATGTTTAGCTTTCAAATCTGTTAAAATATCAATTGGATCTAAACCTGAGTTTTCTGCTAAAGTTCTTGGAACGACTTCTATTGATTCAGCAAATGCTAACACAGCTAATTGTTCTCTTCCAACTAATGAACTAGCATAATGTCTAAGTTCTCTTGCAAGTTCAATTTCAATAGCTCCAGCTCCTGCAACTACTTTACCTTTATCTAGAGCTACAATAACACTACTTAGTGCATCAATCATCGCTCTTTCAATTTCATCAACTACATGTTCAGTTCCACCTCTCAATAGAATACTAACTGATTTAGGATTTTGACAATTCATAACATAGATAACTTCATCCTCTCCTACTTTCCTTTCTTCAACTAAACCTGCTGCTCCTAAATCTTCCATACTCAACTCAGAAATTTTATTAACAATTCTTGCCTTTGTAGCTTTAGCCAATCTACTCATATCAGATTTTTTAACTCTTCTAACTGCAAGTACTCCTGCTTTTGCTAAATAATATTGTGCAACATCATCAATTCCTTTTTGACAAAGTAAAATATTTGCTCCAGCTCTTTGTATACTTTCTACCATACTTTTCAAAATTCTTTCTTCTTGGTCGATAAAAGCTTGCAATTGATTAGGATCTGATATAGAAATTTTTGTATCTGTTTCTGGAGATCTAATTTCCAAAGGGCTATCAATCAAAGCGATCTTTGCATTTTCAATTCTCCTTGGCATTCCTGAGTTAACAATTTCTTTATCTAAAATTATTCCTTTAATTAACTCTGAATCTTCTATTCCTCCACCAACTTTCTTTTCGAATTTAATATTAGAACTATCAACTTTATTTCCTTCAATAACTTCTTCAACACTTCTTAAAATCAAACTTGCTAATTTTTCTTTTGAACTACCATTTTTTCCAACCATTGATGTCATAGCAATTCTCATCAATCTTTCTTTGTCAACAATTGAAATATCATCTGATAAGAGTTTTAAAACTTCTTGTGATTTTTTTGCTGCATTATTATATCCTTTAATAATGACTGTTGGATGAATATTTTTATCTAGAAGTTTTTCAGCATTTTTTAACAAATCTCCAGCAAGAATAACAGCAGTTGTAGTACCATCTCCAACTTGTTCATCTTGTGTTTTTGCTACTTCTACAATCATTTTTGCAGCAGGGTGTTCAATTTGCATTTCTTTAAGGATTGTAACTCCATCATTTGTAACAATAATATCACCAAGAGAATCTACAATCATTTTATCCATACCTTTCGGACCTAATGTAGTTCTAACTGTTTCAGCTACAATTTTTGCAGCCATAATATTATTTCTTTGAGCATCCTTTCCTAACATTCTTTTTGTATCTTCAGGAAGAATATATATTGGTTGATTTGTCATCTTCTATTCTCTAAAATGCACTCTTTTTAAACTTTTTGAAGCTTTGTTTAGTATAACAGCGAAAACTTTTTAAATACTATATTTTTGCACCATCGCGATGGCAATAAAAGATGAAGACTTATATGAGTATGATAGTGAACTCATTGATGATGATGTAGACGAAGATTATGAAGAGACATATGAAGAATTAGAAATCAATGATGATGATTAATTTTATTTCTTTACTTTAATTTTTTTAACAATAGCTCTATCAGAAATAATTGCAGAATTACCTGAAGGATCTTCAATAACAATTTTCAATTTATCTTCACCATATTTTACCTTTCTAAACTTTTTCAAAATATTTTTTGCTTTCTTTCTAGCATCCTTATCATCAGCATTATCTCTTTCTCCTTCAACAATCCTTTGGAATCTATTAATTAGTCCTTCTACATTTGTAATAAAGCCTATAGACGCAGGTCCTGGCCTCTGAGACATTCTTATTGTAGGCATACTAATAGAAGCACTAGATGACTTTACGATCCTCACCTTCAAATCTTCTTCACTCTCAACAGTAAATGTAATTTTACAAGGGTCTTGTAGTTCTGCAGCTTCCACATCTGATTTATAGAAATTACAACTCTCACAATCCATAGAAAATAAGAAAACTTTTCCAAAATAAGGGATTTCTTTTTCCTCTTCCATTAAGGTCATTGTTTTCTTATGACAAAAAGGACATATCTCTTTTTCCATTTTATAAAATAAGAAATAAAGGGGTTTAAAAACTTTACTCAATAACTGTCCTTGGGATATTTCTATCTACTGAAGCAAAGTTAGGAGTAGCAACTAACCAATCTTCTCCAAATCCTGCAATATCTCCATC
>CAYPLB010000018.1:0-4061 GCA_964411565.1 Candidatus Woesearchaeota archaeon
TGATAGCATGTTCAACTTTTAACTTAGGATTTAGTTCAGCAAACAAGTACTTCATTAGAAAATGTTTAGATGATTCTCTTTCCATATTTTTCTTGATATAAAATCCTCCAGCAGAAATACATCCATCAAGTTCATTCCCCCTAACATGTTCATAACCTTGAGCAATAGCTTTTCTTTTTATTTCTTCATCAATATCCTTAGCTCTATAGAATTGTTTTTCTAATGGTTCACCTTCATAAACAATTTCAGGTTTAAGTTTAATCTTTTTATTTTTAATTTCTTTTCTTACTTTAGCATAAATCTCTTCATTCTCTTTGAGCAAATTAGGTTTAGTATCAATATCATTCTTCTTATAGTATTCAATAGCCTCTTTTCTAATTTCTTTTTTTCTTTGCTCTTCTCTAAAGTAATCTCTTGCTTCTTCTGTAGCCTTGTATATCATTTGTGAAGAATAATTATGTTTCAAAGGCAAAGCTTTGTGAGACTTTTTCTTAATTTTAAATTCAATGAGTTCTTGAACTTTGTTATTGAAAAATCTTTCTTCTCTTTCTTTTTTTAATCTTTGTTGCCTTTGTTCTTCTTTTTTAATTTCTTCTTCTTGCTCTCTATCTTCAATTTTTCTTTCAATTTTTTTGTAGAATTTCTTTATTTTTGATTGATTCTTAATTTCTTCAGGAAATTTTTTAACTTTTTCTTTTAATTCCTCAAGTTTTTTTTCAATTTCTATAGAAGAGCCATAAAAAGAAGTTTCTAGGAGTTCATTTAATTCAGATTTTTGTTTACTAAGTTCATATTTTCTTTCCTTTTTTTCTTTAATATTTCTTTTAACCTTTTTAACAGAAAAATAACCTACAATAACTAAAAAAATTAATGAGATAATACAAATTGAAGCGATAATTGCTACTTTTGTCCAATCTGTAGCTAAAATTGTTGGTTCTATTTCTCTTTTGTAAAAAACATAACCTATTAATCCAATAAGTGCTACAATAAAAACAATGCCTGTTACTTTATCTTCAGCCATATATTATAATAAGTTTGAAGAGAATTATATAATTCTGGTACAAGTCAAGTACCAAAAGATGTTTTTTAGAATTAGTATATAAATACCTTACTGAAAGTTTTTATCAAAAATTTTTGAAAAATTTTTCATTAGTCAATTTATATAGTCTTATTGACATATCTAGTTTATGGAATTTAAACTAAAACGTATACAAGCGAATACGAGTACAATACAAAGTTTAAGTAGTAATATGAACATAATAGAAGTATATAAGAAATTCCACAAAAACTTTACCAAGGAGTTTAATAAAAAGCTAAAAAATAAGAATTTTGAGTTTATAAATTGACTATCTACTTTTTTTCAGAAAAAAAGTCAATAGTTACTTTATAAAGTCAAGTTCCAAAACAAAATATGAAAAAAATGGGCAAGAATCACTTCATTAAATGTGCTGTAACCAAACAACAAAAAGAATTAATTAGAGCGCATGCTAATAGGCTGGGATACAGGTTTATGGCTGAATATGTAAGAGATCTTGCTATTAAAGGAGTTAAAGAGGATGGTGAACAAGTTAGACTCCTAAGAGAAATACGAGAACTTTTAGAAAATGATCAAAGAAGAGAAATTGCCTGAATGGATTGAATTTTGAAGAGATTGGTTTGTTTTTATCTTTGTAGAGTGGTTACAAACAGAAAAATTTATATATGAAATAATTAACTAAAGCAAAGAGTAAAAATGGATCATTTAGGTAATTTAGCACAAAAGAATATACATTTTAAGGGATTTAGGGAGTATACTAGAAATATACCTAACACCCTTGTAAAACTAGAAAGGACTAGACCTAATCAAAGCATTGGAGAAATGGATGATAATACCGGCTTAGAACAATCCTTAGAACAATCAATTGAAGAAGATTGGAGAGATCTTGATGTCTCAGGAGAAATGTGTATATCCTATTCAATAGTGTTTGGGATAGTAGCATTCTTTGGATATAAGATTTTACCTGAACCCTCTAATTTTTATATGGGACTGGGATTAACTGGGGGAATGTCGGCTACATTTGGTTATATTGGAATGAGGATTCTTAAAAATAATTCTAGACATAAAAAAAGAGATGAGATCTAAAAATTATCTTTTCTGAAAGTTTTAGTATAATACCCTTTATGAGTAAAGAACAAAGATTAAATTCCGTTGAGTATCCTTATTTAATCTAGGGGGAACATTGTAGCCCTTAAAATATCAATTTTTTTATTCTGTGCTACATAATAGGTTGTGTCCGGAATTAAAAAGTAAAAGATAAAAGTCTGGAAGGTTTCTGTTTAGTTATGAGACAAAACCTACTTCCAGTCCAGACTTCAAGACATAAGTTACACAAACAAATTATTAAATCTTGTCATTTTTTGGATTTTCCACTTCATTTCAATAAAGTTGGTCCAAAGAAATTTACTAATTATCAGCGAGTTGGGCTGATAGTTCTTTTTCTGAGGAGCAGAAAAAGCCTTCGTGATTTCACGAAGGAGCTTTGTGAGTTAAAATGGGTAAATTGGTTAGGTTTAAAGTCTCTTCCGGGGAAGAGTACTTTACATGATTGGTTAAAATTATTTGATTTACAAATAATCCGAAAACTTTTGGATTTTTCTTTAATAGATGAGAATCCCTCTTTGATGGCCATCGATGCCACTGGTATTGATTCCTGGAGAAGAAGTAGACATTATCAGAAGAGAGTTGGCATTGAAAAGATGCCTTATGCAAAATTAGACATTATCGTCGATACAAAGACCAAATTAATTCATGACTTTGTCTTGCGTATCAAGCCAAGACACGATACTCTTGGAGCCAAGAGTATATTCAAAAGAATGAAAATAAAAGGTGTAAAAATTTTAGCAGACAAAGGCTATGACTCTGAAAAACTTCATAAGCTTGCTTTTTAAAAAGGTAATAAAATGTATGCACCAGTTAGAAAATCATCAAGGAGAAGACCAAAAGGAAGATTTAGAAGAAAGTGTATAGAAAAAGATCCGGAGTATAATATGAGAAACATGGTAGAATCAGTAAATCATTCATTAAAATCTATAATAACTTCATTAAGATCAAAGAAACATTACATGAAGAAAAGAGAAATGGGATGGCACATCCTGATATATAACCTGGAAAGGATTGAAAAGATTATTCAGATAATCTTTTGGCTCTCAAGAGAGCCTTTTCGGACATAGCCACATAATAGAAATGTTTAAAAACAAGGGAGTTTTATAAAGCTATATGAGAAGGGAATTTTTTTTTGAAATTGAGGGAATTGTTCAAAATTGTTTTGAAATAACTGGTAGATGTGAGGAGTTAAATAGTTTTTGGGGAGAAGACTATTATATTTATACAGAATTGAAAGGTGGAATTTTTATAGATAAGATTAGAGAAGGATTTGGTAATATGGTATCTATACTTTATTCTTTAAGAGATAGCTGGTTTTCAGAAGAGAATATTATGAATGGTAGAGATGGATCACCAATGTCACTCAGATTTAGATATAATGATGCCGAACAAAGTTTTGGCCAAGAAGAAGAAGAGATAGTTAGAAAAATTACGGTAAAGTTAGGGACGTTTGAAGAGAAATTAGATTTAACAATTACAAATTTGGGCAGCTTGGTAGAATTAGTTGCAAGAAATAGAAAAAATGATCCTGTGAAATTAATTCCAATTGAAACAACAATGAGAAGATTATTAGGGGAATTAAAGACTTTGAAGAGAAAGAAAGTTAGAGATAATATTCTAAGGATCTTGGATAAAATTGTTACCGAAATGAAAGCAAAATAATATAAAAACTTCTTTACCTTCACTTCCCATAACAAAAAAATCATTAAGATGTTGCTCAGAATGGGGCTTGACATCACAGCATTCTCGCACAGTCTCAGCGTATTTATTCTGATTACAAGTCCAACCCTATTTTTGGACTAAAAAAAGAAGGGCTTGTACTCTCTGATGTCAAGCTTCAAATTGATATATCCTCTTTTATCAAAAAATGACATCCTCCCCACCCTAAAGGGATGGGGTATCCCTCGAGCTAGGCTTA
>CAYPLB010000019.1:0-3024 GCA_964411565.1 Candidatus Woesearchaeota archaeon
AGTTTATATATTGATAATACCTCTTTATCAAAGCCAGAAGTTGACAATTCAGAAGAGCCATTTAACCAAAACATTGTAAAACAGTTAACTTTTAGAACAAATTTTAGAAATATTTTAGATCTTTTCCAATCAAGAAAACAAATTTGTGATTTACATCTTTCAATTAAAGATAGTCAATACAAAGAAACAGAAATTAATCTTAGAGTAAATTTATTTATAGTTTATGAATTATTAAAAAATTTTGAATCTTTAAAAGCAGAGAGAGGGGAAGCAATTTTTGAAGAATCTATTTTGAATAGTAAGGAACCAAAAATAACTATTCAATTTCATCCTCCCATTAAATTAAGAATTTTGGAACCTAAACCTGAATTAAAAATTGATTTTGGAAGAAAATCAGGTATTACATCAACAGAATTAAGATTTCTAGCAAAAGAAGAAAAGCAGGCTATCTGTGAGTATCCTATTTCAGAACAGAAATTTTTAATAGAAGATTTAGAAAAATTCCTAAAACAAAAGGATGTATTTAATGCTTCTCTTGAACAAAGTTCAACTCTTAATAATTTCAAACAAATAATCTCTATAGATATATCTGAAGTGAAAAGAGGATTTAAAAGAGATAAATTGAGTAAAAAGTCTTTTAATGATTATACTGAATCAGATTTAGTAGCGGTACATGTAATGAAAACAAGTGAATTTAACAAAGTCTTACAGCATAAGGTATTTGGTCCAAGTGTAATGTTCGCATCTCCTTTTCGTCCATCAAATCATTTTACATTGAATCATGTAGTTGGCGGACATATGATGGCACCTGAAGGATGGACAGATACAGACTTAGCAATAATTATCCCATTTAAAGACTTTATGAAAAAAAACAAAAAAACTTTTTACGGGGGGACTACTGTAGATATTTTTACTATTGGTTATACATTATTACCCAAAAGTTTTGTAATGTTAAATAGAAATGATGGAGAACCTTGGGAAGATTTTATTCACAGAATTGAAGATAAGCTAACAGATTTAGGATTTCCTATTATGGAAGCAGGTTCCTGGAATTGGAGTGATGATCATTCTGTTCAATCTTGGTTAAAAAAATTTGCTTCAGCACATGGTTGGCAAACAACTTCTGCACATTCTAATACTGATTTTTATAAGGCTGAAAAAATTTTTGATCAAGAAGGTTTACAAAAGTTAGGTCTCGCAAAGGGGAGTAGAAAAATGAGAGTTAGATATATAAAAGCATTAGAAAATTTAAATCCAACTTTATTTAATCAATACAAAAAACAATTAATTTCTTGGAAAAAATATTGGGATAAGAAACTTTAAAATTAGAAGACTACATAAAACCAAAAATTTCTTAAACTCCGACGACAACAGATATAACTCTATTTTGCATAAAGAATGTAACACTTATACATTAAAAATACAAAATAGGTCCTCATAGTATAGTAAGATCCTATACTTTGTATACAATATGTAAGATTAATACATCTAAAATACAAAATAGCAAAGTTTAAATACTCTCAAACCTCAGTAAAAGTATGGCTTCCAAATATGACATATTTTATTTAGTAGCAAAAAAAGGAGAAACTAAGGTTAATGAAATAGTTGAAACTCTCAATCAAGAGAATTACAATTCAGTATTTAATGCTATAATTGAACTAGAAAAAGATGGATATGTTAAAAGAAATGGAAAAGTTCTAGTTGTAAATAATAAAAGATCTCAAGAACTATTCAATCTTATAGCTTATTGTATTAAACATAATATGAATCATAATCTTTTACTAAAAGAAACTATGCTAATTTTTTTAGAACAGGCCTCAAAAAAAGAATTTTTTACAATCAAAGATGTTAACATTAATCCCAGAACTTACAATTTTTACACAGAAGCCTTATTCAAATGGGGTTTCTTATTAATTGAATCTAGAAAACCTCTAAGATGTAAACTCCTAAAACATCATTTTTTAGAGAAACTTCTAAAGTATTTCAAAAAAGATGTTAAGTTCTACAAAGCAGATTCAAGAGATTATATCAAAGAGATTAAAAAAGAATTAGCCAAATACAAAAAAAATCTTAAAATTCATTATACCGCCTTACAAAAGTTAGAGAAAAAAGAAGAAACAGGATTCATTTACACAAGTTTAAGTTTAGAAGGTAATCCAATTACTCTTCCAGATACAATTAAGATTCTTTCAGGAGAGAAAATATCTAATTATAACGTAGAGCATATTCAAGAAGTTACTAATTACAAAAGAGCAGTAGAATTTATGATAGATAATGCTAAAAGTAGAGTAAAGTTAGATTTAAACCTAATTTTAAAATATCATGCTTTAGCTATGCATCACATGAAGGGAGCAGGAGAAATTAGAAAACAAAATGTTAAAATTAAGGGGAATCCTAAATTTAAAACTTCAGAATATGTCTTAGTTCCTAAAAAATTAGCTTCTCTTTTTGAAGAATATGATGAGTTTGAAACTGAAAAAAAAAATCTTGCTAAAATAATTCAATTTGCATCATACTTTCATAATGAGTTTCAAAGGATTCATCCCTTTATTGATGGAAATAGTAGAACTTCAAGGTTACTTATGTTACACATCTTAAGGTCTCATGGTTTACCAACTTT
This sequence comes from Candidatus Woesearchaeota archaeon, assembly GCA_964411565.1. Lineage (GTDB taxonomy): Archaea > Nanobdellota > Nanobdellia > SCGC-AAA011-G17 > GW2011-AR17 > BS150m-G60. The sequence continues at coordinate 2,621 of CAYPLB010000019.1, forward strand.
AGATTTACCTATTGGTTACTTTGATTTATACTTAGATTTAACTAAGAGATCTAAGAAGAGAGATGATGAAAAGTTTAGACAACTTATTGCAGAAATTATTTTGATGGATTTGAAAAGGTTAAATAGTGAGATATAGAAAATTACTTAAACTCAGTCGACATCTACTATTTAAGATTAGGTAATACTCGAAAAAGCCGGGACTATAAGTCGAGCTATTATTCACGGCCCGTGCAGATTTCTTCTATGCTAAAGCCCATAGTGTTTGAGCTCTAAGTAATACGCAATTTTATATAGTGTTGTAAGGAGAGGAAGTATTTAATGATTTTGGTGTTATAAATTATTTTAGGAAATATTTATTGGCGAGCGTAGTGAGCCTTGGGGTCTAATACCCCAACCTTTAGGTT